>NZ_JBHSOU010000001.1:0-164573 GCF_042656385.1 Pseudomonas sp. GCM10022186
GGGGGCCGGGGGAGAGGGAGGTGTCAGACTGGTGCGGAGACCTGAAAGCCCCGTACTAGAGACTTCTATTCGGTCCTGCAACAGCTAATGCAGACATAGCCAATGAATTCGCCCCTACAGAGTTGAACGCCCCGCGAAAGGCTTTTCCCCGCCGCAGTTGGTATCCTTAGCCGCCTAACTATCCCGCGCCAAGGTTCGCCAATGCTCGCCGTCGTCCAGCAGACCCTCAGCATCACCGCGCCGGTGTTCTCCATGCTGTTCGTTGGCGTGGCCCTCAAGCGCCTGGGCTGGATAGACGCGGCCTTCATCAACACGGCATCGAGCCTGGTGTTCAAGGGCACCATGCCCACCCTGCTGTTCCTCGGCATCGTCCAGGCGGACCTGCGCACGGCCCTGCAGCCGGCGCTGATCGGCTACTTCGTGGCGGCGACCCTGGTGTGCTTCCTGATCGGCTGGGGCTGGGCCATCCTGCGCTGCCCGGTGGCGGACCGCGGCATCTACGCCCAGGGCGCCTTCCGCGGCAACAACGGCATCGTCGGCCTGGCGCTGGCCACCAGCATGTATGGCGACTACGGCCTGTCGGTGGGCGGCATTCTCGGCGGGGTGGTGATCCTCAGCTACAACACCCTCTCGGCCATCGTCCTGGCGATCTACAGCCCGGATGCCAAGAGCGATCCCCTGAGCCTGGCCAAGAGCATCTTCAGCAACCCGCTGATCATCGGCGTGCTGGCCGCCATTCCGTTCGCCTATTGGCAGTTGCCTCTGCCCGCCTGGCTGATCACCTCGGGGGAGTACTTCGCCCAGATGACCCTGCCGCTGGCGCTGATCTGCATCGGCGGCACCCTGTCCCTGGCGTCCTTGCGTTCCAGCGGCAGGGTCGCCATCAGCGCCAGTCTGATGAAGATGGTCTGGCTGCCGATCCTGGCCACCTTCGGCGCCTGGCTTTGCGGTTTCCGCAATGCCGAGCTGGCGATCCTCTTCCTTTATTTCGGCAGCCCGACCGCCGCGGCGAGCTTCGTGATGGCCCGCGCGGTGAACGGCAACCACGAACTGGCCGCGGCGATCATCGTGATCACCACCCTGGCGGCGGTGGTGACCACCAACATCGGGCTGTTCTTCCTGCAGTGGGCGGGGCTGATCTGAGGGGCCCGGGTGGGGCACCCTGGTGGATCGATGAAGCGTGATCCACCCTACGGGGCCGCTGCGCAGCCCTTCGCGAATGAATTCGCCCCCGCATCCCGTTTTTCGTCCAGCCTCCAGCCTTCAGCGCTCTTGTCGGCTTTTCCTACAGTGCGTAGGGTGGATGTCGCCTTTTACATCCACCAACAAGGCCAAGCCCGGCACCGACGGTGGATTGGCAAATACGAGGTATGGTTCTTCAGGCCTTCTGGTAGTCGTCGATGACTTCCTGGGCGGCGCGGAAGGCGTCGATGGCGGCGGGGACGCCGGCGTAGACGGCGCAGTGCAGCAGGGCTTCGCGGATTTCCTCCACCGTGCAGCCGTTGTTCAGTGCTCCGCGCACGTGGCCTTTCAGCTCCTGCGGGCACTTCAGGGCGGTGAGGGCGGCCAGGGTGATCAGGCTGCGGGTCTTGCGCGGCAGGCCCTCGCGATTCCACACGCCGCCCCAGGCGTGCTCGTTGACGAAGTCCTGCAGCGGCTGGGTGAATTCGGTGGCATTGCCCAGGGCGCGGTCGACGAAGGCGTCGCCCATGACTTCGCGGCGCACCTGCAGGCCGGATTTGCGTTCTTCGCTCATCGTGATTCTCCAGTCAGTCGATCGATTCCACCCGCACCGGGGCGACACCGGCGCGCAGCATGCCGAGCCGCTCGGCGGCCCCGCGCGACAGGTCGATGATGCGGCCGCGGGTATGGGGGCCGCGGTCGTTGATGCGTACCACCACCGTGCGGTCGTTGTTCAGGTTGGTCACCTTCACCCGGGTGCCGAAGGGGAGGGTGCGGTGGGCGGCGGTCAGGGCATGCTGGTTGAAGCGCTCGCCGCTGGCGGTGCGCCGGCCATGGTGTTTGGCGCCGTAATAGGACGCCTTGCCTTCGGCGCGATAGTCGTGGCCGGTTTCGCCACTGCCGCCACCGAACGGACTGGTGCTGCAGCCGGCCAGGAACAGGGCCAGCAGCGGGAGCCAGAACAGGGATCGAAGCATGTCGGGGGTCTCGGACAAGAAAACGCCGGGCAAGCCCGGCGTCGTCAATGGGTGCTTCAGCTTTCGAGCTTCTTCTTGAGCAATTCGTTCACCTGGCCGGGGTTGGCCTTGCCCTTGGAAGCCTTCATCGCCTGGCCGACGAAGAAGCCGAACATCTTGGCGCGCTTGGCTTCGTCGCTGGCGCGGTACTGTTCGACCTGGGCGGCGTTGGCGGCCAGCACTTCGTCGAGCATGGCGTCGATGGCGCCGGTGTCGGTAACCTGCTTCAAGCCCTTCTTCTCGATGATCTCGTCGGCGGAGCCTTCACCGGCGGCCATGGCTTCGAAGACCATCTTGGCGATCTTGCCGGAGATGGTGTTGTCCTTGATGCGCAGGATCATGCCGCCCAGCTGCTCGGCGGAAACCGGCGACTGCTCGATTTCCAGGCCCTCCTTGTTGAGCAGGCTGGACAGTTCGACCATCACCCAGTTGGCGGCCAGCTTGGCGTCGCCGCAGACCTTGTTCACGGCCTCGAAGTAGTCGGCCATCTCGCGGCTGGCGGAGAGCACGCTGGCGTCATAGGCGGACAGGCCGAATTCGCTCTGGAAGCGCTCGCGCTTCTGGGGCGGCAGTTCCGGCAGGCTGGCGCGCACCTCGTCGAGGAAGCTCTGCTCGATCACCACCGGCAGCAGGTCGGGGCAGGGGAAGTAACGGTAGTCGTTGGCTTCTTCCTTGCCGCGCATGGAGCGGGTCTCGTCCTTGTTCGGGTCGTACAGGCGGGTTTCCTGGACCACCTTGCCACCGTCTTCGATCAGCTCGATCTGGCGCTGGATCTCGTGGTTGATCGCCTTCTCGATAAAGCGGAAGGAGTTGACGTTCTTGATCTCGGCGCGGGTGCCGAACTCGGCCTGGCCCTTTGGGCGGACCGAGACGTTGCAGTCGCAGCGCAGCGAGCCTTCGGCCATGTTGCCGTCGCAGATCCCCAGGTAACGGACGAGCGCATGAATGGCCTTGACGTAGGCCACCGCTTCCTTGGCGCTGCGGATGTCCGGCTCGGAGACGATTTCCAGCAGGGGCGTGCCGGCACGGTTCAGGTCGATGCCGCTCATGCCGTGGAAGTCTTCGTGCAGGCTCTTGCCGGCGTCCTCTTCCAGGTGCGCGCGGGTGATGCCGATGCGCTTGACGGTGCCGTCTTCAAGGGTGATGTCCAGGTGGCCCTTGCCGACGATCGGCTTCTCGTACTGGCTGGTCTGGTAGCCCTTGGGCAGGTCCGGGTAGAAGTAGTTCTTGCGGGCGAAGACGTTCTTGTCGGCGATCTCGGCGTCGATGGCCAGGCCGAACTTGCAGGCCATGCGCACGGCTTCCTCGTTCAGCACCGGCAGGGTGCCGGGCATGCCGAGGTCGACCAGGCTGGCCTGGGTGTTGGGCTCGGCGCCGAAGGTGGTGGCGCTGCCGGAGAAGATCTTCGATTGGGTGCTGAGCTGTGCGTGGATTTCCAGCCCGATGACGGTTTCCCATTGCATTGCGGTGTTCCTCAATCCTGCTGAGCCTGAGTCGTCCCTCTCCCGGCCCTTCGGGCCACCCTCTCCCTGAAGGGAGAGGGGAAAAGGACACATGGCGTTGCCATGGCTTAAAAGCCTGCCGGGGCGCGTTTGTGCCAGTCGGTCGCCTGCTGGTACTGGTGGGCGACGTTGAGCAGGCGGCTTTCCTGGAAGTATGGCGCCAGCAGTTGCACGCCGACCGGCAGGCCATCGACGAAGCCGGCGGGCATGGAAAGGCCCGGCAGGCCCGCCAGGTTGGCGGTGATGGTGTAGATGTCTTCCAGGTACTGGGCGACCGGGTCGTTGTTCTTCTCGCCGAGCTTCCAGGCCGGGTTGGGCGTGGTCGGGCCGAGGATCACGTCCACTTCGCCGAAGGCGGCCACGAAGTCGTTCTTGATCAGGCGGCGGATCTTCTGCGCCTTGAGGTAGTAGGCGTCGTAGTAGCCGGCGGACAGGGCATAGGTGCCGACCATGATGCGGCGCTTCACCTCGGCGCCGAAGCCTTCGGCGCGGGAGCGCTTGTAGAGGTCTTCCAGATTCTGCGGGTTCTCGCAGCGGTAGCCGAAGCGTACACCGTCGAAACGCGACAGGTTGGAGGAAGCTTCCGCCGGGGCGATCACGTAGTAGGCGGGAATCGCGTGCTGCATGTTCGGCAGGCTGACTTCCTTGACGGTCGCGCCGAGCTTCTTCAGTTCCTCGACCACGGCCAGCACGGCGTCGGCGATGCGGCTGTCCAGGCCGGCGCCGAAGTATTCCTTCGGCAGGCCGATGCGCAGGCCGGCCAGCGGCTGGTTCAGGTTGGCCAGGTAGTCGTCCACGGGCACGTCGACGCTGGTGGAGTCCTTCGGGTCGAAGCCGGCGATGGCGCCCAGCATCAGTGCGCAGTCCTCGGCGGTGCGGGCCAGCGGGCCGCCCTGGTCGAGGCTGGAGGCGTAGGCGATCATGCCCCAGCGGGACACCCGGCCGTAGGTGGGCTTGATGCCGGTGAGGTTGGTGAAGGCGGCCGGCTGGCGGATCGAGCCGCCGGTGTCGGTGCCGGTGGCGGCGGGCACCAGGCGCGCGGCGACGGCCGCGGCGGAACCGCCGGAGGAACCGCCGGGCACGCGGTCCAGGGCCCAGGGGTTCTTCACCGGGCCGTAGTGGCTGGATTCGTTGGAGGAGCCCATGGCGAACTCGTCCATGTTCAGCTTGCCGAGGCTGACCGCGCCGGCAGCCTTGAGGCGGGCGACCACGGTGGCGTCGTAGGGGGCCTTGAAGCCGTCGAGGATCTTCGAGGCGCAGCTGGTCAGCACGCCTTCGGTGCAGAACAGGTCCTTGTGGGCGATGGGCGCGCCGAGCAGGGCGCCTTGCTCACCGGCGGCGCGCCGTGCGTCGGCTGCCCGGGCTTGTTCGATGGCCGGTTCGTCGGTGATGCTGATGAAGGCGTTCAATTGCGGATCGAGCTGGTGGATGCGTGCCAGCAGGGTGCGGGTCAGCTCTTCGGCGGAGAATTCCTTGGCGGCCAGGCCGCGGGCGATCTCGGCGAGGGTCAGTTGATGCATGGGAAACCCTTTCCTTATTCGATGACTTTGGGCACGAGGTACAGGCCGTTCTCGACGGCCGGCGCGATGGCCTGGTAGGCGTCGCGGCGGTTTTCCTCGGAGACGCGATCGGCGCGCAGGCGCTGGGTGGCATCCAGCGGGTGGGCCATGGGCTCGATGCCGTCGGTGTCAACGGCCTGCATGGCGTCGATCAGGCCGAGGATGTTGTTGAGGGTCTCGGTAGTACGCGGGATATCGGCCTCGTTCAGCCCCAGTCGGGCGAGATGGGCGATTTTTTCCACGTCGGAGCGTTCAAGCGCCATCGGGGGGATCTCCAACTAGAAGCGGCCTGCGTGGGCAGTCGACCGTGCGGGAACCCGGCGGGGAACGGTGCTGCGAACGGGCGGTCAAAGGCCGCGATGATGGGCCTTGACGGCCCGGAAAAACAGGCAATTTAACATATCGGCGCCTTGCCCAAAATCCCCGTCATTGTTAGAGTTTGCCGCACTTTTTTACCCACGCGTTGCCTAGGGTCCCTCTCCCATGTTCAAGAAACTGCGTGGCATGTTTTCCAGCGATCTGTCAATCGACCTGGGCACTGCCAATACCCTTATTTACGTGCGCGAGCGCGGTATCGTCCTCAACGAGCCCTCCGTGGTCGCCATTCGTAACCACGGCAACCAGAAGAGCGTGGTGGCCGTGGGTACCGATGCCAAGCGCATGCTGGGCCGTACTCCAGGCAACATTTCCGCCATCCGTCCGATGAAGGATGGTGTGATCGCCGATTTCAGCGTCTGCGAGAAGATGCTGCAGTACTTCATCAACAAGGTGCACGAGAACAGCTTCCTGCAGCCGAGCCCGCGCGTGCTGATCTGCGTGCCCTGCAAGTCCACCCAGGTGGAACGCCGTGCCATCCGCGAATCCGCACTTGGCGCCGGCGCCCGTGAAGTGTTCCTGATCGAAGAACCCATGGCTGCCGCCATCGGCGCCGGCCTGCCGGTGGAAGAGGCCCGCGGTTCCATGGTCGTGGACATCGGCGGTGGCACCACCGAGATCGCCCTGATTTCCCTGAACGGCGTGGTCTACGCCGAATCCGTGCGTGTTGGCGGCGACCGCTTCGACGAGTCCATCGTCACCTACGTGCGCCGCAACTACGGCAGCCTGATCGGCGAATCCACCGCCGAGCGCATCAAGCAGGAAATCGGCACCGCCTATCCGGGCGGCGACGTCCGCGAGATCGATGTCCGTGGCCGCAACCTGGCCGAAGGCGTGCCGCGCAGCTTCACCCTGAACTCCAACGAAGTGCTGGAAGCCCTGCAGGAGTCCCTGGCGACCATCGTCCAGGCGGTGAAGAGCGCCCTGGAGCAGTCCCCGCCGGAACTGGCCTCCGACATCGCCGAGCGCGGCCTGGTGCTGACCGGTGGTGGCGCGCTGCTGCGCGATCTGGACAAGCTGCTGGCCCAGGAAACCGGCCTGCCGGTGATAGTCGCCGAAGATCCCCTGACCTGTGTCGCCCGTGGCGGCGGCCGTGCCCTGGAGATGATGGACCGTCACGCGATGGATCTGCTCTCCACCGAGTGAGGTTGGAGAGCGTCGCAGCCATAGGAGCGGGCCATCAAGCCGCTATTCACCAAGGGACCTTCGCTCGGCGTGCGCATGCTGGTGTTCGCCGTGCTCTCGGCTGCGCTGATGGTGGTCGATGCCCGTTTCGACACCTTGAAGCCCATGCGCAGCCAGATGGGCCTGGTCCTCACGCCCTTCTACTGGCTGGCTGACCTGCCGGTGCGCGTCTGGGACGGGGTCAGCGACCAGTTCACCAGCCGCAGCACCCTGATCGCCGAGAACGAGAAGCTCAAGGCCGAAGCCCTGCTGATGCAGCGCCGCCTGCAGAAGCTGGCGACGCTGACGGAGCAGAACGTGCGCCTGCGCGAACTGCTCAACTCCGCTGCCCTGGTGGACGAGAAGGTGCTGGTGGGCGAGCTGATCGGCGTCGATCCCAACCCCTTCACCCACCGCATCCTGATCGACAAGGGCGAGAAGGACGGCGTGTTCATGGGGCAGCCGGTGCTGGATGCCCGCGGCCTGATGGGCCAGGTGGTGGAGGTGATGCCTTATACCGCCCGGGTCCTGCTGCTGACCGATACCACCCACAGCATCCCGGTGCAGGTGAACCGCAACGGCCTGCGCGCCATCGCCAGCGGCACCGGCAACCCGGAGCGCCTCGAGCTGCGCCACGTGGCCGACACCGCCGACATCAAGGAAGGCGACCTGCTGGTCAGCTCCGGCATGGGCCAGCGCTTCCCGGCCGGTTACCCGGTGGCGACGGTCAAGGAAGTCATTCACGACTCCGGCCAGCCGTTCGCCATCGTCCGCGCCGTGCCCACCGCCGCGCTGAACCGCAGCCGTTACATGTTGCTGGTGTTCACCGACTCCCGCAGTCCCGAAGAACGCGCCAACGACGCCGCCAAGGCCCAGGAAGCCGCCGACCGTGAAGCCGCGGCGCAGCCCCAGGGCAGCGTGCCGGCCGCCGCCGGCCAGGCCGTGCCCGCCGCCAGCGCGCCGGCAGCTCCCGCCGTTCCGGCCAGCGCACCCGCGGCGCCCAACCAGGGTGCGCCCGCCAAGCCGCCGGCGGCGCAGAACAGCCAGGAGAACCACTGATGGTCGGCCAGCGCTCCAACAATGGCTGGGTCATCTGGCTCAGCCTGATCCTGGCCCTGGTGCTCAGCGTCGGGCCGGTGCCCAGCTTCATGGAAATCGGTCGGCCGCTCTGGCTGGCGCTGTTCCTCACTTACTGGACTCTTGCGCTGCCGCACCGGGTCGGCATGACCACGGCCTGGGTCCTGGGCCTGGCGGAAGATGTGCTCTACGGCAGCCTCCTCGGCCAGAACGCACTGATTCTCGCCCTGATCACCTTCCTGGTGCTGACCCTGCACCAGCGCCTGCGCATGTTTCCCATGTGGCAGCAGTGCCTGGTGCTGCTCGTGGTTTTCGGCCTGGCCCAGCTGGTGCAGCTGTGGCTCAATGCCCTCACCGGTAATCGTCCCCCGACCCTGGTCTTCCTGCTGCCCGCGCTGGTCAGCGCGCTGCTCTGGCCCTGGGTATACGCCGCCCTGCGCGGCACGAGTCGCCGCCTCAACGTCAACTGATCGGCTTGCGGCCATGTCGCAAGCCTCTGTCTTCGACAGGGAGAAGTCCGCATGGCCACGCTGTACCTGGCTTCGGGGTCGCCGCGCCGGCGCGAACTGCTGGCGCAGATCGGCGTTCCCCATGTCACCCTGATCACCTCCGTCGACGAAACCACCCAGCCGGGTGAATCCGCCTATGCCTATGTCGAGCGCCTGGCCCGGGAGAAAGCCCTGGCGGGTCTCGCCTCCCTGGCCGAGCCGAGCGATGCCTGCGTGCTGGGTGCCGATACCGCTGTGGTACTGGATGGCCGTATCCTCGGCAAACCGCTCGATCGTGATGACGCCCTGGCGACCCTGGCGCTGCTGTCCGGTCGCGAGCACGAGGTGCTCAGCGCCGTTGCGCTGGCCGATGACTCGCGCTGCGAGGCCAGGGTGGTCGCCAGCCGGGTGCGCTTTCGCGACATTGCCCGGCCCGAACTGGAAGCCTACTGGGCCAGCGGCGAGCCCGTGGACAAGGCGGGCAGCTACGCTATCCAGGGATTGGGGGCGGTATTCGTCAGTCGGGTGGAGGGCAGTTATTCAGCGGTAGTGGGATTGCCGCTGCTGGAAACGGCGGAGTTGCTCGCCGGGTTCGGCATTCCTTGTTGGCAGCACCTGGGATAGGTCAACGGCATGAGCGAAGAGATTCTGATCAATATCACGCCGATGGAATCGCGCGTGGCGGTAGTCGAGAACGGTGTGCTGCAAGAGGTGCATGTCGAGCGCACGCAACGCCGCGGCATAGTCGGCAATATCTACAAGGGCAAGGTGGTGCGGGTACTGCCGGGCATGCAGGCGGCCTTCGTCGACATCGGCCTGGACCGCGCGGCCTTCATCCATGCCTCGGAAATCAGCACCCGCGAAGGCAGCGCGGTGGAAAGCATCAGCGCCCTGGTGCACGAGGGCCAGAGCCTGGTGGTGCAGGTCACCAAGGACCCCATCGGCAGCAAGGGCGCGCGCCTGACTACCCAGCTGTCGATCCCTTCGCGCTATCTGGTGTACATGCCGCGCACCAGCCATGTGGGGATTTCCCTGAAGATCGAGGACGAAGCCGAGCGCGAGCGCCTCAAGCAGGTGGTGGCCGACTGCATCGCCGCCGAAGGCATCGAGGAAGCCGGCGGCTTCATCCTGCGCACCGCCGCCGACGGCGCCCGCGCCGACGAGATCCTGGTGGACATCCGCTACCTGCGCCGGCTCTGGGAGCAGATTTCCGCGCAGATGCAGACCGCACCGGCACCCTCGGTCATCTACGAAGACCTCAGCCTGGCCCTGCGCACCCTGCGCGACCTGGTCAACCCGCGCATCGAGAAGATCCGCATCGACTCCCGGGAGACCTTCCAGAAGGTCACCCAGTTCGTCGACGAGCTGATGCCGGAAATCGCCGACCGCCTGGAGCACTACCCCGGCGAGCGGCCAATCTTCGATCTGTACGGCGTCGAAGACGAGATCCAGAAGGCCCTGGAGCGCAAGGTGCTGTTGAAATCCGGCGGCTACCTGATCATCGATCCCACCGAGGCGATGACCACCATCGACGTCAACACCGGCGCCTTCGTCGGCCACCGCACCCTCGAAGAGACCATCTTCAAGACCAACCTCGAGGCGGCCACCGCCATCGCCCGCCAGCTGCGCCTGCGCAACCTGGGCGGGATCATCATCATCGACTTCATCGACATGGAAGATGAAGAGCACCAGCGCCAGGTGCTGCGGACCCTGGAGAAGCAGCTGGAGCGCGACCACGCCAAGACCAACATCATCGGCATCACCGAGCTCGGCCTGGTGCAGATGACCCGCAAGCGCACCCGCGAAAGCCTGATCCAGGTGCTCTGCGAACCCTGTTCCTGCTGCCAGGGACGCGGCCTGCTGAAGACCGCGGAAACCATCTGCTACGAGATCTTCCGGGAAATCCTCCGTGAGGCCCGCGCCTACCAGGCCGAAGGCTACCTGGTGCTGGCCAACCAGAAGGTAGTGGACCGCCTGCTGGACGAAGAATCTGGGAACGTCGCCGATCTGGAGGCTTTCATCGGGCGCCCCATCAAGTTCCAGGTGGAAACCATGTATTCCCAGGAACAGTACGATGTGGTCCTGCTCTGAGGCGCTGGGCTGAGTGGACTCCTTCGCCCGTGGATTGATGCGCGCCCTGCGCTGGTTGCTGGGGCTCTGCGCCCTGTTTCTGGTGCTGGCGGCACTCTATGTCAGCCTGGGCCGCGAGCTGGTGCCGCTGGTGGCGGAATACCGTGCGGAGCTGGAGGCCAAGGCATCCGCCGCGCTGGGACGGCCGCTCCGGGTCGGCAGCCTGGAGGGCCGCTGGTACGAAATGGCGCCGCTGCTGATCGCCCACGATGTCCAGTTGGGGGAGAGCGAAGGCGCCTTGCGCCTGGCACAGATCCGTGTGGTGCCCGACATGCTCGGCAGCCTGCTGGCCTGGCAGCCGCGCATCGCCCGCCTGGAGCTGGACGGCATCCAGCTCGCCCTGCGCCAGGACGAGGCGGGCAAATGGAGCCTGGAAGGCTTCGTCGCCAACGCCGACAAGCCGCTTCCCGGTCCGCGCCAGGTGCGCGAGCTGCTGCAGCGGATCGGCCATGTCTCGGTGCTCGACAGCCGGGTCACCCTCGAGCCTCACGGCCGCGATCCCGTCGATCTCAGCCAGGTCAACCTCGGCCTGCGGGCCAGCGGCAGCCGCCAGCGCCTCGATGGCCGTCTCGACCTGCCTGACGGGCAGCCCCTCGCCCTGCGCCTGCGGACCCGGATGGACAGCGAGACCTGGTTGCAGGGCGACGCCGAACTCTACCTGAGCCTGCCGCAGAGCGACTGGGCGCGCTGGGTGCCGGCGAACCTGACCCGCGACTGGCAGCTGCAGCGCCTGCAGGCCGGCGGCGAGGCCTGGCTGGAATGGGTCAAGGGCGGCCTGCAGCGCGCGGTGCTCCGGCTGCATGTGCCCGAGGCCGTTGGCGCCTATGCCCAGCGCGAGCCCGTCACGCTGAACAACCTGGGGCTGAATGCCTATTTCAGCCGTACCGCAGAGGGCTACCAGGTGCTGCTGGATTCCCTGGCGGCGAACATCGGCAAGCAGCGCTGGGGCGAGGCTCATATCCGCATCGACCAGAAGGCCGGCGAGCAGCCGGAGTGGCGGCTCAGCGCCGATCGCCTGGACCTGGGCCCCCTGTTGCCGGTCGTCGATGCGCTGGTACCGCTGCCCGAGCAGGCCGCGGCAGCCCTGGCCGGGCTCAAGCCCCGCGGCGCCTTGCGCAATCTGAGCCTGTTCTATCGGCCGCGGCAGCAGGGCGCCAGGCGCCTGGAGTTCAGCAGCAACCTGGACGGCGTCGGTTTCGACGCCTATCACGGCGCGCCGGCCGCGGAAAACGTCAGCGGCAGCCTGGTGGGCGATCTCCAGCGGGGCGAGCTGCGCCTGGATGCGGATGACTTCATGCTGCATCTGGACCATCTCTTTCCCAAGCCCTGGCGCTACCGGGAAGCCCGCGCGCGGCTGACCTGGACCCTTGACGACAGCGCCATCACCCTGGCCAGCCCCTACATGCGCCTCGCCGGCGAGGAGGGCGACATCGCCGGCGACATGCTGATCCGCCTGATGCGCGACCCCGCGGCCGAGGACTACATGGACCTGCGCGTCGGCCTGCGCGACGGCGACGCCCGCTACACCGAGAAATACCTGCCGACCCGCTCGCCCGGGCTCAACCCGGCCCTGGCCAAGTGGCTCAAGGAGGCCATCAAGGGCGGGGCGGTGGATGAAGGCTATTTCCAGTACCAGGGTTCCCTGGCGCGAGGTGCCGAACCGGCGGCGCGCTCCCTCAGCCTGTTCTTCAAGGTGCACGACGCCGAATTGGCCTACCAGCCGGGCTGGCCGCTACTGCGCGAGGCCCGTGGCGATGTGTTCATCGAGGACACCGGTGTGCGGGTCAAGGTGCCGGATGGCCGGATCCTCGACAGCCGGGTGAGCGATGCCGAGGCCGAGGTGCCTCATGTGGAACCGGGCGAGGTGCCGCGGCTGCAGCTGGACGCCAAGCTGGACAGCAGTTTCACCGATGGCCTGAAAATTCTCCAGGAAGCCCCCATGGGCACCGCCGATATCTTCGCCGGCTGGAAGGGGCAGGGCAGCCTGGACGGCAGCCTGAAGCTCGATATCCCGCTGGAGAAGGGGCATCCGCCCCATGTCGTGGTGGATCTGGCCACCAGCGGTGCGCAACTGAAGATCGCCCGTCCGGAGCTGTCCTTCACCCAGCTCAAGGGGGCTTTCCGCTATGACACCGCCACCGGCCTCAGCTCCCGGGACATCCGTGGCCAGGTCTTCGGCCGCGAAGTTCGGGCCAGGGCCCAGGCCGAAGGCCGTGATGGCAAGGCCCGCTCGCGGATCCTGGCCAACGGCAGCATCACCCTCCAGGACCTCACCGCCTGGCTCGGGGTCACCCAGCCGTTGCCGGCCTCGGGGACGCTGCCCTACAGCCTGAACCTGAGCCTGGAAGGCAAGGACAGCCAACTGCGCATCGATTCCAACCTCAACGGCCTGGCCATCGACCTGCCAGCACCCTTCGGCAAGGCCCGGGACCAGTCCCGCGATACCAGTTGGCACATGACCCTGGATGGCGATGAACGGCGGTACTGGCTGGTCTATGACAAGCTGGCCAGCCTGGCCCTGGCGGCGCCCGTGGGCAAGCTGGAGGAGGCACGTGGCGATCTGGTGCTGGGGGGCGGTGCGGCCAGCCTGCCGGACGCCAAGGGCCTGCGCGTGCGCGGCCGGGTCGAAGAACTGGATACCGCGCCCTGGATGGAGCTGGCCAGGCAGTACATGCCCAAGGGGGGCGCCGAGAAAGCCAGGCTGCTGCGCAGCGCCAATCTGGAGATCGGCCGCTTCAAGGGCTATGGGTTGAGCCTGGAGAACCTCAAGGCCAGCCTGGAGCGCACCTCCGGCGGTTGGAATCTCGGCCTGGATAGCGCGCTGCTCCAGGGCAGCGTGGTGATGGCGGACGCCAGGGACGTGCCCATCGCCATCCGCATGAAGCAGGTTCGCCTGCCCAAACCACCGGAAAACGAGGCTGAGGCCGACGCCAAGCCCGACCCGCTGGCCGCGGTCGACCCGCGCCAGGTACCGGCGCTGGATGTGCGCATCGATCAGGTGGTGCTGGGCGACTCGCCCCTGGGCGCCTGGTCGTTCAAGGCTCGTCCCGATGCCAGGGGGGTGGTCTTCAGCGACCTGGACCTCAACCTCAGGGGGTTGAAGGTCGGCGGGCGGGCCGGCTGGGAAGGCGAGGCCGGGAACAGCAGCTCATGGTACAAGGGGCGCCTGGAAGGCAAGAACCTGGCGGATGTGCTCAAGGCCTGGAACTTCGCGCCGACGGCCACCAGCGAACGCTTCCGCATGGATGTGGATGGCCGCTGGCCCGGCTCGCCGGCCTGGGTCAGCCTCAAACGCTACTCCGGTTCGCTGGACGCCAGCCTGCACAAGGGCCAGTTCGTCGAGGTGGAGGGTGGCGCCCAGGCCTTGCGGGTGTTCGGCCTGCTCAATTTCAACTCCATCGGCAGGCGCCTGCGCCTGGATTTTTCCGACCTGCTCGGCAAGGGACTGGCCTATGACCGGGTCAAGGGCCTGCTGGTGGGCAGTGACGGGCGCTTCGTGACCCGTGAGCCGATCAAGCTCGAAGGGCCCTCCAGCGGTCTGGAGCTGGACGGTACCCTGGACCTGGCTGCGGACCGTATCGACGCCAAGCTGCTGGTGACCCTGCCGGTGACCAACAACCTGCCGCTGGCCGCCCTGATCGTCGGTGCTCCGGCCATCGGCGGCGCGCTGTTCGTGGTGGACAAGCTGCTGGGGGACAAGGTGGCGCGCTTCGCCAGTGTCCAGTACAAGGTCGAAGGCCCCTGGAAGAACCCGAAGATCACCTTCGACAAGCCTTTTGAAAAGCCTCGTTGAAGCCAGGTGCCGCAGCATGGGTTAGCATGCATCCCATGCCCCGAGCGGAGAGTTCGATGTCCCTTGCCGTGATTCAGATGGTCAGCCAGGACGATGTCCTGGCCAACCTTGCCAGCGCCCGACATTTGCTGGAACGGGCCGCCGAAGGTGGCGCCCGCCTCGCGGTGCTGCCGGAGAACTTTGCCGCCATCGGCCGCCGCGACCTGGCGCACCTGGGGCGCGCCGAAGCCCAAGGGCAGGGCCCGATCCTGCCCTGGCTGCGCCAGGCGGCCCGTGACCTCAAGTTGTGGATAGTGGCCGGCACCCTGCCGCTGCCGCCTGACGGACGGCCCCAGGACCGCCCCCATGCCTGCTCGCTGCTGATCGACGAACAGGGCGAGCGGGTGGCGCGCTACGACAAGATCCACCTGTTCGATGTCGACGTCAGCGACAACCGTGGTCGTTACCGCGAGTCCGATGACTACATGCATGGCGGTGCGGTGGTGGTGGCCGATACCCCGGTCGGGCGACTGGGCCTGACCGTCTGCTACGACCTGCGTTTTCCCGAGCTCTATGGCGCCTTGCGTGAAGCGGGCGCCGAGCTGATCAGCGCGCCTTCGGCCTTCACCGCGGTCACCGGAGCGGCCCACTGGCAGGTGCTGGTGCGCGCCCGCGCCATCGAGACCCAGTGCTACCTGCTGGCGGCCGGGCAGGGCGGCGTACATCCGGGGCCGCGGGAAACCTTCGGCCATTCGGCCATAGTCGACCCCTGGGGCCGCGTGCTCGCCGAGCAGGCCCAGGGCGAGGCCGTGCTGCTGGCCAGGCGCGATGCCGAGGAGCAGGCGGCAATCCGCCAGCGCATGCCGGTGAGCACCCACAGAAGATTCATGACGCCGGCCGCCCCCGGGCCGGCGCGTACGGAGAAGTTATGAGCGACCTCTTGTTATCCGTCAGCGAGCACCTGCTGGCGCCCGGCGACCTCAGCATCGAGCGGCTGCCGGAGATCCTCGGCGAACTGGCCGGTCCCGGCATCGATGCCGCGGACCTCTACTTCCAGGGGCAGATTTCCGAGTCCTGGGTGCTGGAGGACGGCATAGTCAAGGAAGGCAGTTTCCACCTCGACCAGGGTGTGGGCGTGCGTGCCCAGTCCGGTGAGAAGACCGGCTTCGCCTACAGCAACGCCATCACCTTCGATGCCCTGCGCCAGGCGGCGCACGCCGCGCGCTCCATCTCCCGCGCAGGCCAGGAAGGCCGTGTGCAGGCCTTTGCCAGTCCGCAGATCACCCGCCTCTACGATTCCAGCAGCCCGCTGGATGTGATCAGCCGCGCCGAGAAGGTGGAGCTGCTGAAAAAGGTGGATGCCGCCACCCGCGCCCTGGACCCGCGCATCAAGCAGGTGACCGTGAGCATGGCCGGGGTCTGGGAACGCATCCTGATCGCCGCCAGCGACGGCAGCCTGGGGGCCGACGTGCGGCCGCTGGTGCGCTTCAATGTGAGCGTGATCGTCGAGCAGAACGGCCGCCGCGAACGCGGCGGCCATGGCGGCGGCGGGCGCACCGACTACCGCTATTTCCTCCAGGAAGACCGCGCCATGGGTTATGCCCGCGAGGCGCTGCGCCAGGCCCTGGTCAACCTGGAAGCCGTCCCCGCACCAGCCGGCACCCTGCCGGTGGTCATGGGCGCAGGCTGGTCCGGCGTGCTGCTGCACGAGGCGGTGGGCCACGGCCTGGAAGGGGATTTCAACCGCAAGGGCAGTTCGGCCTACAGCGGTCGCATCGGCGAGCGAGTCGCTTCCAGCCTCTGCACCATTGTCGACGACGGCACCCTGGCCTATCGCCGCGGTTCCCTGAGCGTGGACGACGAAGGCACCCCGACCCAGTGCACCACGCTGATCGAGAACGGCGTGCTCAAGGGGTACATGCAGGACAAGCTCAACGCCCGCCTGATGAAGGTGGCGCGTACCGGCAACGGCCGTCGCGAGTCCTACGCGCACCTGCCGATGCCGCGCATGACCAACACCTACATGCTGGCCGGCAAGAGCGATCCGCAGGAGATCATCGCCTCGGTGGAGCGCGGCATCTATTGCGCCAACCTCGGCGGCGGCCAGGTGGACATCACCAGCGGCAAGTTCGTCTTCTCCACCAGCGAGGCCTACCTGATCGAGAACGGCAGGATCACCACCCCGGTGAAGGGCGCCACCCTGATCGGCAACGGCCCCGAGGCCATGAGCCGGGTGTCCATGGTCGGCAATGACCTGGCCCTGGACAGCGGTGTGGGAACCTGCGGCAAGGACGGCCAGTCGGTGCCGGTGGGCGTGGGCCAGCCGACCCTGAAGATCGATGCGATGACGGTGGGAGGGACGGGAGCTTGAAGCTGGAAGCTGAAAGCTTGAAGCCGATGATGCTTCAAGCTTCCGGCTTGGCGCTTCAAGCTGCTTTTAGCGCAAGCCGCGCTTGGTTTCGTCCAGGTCGCGGATGTACTTGAAGACCTTGCGCGCGGCGGCCGGCGGTTTGTTGTGGGCCGCTTCGTGCTGGGCATGACGGATAAGGCCGCGCAGGTGCTGGCGGTCGGTGTCCGGGTAGTCGGCGACGAAGCTTTCCAGGGCGGCATCGCCACCCTCGATCAGGCGGTCGCGCCAGCGCTCCAGGGCGTGGAAGCGCTCGTTGTACTCGCGGGTGGAGCTGTCGAGCTGGTCGATCAGGGCGAGGATGGCCTCGACGTCCTGCTCGCGCATGAGCTTGCCGATGTACTGGATGTGCCGTTTGCGGGCGACATGCGCCTTGTGCTTCGGTGCTTCCGCCAGGGCCCGCTGCAGGGCGTCGGTCAGCGGCAGCTTGGCCAGCACGTCGGCCTTGAGGGTGGTCAGGCGCTCGCCGAGGTCCTGCAGGGCATGCAGCTCGCGCTTGATCTGGGATTTGCTCTTCTCGCCGGAGAAGTCGTCGTCGAGGAATTCAGACATGGGGGTGGTCCAATGGGAAACGCCGCCATGATAACCAGTCGGGGCCGCCTTGTCCGGCCCGGCTGGCGCCGCCGGAGCGCGGTACGTGCGGGGAGGCGCCAGGTCGCGGCCCCCGCCTCGAGGAATTTTTGAACTGGAGTGGCTATGAGTGAAGTAGAAGTGGTCGGCCCGGAAGCATTGCCGGAACTGCAGGCGCGGGTCGAGCGCATCCTCGCCGAGGCCCGGCGCCAGGGCGCCAGCGCCTGCGAGGTGGCTGTTTCAGTGGAGCAGGGACTGTCCACCACCGTTCGCCAGGGCGAGGTGGAGACGGTCGAATTCAATCGTGACCAGGGTTTCGGCATCACCCTGTATGTCGGGCAGCGCAAGGGCTCGGCCAGCACCTCGGCCAGCGGCGAGGAGGCGATCCGCGAAACCGTGGCGGCGGCCCTGGCCATCGCCAGGCATGCCTCCGAGGACGAGTGCGCGGGGCTGGCCGATGCGGCGCTGATGGCTCGCGACCTGCCGGAACTGGATCTCTATCATCCCTGGGCCATCAGCCCCGAACAGGCGGTGGAGCAGGCGCTGATCTGCGAGACGGCGGCCTTCGGGGTCGACAAGCGTGTCACCAAGGCCGATGGCACCACCCTCAACACCCACCAGGGCTGCCGGGTCTATGGCAACAGCCATGGCTTCGTCGGTGGTTATGCCAGCACGCGGCACAGCCTGAGCTGCGTGATGATCGCCGAGGCCGCGGGCCAGATGCAGCGCGATTACTGGTATGACGTCAACCGCATCGGCGATCAGCTGGCGGACCCGGCGAGTATCGGCCGGCGTGCCGCCGAGCGTACCGCGGCGCGCCTTGGCGCCCGTCCCGTACCCACCTGCGAGGTGCCGGTGCTGTTCGCCGCCGAGCTGGCCACCGGCCTGTTCGGCAGTTTCCTCGGCGCCATTTCCGGCGGCAACCTCTACCGCAAGTCGTCCTTCCTCGAAGGCGCGCTGGGCCAGCGGCTGTTCCCCGAATGGGTCACCATCGACGAGCGGCCGCACATTCCCCGCGCCATGGCCAGCGCCGCCTTCGACAACGACGGCCTGGCCACCTATGCCAAACCTTTCGTGGAGAAGGGCGAACTGGTGTCCTACGTCCTCGGCACCTACTCCGGCCGCAAGCTGGGCCTGCCCAGCACGGCCAACGCCGGTGGCGTGCACAACCTCTTCGTCAGCCACGGACTGGAAGACCAGGCGGCACTGCTGCGGCGCATGGGGCGCGGCCTGCTGGTGACCGAGCTGATGGGGCAGGGGCTGAACATGGTCACCGGTGATTACTCCCGTGGCGCCGCCGGCTACTGGGTGGAGAACGGCGAGATTCAGTTCCCGGTGCAGGAAGTGACCATCGCCGGCAATCTCAAGGACATGTTCCGGCAGATCGTCGCCATCGGAAGCGACCTGGAAATGCGCGGCAACATCCGTACCGGCTCGGTGCTGATCGAACGGATGACCGTCGCCGGGAGTTGAGTGGCATCCGGCCAAATGAAAACGCGCCCTGATGGGCGCGTTTTTCATGTGGCCGGCAGAGGGCGGGAGGTCATTCGCCTTCGTCGAACTTGTTGTTGATCAGTTCGATCAGCGCATTGAGGGCGTCGTCGTCCTGCTCGCCCTCGGTATGCAGGTGAATGGGCGTGCCCTTGCCCGCGGCCAGCATCATCACGGCCATGATGCTCTTGCCGTCCACCAGGCTCTCGGGAGAACGGCCCACGCGGATCTGGCAGGGGAAGCGGCCGGCCACGCCGACGAACTTCGCCGCTGCACGGGCATGCAGGCCAAGCTTGTTGATGATGGTGATCTCGCAGGCTGGCATCGCGGTTCCAATCCTTCTAGCTGAGGTCGCGGTGGCGAACCTGGACGTTCTTCAAACTGGGTTTCAGGGCGGCTCCCAGGCGCTCGGCGATATAGACCGAGCGGTGATGACCACCTGTGCAGCCGATGGCGATGGTGACGTAGGCCCGGTTGCTCGCGGCAAAGCGTGGCAGCCACTTGTTCAGGTAGCCGAGGATATCCTGGTACATCTCCTCGACGTCGGGTTGCGCGGCCAGGTAATCGGCGACCGCTTGCTCCAGCCCCGAATGGTCACGCAGTTCCGGCTTCCAGTAGGGATTGGGCAGGCAGCGCACGTCGAACACCAGGTCGGCATCCACGGGCATGCCGCGCTTGAAACCGAAGGACTCGACCAGGAAGGCGGTGCCGGGCTCAGGCTGGTTCAGCAGGCGAAGCTTGATGCTGTCGCGCAGTTGATACAGGTTGAGGTGCGTGGTGTCGATCTTCAGGTCGGCGAGATCGGCGATCGGCGCCAGCAGCGCTTCCTCGTCCTTGATGGCTTCGGCGAGGGAGCGGTTGTCATTGGTCAGCGGGTGGCGTCGACGCGTCTCGGAGAAGCGCTTGAGCAGGGTGTCGTGGTCGGCGTCGAGGTAGAGCACGTCACATTTGATATGGCGACTGCGCGCCTCTACCAGCAGTTCGGGGAAGCGTTGCAGCTGGCTCGGCAAGTTGCGCGCGTCGATCGACACGGCGACCTTCGGCTCCAGCAGCTCCGTGTGCAGGAGGGCGCGTTCGGCCAGTTCGGGCAGCAGGCCGGCGGGCAGGTTGTCGATGCAGTAGAAACCGTGGTCCTCGAGAACGTCGAGGGCGGTACTCTTGCCCGACCCGGAACGGCCGCTGACGATGATCAGGCGCATGGCGAGGCCCTAGCGTCCGCTCTGAACGTCCACGACCACCTGGTACAGGCTGGTGCTGTCCGGAGCCTGCCGCAGGCGCTCGCGCACATCGCTACGGTCGAGCATGCTGGCGATCTGGCGGAGCAGTTCAAGGTGTTCGTCGGTGGCGGCTTCCGGGACCAGCAGGACGAACAGCAGATCCACGGGCATGCCATCGATGGCGTCGAAATCGATCGGAGCGTCGAGGCGGAGCACGGCGCTGATAGGCGCCGTGCAACCGGTGAGACGACAGTGGGGAATTGCAATGCCATTGCCGAAGCCGGTGGACCCGAGCTTCTCCCGGGAAACCAGGCTCTCGAAGATATCCTGGTTATCGAGGTCGGGAAGGTCACGGGCGACCAGCTTGGCGATCTGTTCCAGAACACGTTTCTTGCTGCCACCCGGCACGTTCACCAGGGAACGGCCGGGGGTCAGGATTTGCTCGAGTCGAATCATGGGGAAGGGGTCAGCGGGCGGTAGCACCCTGCTGGCGGTTAAGCTGCTTTTCCTTGTGCTTGATCAGTTGGCGATCGAGCTTGTCGGTGAGCAGGTCGATTGCCGCGTACATGTCTTCATGTTCCGCGTTGGCAACGACTTCGCCGCCGGCGATGTGCAAAGTGGCTTCGATTTTCTGTTTGAGTTTCTCGACGTTCATGATCACCTGCACGTTGGTGATTCGGTCGAAATGGCGCTCCAGACGGTCGAACTTCTCGACAACGTAGTTGCGCAGGGCGTCGGTCACATCCAGTTGATGTCCACTGATGTTGACTTGCATACCGCTTTCTCCTTATTGCCCGTGTAGAAGAGACAGGCTAACGGGCCTGCCACCGGAACACTTTGGCGTGGGTCAATTTCCGCGTCACATCAGTCGCTTCCGTTCGCTGGAAGGCGCTATCCCAAGGGACTCGCGATACTTGGCTACTGTGCGACGGGCCACTTGAATGCCCTGTGCCTCCAGTAAACCAGCGATCTTGCTGTCACTCAACGGCTTTTTCGGATTTTCCGCTGCGACCAGTTTCTTGATGATGGCGCGGATCGCGGTAGACGAGCATTCGCCGCCTTCCGAGGTGCTGACATGGCTGGAGAAGAAGTACTTCAGCTCGTAGATGCCGCGTGGAGTGTGCATGTATTTCTGGGTGGTCACGCGCGAGATGGTGGACTCGTGCATGCCCACTGCTTCGGCGATGTCGTGCAGCACCAGGGGCTTCATCGCCTCTTCGCCATACTCGAGAAAGCCGCGCTGGTGCTCGACGATCTGGGTGGCGACTTTCATCAGGGTTTCATTGCGGCTCTGCAGGCTCTTGATGAACCAGCGCGCTTCCTGGAGCTGGTTGCGCATGAAGGTGTTGTCGGCGCTGGAGTCGGCGCGACGGACGAACCCGGCATAGTGCGGATTGACCCGCAGGCGCGGCACGGCCTCCTGGTTCAGCTCCACCAGCCAGCGTTCGTTGTGCTTGCGCACTATGACGTCCGGTACCACGTACTCGGGTTCGCTGGCTTCGATCTGCGAGCCGGGGCGCGGGTTGAGGGCCTGGATCAGTTCGATGATCTGGCGCAGCTCGTCTTCCTTGACCTTCATGCGTCGCATCAGCTGGCTGTAGTCGCGGCTGCCGAGCAGGTCGAGGTAGTCGCCGGCCAGGCGCTGGGCCTCGCCGAGCCAGGGGGTGTTCGACGGCAACTGGCGCAGTTGCAGGACGAGGCATTCGCGCAGGTCGCGGGCGCCGACGCCGGCGGGCTCGAATTGCTGGATGCGATGCAGCACCACTTCGACTTCATCCAGCTCGATGCCGAGCTCGGCGTCGAAGGATTCGGCGATCTCGGCGAGGGATTCCTCGAGGTAGCCGTCGTTGTTGATGCAGTCGATCAGGGTGACCGCGATCATCCGATCGGTATCGGACATGGGCGCCAGGTTGAGCTGCCAGAGCAGGTGGCTCTGCAGGCTTTCACCCACCGACGTGCGCGAGGTGAAGTCCCACTCGTCGTCATCGTTGCTCGGCAGGCTGCTGGCGCTGGTCTGGTAGACGTCTTCCCAGGCGGTGTCGACGGGCAGCTCGCTGGGAATGCGTTCATGCCATTCGCCATCTTCGAGGGCTTCGGCATTGGTCGCGACGCTGGACTCCTGGAAGTTCACTTCCTGGCTGCCGGGGTTGGGCAGCTGGTCGCCTTCGGCCATGGGGTCGGAGGTGTCGAAGTCGTCTCCATCCTCCTGCCGTTCGAGCATGGGATTGGATTCCAGCGCCTCCTGGATCTCCTGCTGCAGGTCCAGGGTGGAGAGTTGGAGTAGGCGGATGGCCTGTTGCAGCTGCGGGGTCATCGTCAGCTGCTGGCCCATCTTGAGGACTAGCGATGGTTTCATGGCAGGGGGCTTAGCACCTTATTCGCCGGCGCTCGCGCGCCATCCACTACAGGGCGCGTTGAGCGCCACCAGAAGCAAATTATATGCCTGACCTTGAAGGATTTTCCTAGTTACCGCAAGTCGTCCGGCAGACGAATTCGCCTGCGGTTACAGGCGGAACTCGTGGCCCAGGTAGACGTCCTTCACCAGCTGGTTGGCCAGGATGGCCTCGGCATCGCCTTCGGCGATCAGTTGGCCTTCACTGACAATGTAGGCGGTCTCGCAGATATCCAGGGTCTCGCGGACGTTGTGGTCGGTGATCAGCACGCCGATGCCCTTCGCCTTGAGGTGGTGGATGATCTGCTTGATGTCGCCCACGGAGATCGGGTCCACGCCGGCGAAGGGTTCGTCCAGCAGGATGAACTTGGGGGAGGTGGCCAGCGCGCGGGCGATTTCCACGCGGCGGCGCTCGCCGCCCGACAGGCTCATGCCGAGGCTGTCGCGGATGTGGCTGATGTGGAATTCCTGCAGCAGGCTTTCCAGCTCCTTGCGGCGTCCGGCGCGGTCGAGGTCCTTGCGGGTCTCGAGGATCGCCATGATGTTGTCCGCGACGCTGAGCTTGCGGAAGATCGAGGCTTCCTGCGGCAGGTAGCCGATGCCGGCACGGGCGCGGCCGTGCATGGGCTGGTGGGTGACGTCCTGCTGGTCGATCAGGACGCGGCCCTGGTCGGCCCTCACCAGGCCGACGATCATGTAGAAGCAGGTGGTCTTGCCCGCGCCGTTGGGGCCGAGGAGGCCGACGATCTGACCGCTGTCGATGGACAGGCTGACGTCGCGGACCACCTGGCGGCTCTTGTAGCTCTTGGCCAGGTGCTGGGCTTTGAGGGTCGCCATTACTGTGCTTTCTGCTCTTTCTTCTTCGGCTGGATCACCATGTCGATCCGCGGTCGCGGAGTGCTGACATTGGCGCCGGTGGCGCGGCCCGCATTGACGATCTGGCGCTGGGTGTCGTAGACGATCTTCTCGCCTTCGAAGGTGTTGCCTTCCTGGACCACCTTGGCCTGGTCGAGCAGGATGATGCGCTCGTTGGCGGCGAAGTACTGGATGGTCAGGCCATAGGCCTTGACGATTTCCTTGTCCACCGCCGGCTTCTGTTCGTAGTAGGCAGGCTTGCCCACCGAGGTGAAGACTTCGACGTCGCCGTTGGCGTCCTGGGTGATGGTGACAGTGTCGCCGGTGATCTTCAGGGTGCCCTGGGTGATCACCACATTGCCGCGGTAGACCGCGACACCTTGCTTGTCATCGAGCTCGGCGCTGTCGGCCTGCACGCGAATCGGCTGATCGCGGTCAGAAGGCAGTGCCCAGGCGGCGGCACTTCCGAGTGCGGCGCCCAGGCTGAGCAACAGGGGGAGGGTTTTAACGAACCTCATGCTGGCCTCTTACGTTGGACTGCAGGAGCATCCTGCTGTCATTCAAGTACGCTTTCATTCCATTCGCCGTGGTCACCCCATTTGCCGCCTCGATTCTAACGGCTTGCTGGGTCTGCGCATATTCCTCGTCGGGGAACACGGTCAGGCGGCTGGTGGTCAGGATGGTGGGACGGCCCTTGGCATCGGTGCGGGCCACCCTGACCTTGTCGATCAGTTCAACCTGCTTGCCTTCGGGGCCGACTTCGCCGCGCTCGCTCTGCACGTGCCAGGGGAAGGCCGTGCCGCGATGCAGCAGCAGGTCGGGATTGGTCAGCAATGTGACATCAGTGGCCTTGATATGTTCGAGGTGTGTGGCGGTCATTTCGTAATGCAGCTTGCCGTCGGCCTGGAACTGGGTGCTCTTGCCGTTCTCGACGTAGAAGTCGATGGCGTTTTCATTGCCCTGGGCTGGCGTTCGGTCCATGAAGCTTTCCGGGCGGATGTTCCAGTAGCCGAGCGCGATGAGCAGCGCGGCGATGGGCGTCAGGATCAGCGCCAGGCGGAAGTTCTTCGACATGGCAGGCCTCAGAGATAGGCGGCTTGGGCCGCTTCCAGGCTGCCCTGGGCGCGCAGGATCAGCTCGCAGAATTCGCGGGCCGCGCCTTCGCCACCGCGGGCCTGGGTGACGCCATGGGCGTGCTGGCGCACGAAGGCGTCGGCGCTGGCCACCGCCATGCCGAGGCCGACGCGGCGGATCACCGGCAGGTCGGGCAGGTCGTCGCCCAGGTAGGCGACCTGGTCATGGGTCAGGCCGAGCTCGGCGAGCAGGCCGTCGAGTACCACCAGCTTGTCCTCGCGACCCTGGAACAGGTGCTGGATGCCGAGGTTCTGCGCACGGCGCTCGACCACCTCGGATTGGCGGCCGCTGATGATGGCGGTGCGCACGCCGGCGTTCATCAGCATCTTGATGCCCTGGCCGTCGAGGGTGTTGAAGGTCTTGAATTCGCCGCCACCGGGCAGGAAGTAGAGGCGGCCATCGGTCAGCACGCCGTCGACGTCGAACACCGCCAGGCGGACCGACTTGGCGCGGGCAAGCAGTTCATTGCTCATCAGATCACTCCGGCGCGGGTCATGTCGTGGATGTGCAGGGCGCCGATGGGGCGGTCGTCCGTGTCGACCACCACAAGCACGTTGATCTTGTGGTCGTCCATGATCTTCAGGGCTTCGGCGGCGAGCATGTCCGGGCGCACGGTCTTGCCGTGGGCGGTCATGACCTCGTCGATGCTGGCCAGGCGCACGTCGACGCCCTTGTCCAGGGTGCGGCGCAGGTCGCCGTCGGTGAAGATGCCGGCAAGGCGGCCGTCGCTTTCCAGCACGGCGGTCATGCCCAGGCCCTTGCGGGTCATTTCCAGCAGCGCCTCGCGCAGCGGGGTACCGCGGACGACGTTGGGCAGGTTGTCACCGCCGTGCATGATGTTCTCGACCTTCAGCAGCAGGCGACGGCCGAGGGCGCCGCCGGGGTGGGAGAAGGCGAAATCCTCCGCGGTGAAGCCTCGGGCTTCCAGCAGGGCGATGGCCAGGGCGTCGCCCAGTACCAGGGCGGCCGTGGTGGAGGAGGTGGGGGCGAGGTTCAGCGGGCAGGCTTCCTGGTCCACGCGGGCGTCCAGGTTGGCCTCGGCGGCCTTGGCCAGGGCGGAATCCGGGTTGCCGGTCAGGCTGATCAGGGTGATGCCCAGGCGTTTGATCAGCGGCAGCAGGGTGACGATTTCGGCGGTGGAGCCGGAGTTGGACAGGGCCAGGACCACGTCGTCGGGGGTGATCATGCCCATGTCGCCGTGGCTGGCTTCGGCCGGGTGGACGAAGAAGGACGGGGTGCCGGTGCTGGCCAGGGTGGCGGCGATCTTCTTGCCGATGTGCCCCGACTTGCCCATGCCAACCACCACGACGCGCCCTTTACAGGCCAGGATGAGCTCGCAGGCGCGAACGAAATCGCCGTCGATGCGCTGCAGAAGGGCGTCGATCGCCTCGCGTTCGAGTTGGATAGTACGTTTGGCGGACTTGGTCAGATCGCTGGATTGGCTCATGGAAGGCGTGTAGTTGCCGAAGGAAAAGGCAGGGATTATAGCGATAAAGGTGATTCAGCTCACGCGCCAATGCCGTGGAAGCTGTCGCAAACCTGAACATGGGCCGGCGCGGCCTTGGGAGGCGCCGGGGCGCGGTGATATAGTTCGCCCCTTGTTCGGCCCGTCCTGGGCGGGGTGTCCTGGCGTCGGGGCGCGTCGTCTTTCAGGGAGGCTGTATCGCAAGGAGTCTAGATGAGCGCCGAAAACGCCTATGCCGTGGAATTGAAGGGGGTTACCTTCAAGCGCGGTACGCGCAGCATTTTCCAAGATGTCGATATCCGCATCCCGCGCGGCAAGGTCACCGGCATCATGGGGCCTTCGGGCTGCGGCAAGACCACATTGCTGCGTTTGATCGCCGCCCAGCTCAAGCCCGCCAGCGGCGAAGTCTGGGTCAATGGCCAGAACCTGCCGAAGCTGTCGCGATCCGACCTGTTCGACATGCGCAAGGAGTTCGGGGTGCTGTTCCAGAGCGGTGCCCTGTTCACCGACCTGGATGTGTTCGAGAACGTCGCTTTCCCGTTGCGGGTGCATACCAAGCTCCCCGAGGAAATGATTCGTGACATTGTCCTGATGAAGCTTCAGGCCGTCGGCCTGCGCGGTGCCATCGATCTGATGCCCGATGAGCTTTCCGGTGGTATGAAGCGCCGCGTCGCACTGGCGCGCGCCATCGCCCTGGACCCGCAGATCCTGATGTACGACGAACCGTTCGTCGGCCAGGACCCCATCGCCATGGGCGTGCTGGTGCGGCTGATCCGCCTGCTCAACGATGCCCTCGGCATCACCAGCATAGTGGTCTCCCACGATCTGGCCGAGACCGCCAGCATCGCCGACTACCTCTATGTGGTGGGAGATGCCCAGGTCCTGGGGCAGGGGACTCCCCAGGAGCTGATGGATTCCGATAACCCGCGTATCCGCCAGTTCATGAAAGGCATTCCGGATGGCCCGGTACCCTTCCATTTCCCGGCGCCTGATTACCGCAAAGACCTGTTGGGGGGGCGCTGATGCGCAAGAAGTCCTTGCTCGAGCGCATCCGCCTGCTCGGGCGTTCCGGTCTCGACGTGGTGGAGGCGCTGGGGCGCTCCACGCTGTTCCTGATGCATGCCCTGTTCGGCCGCACCGGTGTGGGCCAGGGCTTCCACCTGCTGGTCAAACAGCTCTACTCGGTCGGCGTGCTGTCGCTGGCGATCATCGTCGTATCCGGTGTCTTCATCGGCATGGTGCTGGCCCTGCAGGGCTACAACATCCTGGTGGACTACGGTTCCGAGCAGGCCGTGGGGCAGATGGTCGCCCTGACGCTGCTGCGTGAACTGGGCCCGGTGGTGACCGGCCTGCTCTTCGCCGGCCGCGCGGGCTCCGCGCTGACCGCCGAGATCGGCAACATGAAGGCCACCGAGCAGCTGTCCAGCCTGGAGATGATCGGCGTCGATCCGCTCAAGTACATCATTGCGCCACGTCTCTGGGCAGGCTTCATCTCGATGCCCCTGCTGGCGATCATCTTCAGCGTGGTGGGCATCTGGGGTGGCGCCATGGTGGCCGTGGACTGGCTGGGAGTGTATGAGGGCTCTTTCTGGTCCAACATGCAGAACAGCGTTGAATTCACCGAGGATGTGCTGAACGGCGTGATCAAGAGCGTCGTGTTCGCCTTCGTGGTGACCTGGATCGCCGTGTTCCAGGGATATGACTGCGAGCCGACCTCGGAAGGGATCAGCGTCGCAACGACTAAAACCGTGGTCTACGCCTCTCTGGCCGTGCTGGGGCTGGACTTCATCCTGACCGCTTTGATGTTTGGAGATTTCTGATGCAAATCCGCACCTTGGAGATTGGTGTCGGCCTGTTCCTCCTGGCCGGTCTGCTGGCCTTGCTGCTTCTGGCCCTGCGGGTCAGCGGTCTGTCCTATGGCGCCAGTGACGATACCTACAAGCTTTATGCCCATTTCGACAATATTGCCGGTTTGACTGTCAGAGCAAAGGTAACCATGGCCGGTGTCACCATCGGCAAGGTCACCGCCATCGACCTGGATCGCGACAGCTACACCGGTCGCGTGACGATGGAAGTCGAGAAGCGCGTGGACAACCTGCCCGCGGACTCCACCGCGTCCATCCTCACGGCGGGCCTGCTGGGTGAGAAGTACATCGGTATCAGCGTCGGTGGCGACGAGGAGCTGCTCAAGGAGGGCGGTACCATCCGCGACACCCAGTCGGCCCTGGTGCTGGAAGACCTGATCGGCAAGTTCCTGCTGAACACGGTCAACAAAGAAAGCAAATGAGGATTCGAAACATGATCAAAGCCCTGCGTAACGGCCTGCTGGTGCTGCTGGCGGCTCTGCCTCTGCTGGCCACCGCCGCACCGAGCGCGCACGAAGTCATCCAGAAGGCTACCGACCAGCTGCTGACCGACCTCAAGGCCAACAAGCAGCAGTACCGCAGCGACCCGAATGCCTTCTACGACTCGCTGAATCGCATCCTCGGCCCGGTGGTGGACGCCGACGGCATTTCGCGCAGCATCATGACGGTGAAGTACTCGCGCAAGGCCACGCCCGAGCAGATGAGCCGTTTCCAGGAGAACTTCAAGCGCAGCCTGATCCAGTTCTACGGCAACGCCCTGCTGGAGTACGACAACCAGAACATCCGGGTGCTGCCTGCCAAGCAGGAAGACCCCCAGCGCACCAGCGTAGGCATGGAAGTCACCGGTCGCAGCGGTGCCATCTACCCGGTGTCCTACACCATGGTGAACATCAACGGGCAGTGGATGCTGCGTAACGTGATCATCAATGGCATCAATATCGGCAAGCTGTTCCGCGACCAGTTCGCCGATGCCATGCAGCGCAACGGCAACGATCTGGACAAGACCATCAACGGCTGGGCGGACGTGGTGGCCAAGGCCAAGGAATCCGACGAAGCCAAGCAGGCGAAAGGCAATGAGTGATGCCCGTATCGAGCAGGCCGTGCCGGGTGAGCTGCGGCTGGCCGGCGTGCTGGATCACAGCACCGGCCCGCAGCTGCGCGAGACGGGCAGGCAGCTGATCCGCGCGAGCAACGGCGCCAGTCGCCTGGTGCTGGACTGTTCGGCGGTGGAAAAGAGCAGCAGCGTGGGTCTCGCGCTGCTACTCGCCTTCATGCGGGATGCCGAAGCCGCGGGCAAGGCGCTGACGCTGCGCGGCCTGCCCGACGACATGCGGCAGATATCCGAGGTTTCCGGGTTGACCGAGCTGCTGCCCATGGAGGCTTGAGCCGGTTCGGCGGCCCTCCGTCAGGCCCCGCGTGCGCGGGGTTCGCAGGCGGGGGGCTTTTTTGTATCATGGCCGACCCGCGCGCGTTGGGCGCCGATTGAGGTTGAGCATGCAGGCCGTAGAAGTGAAAAGCCTCCTGGAGGCGAAACTCCCAGGTACCCAGGTGGAAGTCGAAGGGGAAGGCTGCAATTTCCAGTTGAATCTGATCAGTGACGAGCTGGCCGGCCTGAGCCCGGTGAAGCGTCAACAGCAGGTTTACGCCCACCTGAACGCCTGGATCGCCGATGGCAGCATCCACGCCGTCACCATGAAATTCTTCAGCCGCGCCGCCTGGGCCGAGCGCACCTGAGCTCAGCTGCCGAGAGAACTATGGACAAACTGATTATTACCGGCGGTCAACGCCTCGACGGCGAAATCCGCATTTCCGGCGCCAAGAACTCCGCGCTGCCGATCCTCGCCGCTACCCTGCTGGCCGACACCCCGGTCACCGTGGCCAACCTGCCGCACCTGCACGACATCACCACCATGATCGAGCTCTTCGGTCGCATGGGCGTGCAGCCGGTGATCGACGAGAAGCTGGCGGTCGAGGTCGACGCCAGCAGCATCAAGACCCTGGTGGCGCCGTACGAACTGGTCAAGACCATGCGCGCCTCCATCCTGGTGCTCGGCCCCATGGTGGCTCGCTTCGGCGAAGCCGAAGTGGCGCTGCCCGGCGGTTGCGCCATCGGCTCGCGCCCGGTGGACCTGCACATCCGCGGCCTCGAGGCCATGGGAGCGAAGATCGACGTCGAAGGCGGCTATATCAAGGCTCGCGCCCCGGCTGGTGGCCTGCGCGGCGCCAACTTCTTCTTCGATACCGTCAGCGTGACCGGTACCGAGAACATCATGATGGCCGCGGCGCTGGCCAACGGCCGTAGCGTGCTGCAGAACGCCGCCCGCGAGCCGGAAGTGGTCGACCTGGCCAACTGCCTGATCGCCATGGGCGCGCAGATCCAGGGCGCCGGCACCGACACCATCACCATCGACGGCGTGAAGCGCCTGGGCGGCGCGCGCTACAACGTGATGCCCGACCGTATCGAGACCGGCACCTACCTGGTGGCCGCTGCCGCTACCGGTGGCCGTGTGAAGCTCAAGGACACCGATCCGACCATCCTCGAAGCCGTGCTGCAGAAGCTGGAAGAGGCCGGTGCCCATATCAATGCGGGCAACAACTGGATCGAGCTGGACATGAAGGGCAACCGTCCGAAGGCGGTGAACGTGCGTACCGCCCCCTATCCGGCGTTCCCCACCGACATGCAGGCGCAGTTCATCTCCATGAACGCCGTAGCCGAAGGCACCGGTGCGGTGATCGAGACCGTGTTCGAGAACCGCTTCATGCACGTCTACGAAATGAACCGCATGGGCGCGCAGATCCTGGTGGAAGGCAACACCGCCATCGTCACCGGCGTGCCGAAGCTCAAGGGCGCACCGGTCATGGCCACCGACCTGCGGGCTTCCGCGAGCCTGGTGATCGCCGGCCTGGTGGCCGAGGGCGACACCCTGATCGACCGCATCTACCACATCGACCGTGGTTACGAGTGCATCGAAGAAAAACTGCAGTTGCTCGGCGCCAAGATCCGTCGCGTGCCGGGCTAGGTCGCAATGCCGGCCGGCCCTGAACGGGGCCGGCCTGGTGTGACCGTGCAACAGGCCCGGTACGGGCCCTAGCCAAGGAAATCCAGTTTCATGCTCACCATCGCGCTGTCCAAGGGCCGTATTCTCGACGACACCCTGCCGTTGCTCGCCGAAGCCGGTATCGTCCCCACCGAGAATCCGGACAAGAGCCGCAAGCTGATCATCCCCACCACCCAGGAGGATGTGCGCCTGCTCATCGTGCGTGCCACCGACGTGCCGACCTATGTCGAGCATGGCGCGGCCGACCTCGGCGTCGCCGGCAAGGACGTGCTGATGGAGTACGGCGGCCAGGGCCTGTACGAGCCCCTGGACCTGAAGATCGCCTGCTGCAAGCTGATGACCGCCGGTGCGGTCGGTGCGCCCGAGCCCAAGGGGCGCCTGCGCGTGGCCACCAAGTTCGTCAACGTCGCCAAGCGCTACTACGCCGAGCAGGGCCGCCAGGTGGACGTGATCAAGCTGTACGGCTCCATGGAGCTGGCACCGCTGGTAGGTCTGGCCGACAAGATCATCGACGTGGTCGACACCGGCAACACCCTGCGCGCCAACGGCCTGGAGCCCCAGGAACTGATCGCCACCATCAGCTCGCGGCTGATCGTCAACAAGGCATCGATGAAGATGCAGCACGCGCGTATCCAGGCGTTGATCGACGTACTGCGCAACGCCGTCGAGTCCCGACACCAAAGCTGACACCTTGAGTGCGGCCCTGCGCCGCACGCGCCTATCCGTGTCATAGCCACTATTCTCGGGTGCCCGCACGGTGGGCTTGCTACTCTAGCGGCGCCCGAGCATTTGCCATTCATGAGGCCCGCTATGACCGCTCCCATCGCCATCCGCCGACTCAACGCCGCTGATCCGGATTTCGCGCGACACCTGGATCATCTGCTGAGCTGGGAAAGCGTGTCGGACGACGCGGTCAACCAGCGGGTCCTCGATATCATCCAGGCCGTGCGCGAGCGCGGCGACGCCGCGGTGGTGGAGTTCACCCAGCGCTTCGACGGCGTGCAGGCCGCCTCCATGGCCGAGCTGATCCTGCCCCGCGAGCGGCTGGAACTGGCCCTCACCCGCATCACCCCCGAGCAGCGCCAGGCCCTGGAAACCGCCGCCGCCCGCGTGCGCAGCTACCACGAGAAGCAGAAGCAGGATTCCTGGACCTACACCGAGGCCGACGGCACCGTGCTGGGCCAGCAGGTCACCCCGCTGGATCGCGCCGGCCTCTACGTGCCGGGCGGCAAGGCGTCCTATCCCTCGTCCGTGCTGATGAACGCGATCCCCGCCAAGGTCGCCGGCGTCGCCGAGGTGGTGATGGTGGTGCCGACGCCCCGTGGCGAGATCAACGAAATCGTCCTCGCCGCCGCCTGCGTGGCCGGCGTCGACCGTGTCTTCACCATCGGCGGCGCCCAGGCCGTGGCGGCACTGGCCTATGGCACCGAGAGCGTGCCCCAGGTGGACAAGATCGTCGGCCCGGGCAACATCTACGTCGCCACCGCCAAGCGCCACGTATTCGGCCAGGTGGGCATCGACATGATCGCCGGCCCGTCGGAAATCCTCGTGGTCTGCGACGGCGAGACCGATCCCGACTGGATCGCCATGGACCTGTTCTCCCAGGCCGAGCACGACGAGGACGCCCAGGCCATCCTGGTCAGCCCCGATGCCGGCTTCCTCGACAAGGTGGCCGCCAGCATCGACAAGCTGCTGCCCACCATGGAGCGTGCCGAGATCATCCGCACCTCGCTGCAGAACCGTGGCGCGCTGATCCTGGTGGCCGACCAGGCCCAGGCCTGCCAGGTGGCCAACCGCATCGCCCCCGAGCACCTGGAACTGTCCGTGGCCGACCCACAGGCCTGGTTGCCGCAGATCCGACACGCCGGCGCCATCTTCATGGGGCGCTACACCGCCGAAGCCCTGGGCGACTACTGCGCCGGCCCGAACCATGTGCTGCCGACTTCCGGCACTGCGCGCTTCTCCTCGCCGCTTGGCGTGTATGACTTCCAGAAGCGTTCGTCGATCATCTTCTGTTCGGCCGATGGTGCGTCCGAACTGGGCAGGACCGCGTCCGTGCTGGCCCGTGGCGAGTCGCTGACCGCCCACGCACGCAGCGCCGAATATCGAATCAAGGGGGAGTGAGGATGAGCAAGTTCTGGAGTCCCTTCGTCAAGGACCTGGTGCCCTACGTTCCGGGCGAGCAGCCGAAGATCGCCAATCTGGTCAAGCTGAACACCAACGAGAACCCCTATGGGCCTTCGCCGAAGGCGGTAGCGGCCATGCAGGCCGAAGTGGGCGACAACCTGCGCCTGTATCCGGACCCGAACAGCGATCGCCTGAAGCATGCGGTGGCCGACTACTACGGCGTGCAGCCCAGCCAGGTGTTCGTCGGCAACGGCTCGGACGAAGTCCTGGCCCACGCCTTCCACGGCCTGTTCCAGCACGGCGAGCCGCTGCTGTTCCCCGACGTGAGCTACAGCTTCTACCCGGTCTACTGCGGGCTCTATGGCATCCCCTTCGAGGTGGTGCCGCTGGATGAGCAGTTCCAGATCCGCGTCGAGGACTACGCGCGCCCCAACGGCGGCATCGTCTTCCCCAACCCCAACGCACCCACCGGCTGCCTGCTGGCGCTGGAGGCCATCGAGCGTCTGCTCCAGGCCAACCCGGATTCGGTGGTGCTGGTGGACGAGGCCTACATCGACTTCGGCGGCCAGACCGCCATCGGCCTGGTGGACCGCTACCCGAACCTGCTGGTGACCCAGACCCTGTCCAAGTCCCGTTCCCTGGCAGGACTGCGGGTGGGCCTGGCGGTGGGCCATCCGGACCTGATCGAGGCCCTGGAGCGGATCAAGAACAGCTTCAACTCCTACCCGCTGGACCGCATGGCCATCGCCGGCGCGGCGGTGGCCTTCGAGGACAAGGCCTACTTCGAGGACACCTGCCGCAAGGTGATCGACAGCCGCGAGAAGCTGGTTGCCGAACTGGGCAAGCTGGGCTTCGAGGTGCTGCCTTCGGCGGCCAACTTCGTCTTCGCCCGCCACCCGCATAAGGATGCCGCCGGCATTGCCGCCGGCCTGCGCGAGCAGGGCGTGATCGTGCGCCACTTCAAGCAGGAGCGGATCGCCCAGTTCCTGCGCATCACCATCGGTACGCCGGAACAGAACCAGGCGCTGATCGAGGCGTTGGGCAAGCTCTGAGCCTTCCTGTGCTGAATGAAAAGCCGAGCGCGGATGTCCGCCTCGGCTTTTTTCCTGGGCGTTTGTTCTTGGTGCGGTGTGCCGAGGACAGGTTATCGGTCTGCGGGAGGTGCCTCTTCAGAGATCGGCTGTGAGGCTGATGGAACGGTGAGAACAGTTCCTGTCCAGAGTCGAACCAGGTCCGAACTGGAAGTGGGTAATGAAAAGCGGCGCCCGAAGGCGCCGTTTCCGGGGATCAGCTGCCGCCGTTCTTGCTCGGCGGAGGACGGACGCCGACCTCGGCGGTCAGTTCCAGCTCCTGGCCATTGCGCATGATCTGGATGCTCACCTTCTCGCCGGGGTGGGTGCGGGCGACCTGGTTCATCGACTTGCGACCATCGCCGGCCGGCTCGCCATCGATGCTGAGGATGATGTCGCCGGGCTGCAGCGTGGCGCGCTGCGCGGGGCTGTCGCGGTAAATGCCGGCGACCACGATGCCGGGGCGGCCTTCCAGGCCGAAGGATTCGGCCAGTTCCGGGGTCAGCGGTTGCACTTCGATCCCCAGCCAGCCGCGGATCACCTGGCCGTGCTCGATGATCGCCTTCATCACCTCCAGCGCCAGCTTGGTGGGAATGGCGAAGCCGATGCCCTGGGAACCGCCGGACTTGGAGAAGATCGCGGTGTTGATGCCGATCAGGTTGCCGCTGGCGTCCACCAGGGCGCCGCCGGAGTTGCCGGGGTTGATCGCCGCGTCGGTCTGGATGAAGTCTTCATAGGTGTTCAGGCCCAGTTGGTTGCGGCCGGTGGCGCTGATGATGCCCATGGTCACGGTCTGGCCGACGCCGAAGGGGTTGCCGATGGCCAGGGCGACATCGCCGATGCGGATGTTGTCCGAGCGGCCGAGGGTGATGGGGGGCAGGTCCTTGAGGTCGATCTTCAGTACCGCGAGGTCGGTTTCCGGGTCGCTGCCCACCAGGCGTGCCAGGGTTTCGCGGCCGTCCTTGAGGGCCACCACTATCTGGTCGGCGCCGGCGGTCACATGGTTGTTGGTCAGCAGATAGCCCTCGGGGCTCATGATCACCGCCGAACCCAGGCTCGACTCCATGCGCCGCTGGCGTGGCAGGTTGTCGCCGAAGAAGCGGCGGAACTGCGGGTCCTCGAACAGTGGGTGGGCGGGCTTGCTCACCATCTTGGTGGTGTAGAGGTTGGCCACGGCGGGAGAAGCGCTGGTCACGGCATCGGCGTAGGAGTCCGGCCCCTGGCGGGTGAAGTTGAACTTGGGCGCTTCCTGCAGATGCACTTCCTCGCGGGGCAGGCCGACCCAGTTCGGGTATTGCTGGATGATCAGCAGTGCAACGAGCACGCCGACAATCAGGGGCCAGCCGATAAATCGCAGGGCCTTGAGCATCGAGGGAGAATCCTGAGGGTTGCGGGGGGCGGGGGTGCCCCTTAAGGTGGCGCCATTATACGAGGGCGCGTGTCAAAAACGAGTCGTCCGCAACAGCTTGTGAGGAATGCCATGGCCATTGCCCTGAATACCCTGGTGGAAGAAGCGGAGCGCTACCTGAACGCCTCGCGCATCCAGGATTACTGCCCCAACGGCCTGCAGGTCGAGGGGCGTCCGCAGGTCAGCCGGATCGTCACTGGGGTGACTGCCAGCCAGGCGCTGCTGGACGCAGCGGTGGAAGCCGAGGCAGATGTGATCCTGGTGCACCACGGCTACTTCTGGAAAGGCGAGAATCCGTGCGTTGTGGGCATGAAGCAGCGCCGCCTGAAGACGCTGCTGGCCAACGACATCAGCCTGTTGGCCTATCACCTGCCCCTGGATGTGCACCCCGAAGTGGGCAACAACGTGCAACTGGCGCGTCAGCTGGACATCATCGTCGAAGGCCTGCTGGAGCCGGACAATCCGCGCACCGTCGGCCTGGTCGGTTCCCTGGTCGAGCCCGTGGCCGCCAGCGACTTCGCCCGCCGTGTGCGTGAGGTGCTGGGGCGCGAGCCGCTGCTCGTCGAGGGGGAGCGGATGATCAGCCGGATCGGCTGGTGCACCGGCGGCGGACAGGGCTATATCGACCAGGCCATCGCCGCTGGCGTCGACCTGTACCTGACCGGCGAGGCCTCGGAGCAGACCTTCCACAGTGCGCGGGAGAACGGCATCAGCTTCATCGCCGCCGGCCACCACGCCACCGAGCGCTACGGGATACAGGCGCTGGGGGATTACCTGGCGCGGCGCTTCGCCCTCGAACACCTCTTCATCGATTGCCCGAACCCCGTGTGATGCGTGGCCTGCAGGCACCTATCGGGCAGGTATATCGCTAGATTGTTTCGTTCTAACCACGTCCCTCAATAGAATGAGGGGCTGTGTTAGAGTGCCGCTTCGTCCACGGCCCGCCGGCCGTCGTATCAGAAAGACCTTCGTGAGTAGCCATGCTCGATAAACTGACGCACCTGAAACAGCTGGAGGCGGAGAGCATCCACATCATTCGTGAAGTGGCCGCCGAATTCGACAACCCGGTGATGCTCTACTCCATCGGCAAAGACTCCGCCGTCATGCTGCACCTGGCGCGCAAGGCGTTCTTCCCCGGCAAGCTGCCGTTCCCGGTCATGCATGTCGACACCCGCTGGAAGTTCCAGGAGATGTACAGCTTCCGCGACAAGATGGTCGCCGAGATGGGCCTGGACCTGATCACCCACGTCAACCCGGAAGGCGTCGCCCAGGGCATCAACCCCTTCACCCATGGCAGCGCGAAGCACACCGACGTGATGAAGACCGAGGGCCTCAAGCAGGCGCTCGACAAGTACGGTTTCGACGCAGCCTTCGGCGGCGCCCGCCGCGACGAGGAGAAGTCCCGCGCCAAGGAACGCGTCTACTCCTTCCGCGACAGCAAGCACCGCTGGGACCCGAAGAACCAGCGTCCCGAGCTGTGGAACGTCTACAACGGCAAGGTGAAGAAGGGCGAATCGATCCGCGTCTTCCCGCTGTCCAACTGGACCGAGCTGGACATCTGGCAATACATCTACCTCGAGCAGATCCCGATCGTGCCGCTGTACTTCGCCGCCGAGCGCGAGGTCATCGAGAAGAACGGCACGCTGATCATGATCGACGACGAGCGCATCCTCGAGCACCTCTCCGACGAAGAGAAAGCACGCATCGAGAAACGCATGGTGCGTTTCCGCACCCTCGGCTGCTACCCACTCACCGGCGCGGTGGAATCCACCGCCACCACGCTGCCGGAAATCATCCAGGAAATGCTCCTGACCCGTACTTCCGAACGCCAGGGCCGTGTCATCGACCATGACCAGGCCGGTTCGATGGAAGAAAAGAAACGGCAAGGGTATTTCTAGCCGGAAGCTGAAAGCGGGAAGCTTGAAGCTTGAGCAGCAGGGAGTGCTGCATGAATTTCGAGAAACTGGAAGTATGGAAGCGGGCCGCACGCTTATCGGCGGATCTCTACCGGCAGCTGCGTGACCTGAACGATTTTGGCTTCAAGGACCAGATCACTCGTGCAGGCCTTTCGATACCGAGCAATATTGCCGAAGGCATGAGCCGTGAGGGAGAGCGGGAGAAGATCAGGTTCCTGCTGATCGCCAAAGGCTCTTGTGCTGAGCTCAGGACGCAGTTGTATATCGGGTTGGATGTAGGCTTCGTGCCAGAAGCCTTCGCCAAGTTCGGTATCCGTGAAACCCGGGAAATCGCCGCCATGCTGTCCAGTCTGATTCGAGTCATACGCCAAGACTGATTACTCGATCGCTGTAGGCTTCAAGCTTCTGGCTTCAAGCTTCCAGCTCGGAGAATGCAATGAGCCACCAATCCGATCTGATCAGCCAGGACATCCTCGCCTACCTGGCCCAGCACGAGCGCAAGGAACTGCTGCGCTTCCTCACCTGCGGCAACGTCGACGACGGCAAGAGCACCCTGATCGGGCGCCTGCTGCACGACTCCAAGATGATCTACGAAGACCATCTGGAGGCCATCACCCGCGACTCGAAGAAGGTCGGCACCACCGGTGACGACGTCGACCTGGCGTTGCTGGTGGATGGCCTGCAGGCCGAGCGCGAGCAGGGCATCACCATCGACGTGGCGTACCGCTACTTCAGCACCGCCAAGCGCAAGTTCATCATCGCCGACACCCCCGGCCATGAGCAGTACACCCGCAACATGGCCACCGGCGCCTCCACCTGCGACCTGGCGATCATCCTCGTCGATGCCCGCTACGGCGTGCAGACCCAGACCCGCCGCCACAGCTACATCGCGTCGCTGCTGGGGATCAAGCACATCGTCGTCGCGGTCAACAAGATGGACCTGAAGGACTTCGACCAGGGCGTCTTCGAAGCGATCAAGGCCGACTACCTGCAGTTCGCCGAGCGTATCAAGCTCGCCCCCACCTCGATCCACTTCGTGCCGATGTCGGCGCTGAAGGGCGACAACGTGGTCAACAAGAGCGAGCGCTCGCCCTGGTACTCCGGCCAGTCGCTGATGGAGATCCTCGAGACCGTGGAAATCGCCGGCGACCGCAACGTCTCCGACATGCGCTTCCCGGTGCAGTACGTGAACCGCCCGAACCTGAACTTCCGCGGTTTCGCCGGCACCCTGGCCAGCGGCATCGTGCACAAGGGCGACGACGTGGTGGCCCTGCCATCGGGCAAGGGCAGCCGGATCAAGTCCATCGTCACCTACGACGGTGAACTGGAGCAGGCCGGCCCGGGCCAGGCCATCACCCTGACCCTGGAAGACGAGATCGACGTTTCCCGCGGCGACATGCTGGTGCACGCCGACAACCAGCCCGTGGTGGTCGACAGCTTCGACGCCATGCTGGTGTGGATGTCCGAGGAGCCGATGCTCCCGGGCAAGAAGTACGACATCAAGCGTGCCACCAGCTACGTGCCGGGTTCCATCCCGAGCATCGCGCACAAGGTGGATGTGAACACCCTCGAGGAAACCGCTGCCAGCAGCCTGCAGCTGAACGAGATCGCCAAGGTCAAGGTCAGCCTGGATGCGTCCATCGCCCTCGACGGTTACGGGCAGAACCGCACCACCGGTGCCTTCATCGTCATCGATCGCCTGACCAATGGCACCGTCGGCGCCGGCATGATCATCGCCGACCCGCAGGCCGGGCGTAACGTCGAAGGCCACCATGGCAAGCAGGCCCACGTGTCTCCCGAGGAGCGTGCCGCGCGCTTCGGCCAGAAGCCGGCTACCGTGCTGTTCAGCGGTCTCTCCGGCGCCGGCAAGAGCACCCTGGCCTATGCCGTGGAGCGCAAGCTGTTCGACATGGGCCGTGCCGTCTATGTGCTGGATGGCCAGAACCTGCGCCACGACCTGAACAAGGGGCTGCCCCAGGATCGCGCCGGCCGTACCGAGAACTGGCGCCGCGCCGCCCATGTCGCCCGTCAGTTCAACGAAGCCGGCATGCTGACCCTGGCTGCCTTCGTCGCCCCCGATGCCGAAGGTCGCGAGCAGGCCAGGGCGCTGATCGGCGCCGAGCGCCTGATCACCGTGTACGTCCAGGCATCCCCCATGGCGTGCCGCGAGCGCGACCCCCAGGGCCTCTACGCTGCCGGCCAGGACAACATCCCGGGTGAGTCCTTCCCCTACGACGTCCCGCTGGATGCCGACCTGGTGATCGATACCCAGTCCACCAATGTGGAAGAGGGTGTGAAGCAGGTGCTCGACCTGCTCCGCGAACGCGGCGCGATCTAAACGGCCCGGTAGCAAAAAGCCCCGCAGATCGTGCGGGGCTTTTTGTTGGCTTGCAGTTCGGCTGGCCGGGTACCCGGCGCAGCCGAGGGGCAATCAGTACTTGCCTTTCAGGCCGAAGGTCTCGTCCAGGGTGCCGGGGGCGTCCGGAGCCTTGGGCGCATAGTCCTTGGGTGCCTCGTTGCTCTTCGGCGGGGTCAGGCGCTCGCGCGGGCTGGCGGCCTCGTCGGCGTGCAGGGCGGCCAGCAGGCGTTGGCGTGTCAGCTCGTCCAGGGCCAGGCGGCTGGCGCCCTCGGAGAGGTGCTCCTGCACTTCCTGGTAGCTCTGGGTGAGCTTCTTCACCAGGTTGGCAGTGGTGTTGAAGTGAGTGACGACCTCGCTCTGGTAGGTATCGAAGCGTTCCTGCAGGTCATCCAGTTGGCGCTGCGTCCGGCTCGGGGCGGCGTTGGGCACCAGGCGGGCGATCAGGAAACCGATGCCGATACCGGCGAGCAGGGTCAAGACTGGTAGCAACCAGATGATGAGCGACTGTTCCACGAGTCCTTCCTCTATAAGCGGCTTTGCTTTACGTTAACGGCTCGAATCCGCGCTGTATACCGCGACGCAAGCCCTGTTGTGCTAATCCAAGACGAGTCGACCCGTCACGGGGTCACGGAGTTTCCCTAGTTGAGCCGCGAAATCCCTCTTCTGCTCGATGGCCCCTGTGGCCAGCTCGAAGCGCTGCATCTCGATCTGCCCGAGGCCAAGGGCCTGGCGCTGATCTGCCATCCAAACCCGGTGCAGGGCGGCACCATGCTCAACAAGGTGGTTTCCACCCTGCAGCGCACCGCCCGTGATGCCGGCTACAGCACCCTGCGCTTCAACTATCGCGGCGTCGGCGCCAGTGCCGGCGGCCATGACATGGACACCGGCGAGGTGGACGATGCCGAAGCCGTCGCCCACTGGTTCCGCGCCCAGCGCCCGGAGCTGCCACTGACTCTGTTCGGATTCTCCTTCGGTGGCTTCGTCGCCGCCACTCTCGCCGGGCGCCTGGAGCGCCAGGGCATCCCGGTGCCGCGCCTGTTCATGGTGGCGCCCGCGGTGATGCGCATGACCCTGGACCACCCGTTGCCCGAAGGCGGTGAGCTGACGGTCATCCAGCCCGACACCGATGAAGTCGTGCCGCCCCAGGCGGTCTATGACTGGTCCGCCGGCCTTGCGCGCCCCCATGAGCTGCTGAAAGTGGCAGAATGCGGACACTTCTTCCACGGCAAGCTGACCGATCTCAAGGACCTGGTCCTGCCGCGTCTCTGATTCCGAACGAAGTCCGACAAGCGAACACCATGACCACTCGTATCCTCACCGGCATCACCACCACCGGCACGCCGCACCTCGGCAACTACGCGGGCGCCATTCGCCCGGCCATCGTCGCCAGCCGCGCCAGCGACGTCGATTCCTTCTACTTCCTGGCCGACTACCACGCCCTGATCAAGTGCGACGATCCGGCCCGCATCCAGCGTTCGCGTCTGGAAATCGCCGCCACCTGGCTGGCCTGCGGCCTGGATACCGACAAGGCAACCTTCTACCGCCAGTCCGACATTCCCGAGATCCCCGAACTCACCTGGCTGCTCACCTGCGTCAGCGCCAAGGGCCTGCTCAACCGCGCCCACGCCTACAAGGCCTCGGTGGACAAGAACCTGGAGAATGGCGAAGACCCGGATGCCGGCGTCACCATGGGCCTGTACAGCTACCCGGTGCTGATGGCGGCGGACATCCTGATGTTCAACGCCCACAAGGTTCCGGTGGGCCGCGACCAGATCCAGCACGTGGAGATGGCCCGCGACATCGGCCAGCGTTTCAACCACCTGTTCGGCGCCGGCCGCGAGTTCTTCACCCTGCCGGAAGCGGTGATCGAGGAAGAAGTGGCCACCTTGCCCGGCCTTGACGGCCGCAAGATGTCCAAGAGCTATGACAACACCATCCCGCTGTTCGGCAGTGCCAAGCAGCTGAAGGACGCCATCGCGCGCATCATCACCGACTCCCGCGCGCCTGGCGAGCCGAAGGATCCGGACAGCTCCCACCTGTTCACCCTCTACCAGGCCTTCGCCACCCCGGCGCAACTCGCCGGGTTCCGCGCCGACCTGCTGGCCGGCCTGGCCTGGGGCGAAGCCAAGCAGCGCCTGTTCCAGCTGCTCGACAGCGAGCTGGGCGAGGCCCGCGAGCGCTATCACGCGCTGATCGAGCGTCCATCCGACCTGGAGGACATCCTCCTCGCCGGCGCCGCCAAGGCCCGCAGGATCGCCACGCCCTTCCTCGGTGAGCTGCGCGAGGCCGTCGGTCTGCGCTCCTTCCGCGCCAGTGCGCAGGCCGGTGGCGAGGCCAAGGCGAAGAAGGCGGCCAAGAGCGCCCGTTTCGTCAGCTTCCGCGATGAGGACGGCAGTTTCCGTTTCCGTCTGCTGGACGCCGATGGCGAGCAGCTGCTGCTGTCCCGTTCCTTCGCCGATGGCAAGGCTGCGGGTCAGGTCAGCAAGCGGCTGCAGGCCGGCGATGAACTGGATCTGCGCGTCGAGGGCGAAGCCTTCGGCATCTGGCTGGACGACGAGCAGGTAGCGGCCAGTCCGGCCTTCGCCGACGCCGCCGCCCGCGATGCGGCCATCCAGCGTCTGTACGCGGCTCTCGCGCCTCAGGAATAGTTGTCTTTCCAGTGGCTGGCGCTACCGGCCAATTGCCAATCCACGGGGCAGGCTCTAAAGTACCTGCCCCGTTTTTCGTTGCCTTGCTACCGATCATGACCCCCCTCGAGCGCTACCAGGCCGATCTCAAGCGGCCGGATTTCTTCCATGATGCCGCGCAGGAAACTGCCGTCCGCCATTTGCAGCGTCTGTACGACGACCTGATCGCTGAAGACCGCGGCAAGCCCGGCCTGCTGGGCAGCCTGTTCGGCAAGAAGCGCCAGGGCCCGGTCAAGGGCCTGTACTTCTGGGGCGGCGTGGGGCGCGGCAAGACCTACCTGGTGGATACCTTCTACGACGCGCTGCCGTTCAAGCAGAAGATGCGCACCCACTTCCACCGCTTCATGAAGCGCGTCCACGAGGAGATGAAGACCCTCAAGGGCGAGAAGAACCCGCTGACCATCATCGGCAAGCGTTTCGCCGACGAGGCCCGGGTGATCTGCTTCGACGAATTCTTCGTGTCGGATATCACCGACGCCATGATCCTGGCCACGCTCCTCGAAGAGCTGTTCAAGAATGGCGTCAGCCTGGTGGCGACCTCCAACATCGTCCCCGACGGCCTCTACAAGGACGGCCTGCAGCGGGCGCGCTTCCTGCCGGCCATCGCCCTGCTCAAGGAGCACACGGATATCGTCAACGTCGACAGCGGCGTGGACTACCGCCTGCGCGCCCTCGAGCAGGCCGAACTGTTCCACTTCCCGCTGGACGCCGAGGCCGAGGCCAGCCTGAGCCGCAGCTTCAAGAGCCTGCTGCCGGACTGCACCATGGCCCAGGAAGATGAAGTCCTGATGATCGAGAACCGCGAGATCCGCGCCGTGCGCGTCTGCGAAGACGTCGCCTGGTTCGAGTTCCGCGAGCTCTGCGACGGTCCGCGCAGCCAGAACGACTACATCGAGCTGGGCAAGATCTTCCACGCGGTGATCCTCGCCAACGTCGAGCAGATGGGCGTGACCAAGGACGACATGGCGCGGCGCTTCATCAACCTGGTGGACGAGTTCTACGACCGCAACGTCAAGCTGATCATCTCCGCCGAGGTGGAGCTGAAGGACCTCTACTCGGGCGGTCGCCTGAACTTCGAGTTCCAGCGCACCCTGAGCCGCCTGCTGGAGATGCAGTCCCACGAGTTCCTGTCGCGGCCGCATAAACCGTAAAAAGATAGCTGGAAGCTTGAGGCCTGAAGCTGGAAGCGGCGGGGTTGACGATAAACACCGTCGCCCCAGGCTCTTCCAGCTTCCAGCTTCCAGCTTCCAGCTTCCAGCTTCCAGCTTCCAGCTTCCAGCTTCCAGCTGGCTAGTTCTGCGCCACCTTCTGTTCCTCCCGCTGCAACAGCTTCTGCGCATGGGCCACTTCCAGGGCTTCCATGGCATTGATCGGCTTGAGCGCCACGGCTTTCTTCAGGTGCTCCAGGGCCTTGGCTTCCTCGTCGTCGCCGTACACGTATTCCAGGGCGTTGGCGTACTCGTAGTGGCCGATGGGCAGGTCGTTGGTGGCCTTGAAGGAGCGGGCGAAGTACTGCTCCATCTTTTCCGCGCTGACTCCATAGGTCATCTTGCCCACCAGCTTGCCCACCTTGCGGATCACGCCGGCTTCGAAGCCACCGTAGAGGGCGAGGGCGAAGGGTTGCTGCGGCTGTTCCGTCAGCAGGGCGTCCAGCTCCTCGGGAATCTGGCTGGTGTAGCCGCGCTTGAGCACCACCGCAACCGGCAGCTCCTCGCCCAGCCGCGCCTTGGCGTAGGCGCGGCCGAACCGGGCGACGGCGTCGGCCTTGACCAGGTCGCCCGCGTCGTCGGTGTAGCGGATCACCTCTTCCAGCAGGCGATGTTTCTCGGCCTGGTCCGGCGCCAGGAACAGGGCGTAGACCACCTGGGCGAACATCGCCGGTACCTGGCCGCCGACGCCCAGGGCCAGGCCCTGCTTCTTGGCTTCGGCGAAGTCGCCGCGGAACATCAGGCGCCAGACGTCCTGCAGTTTGGCCGCATAGGCCTCGGCCTCTTCCGGCTTGCCGGTGAAACCGCTACTGCCGGTCACGGTCATCTCCAGTGCCTTGGGGTATTTCGTGGCCATGCTCAGCACCCAATCGGCGTCCGGGTAGGGGTAGTCGGGGCCGAAGCCGCGGGTCAGGCGCGGCCAGGCCTGGCGCAGCTTGTCGCCGGAATAGTCGTAGGCGGCCTGGTCGTAGGGGAAGGGTTTCCAGTTGTCGTCCGCCGCAGCGGTGAGGCTGCAGGCGGCCAGCAGGGCGAGCAGATAGCGGCGCATGGTGATGGACCTTTTCTTGTTGTCGTCCTCCCGCGCCGGGCTGGCGCGGGCTCGGGGCGTCCCGTTCGGGCATGGGCCGATCATAGGGTGGCGCCGGCCGAGGCCAACCCATCCTTGGGATGGCCGCGTCACTCGCCTTGCTGCTGGTACTGGCGGCGGTACTGGTTGGGCGAGAGCTGGGTGTGCTGGCGAAACAGGCGGGCGAAGAAGCTGGCGTCGTCGTAACCCACTTCGTAGCTGATGGTCTTGATGCTCTTGCGCGTGGCCGAGAGCAGCCCCTTGGCCGTTTCGATGCGTAACCGCTGCAGGTAGTGCAGGGGCTTGTCGCCGGTGGCGGCCTGGAAGCGCCGCATGAAGTTGCGAATGCTCATGCCGTGGTCGCGGGCCACGTCCTCGAAGCGGAACTTGTCGGCGAAGTGGTCCTCGAGCCAATGCTGGATCTGCAGGATGGTCATGTCGTGGTGCAGCTTCTGCCCGCCGAAACCGATGCGGCCAGGGGTGTAGCTGCGCTGGACTTCGTAGAGGATGTCGCGGGCCACCGCCTGGGCGATGCCGGCGCCGCAGAAGCGTTCGATCAGGTAGATATAGAGGTCGCAGGCCGAGGTGACACCGCCGGCGCAATAGAGGTTGTCGGCGTCGGACAGGTGCTTGTCCTGGTTCAGCAGCACCTTGGGGAAGCGTTCGGCGAACTCGCCGAAGAAGCGCCAGTAGGTGGTGGCTTCCTTGCCGTCCAGCAGGCCGGCCTGGGCCATCCAGAATACCCCGTACGCCTCGCCGCAGATGGCGCTGCCGGCGGCGTGGCGCTCGCGCAGCCAGTCACAGACCTGTGGATAACGCGCCAGCAGGGTGTCGAAGTCGCCCCAGAAGGTCGGGATGACGATGACGTCCGCTGTATCCAGTGGACCGTCCACCGGAATGCGCACCTCGCTGAAGCTGCCCACGGGTTGGCCGTCGGGGCTTACCAGGCGGGTCTGGAAGGCAGGGGTCAGGCCCTTGCCCTGCAGCTTGCCGAAGCGAAGGCTGGCCATATGGAAGAAATCCTTGGCCTGCATCAGGGTAGAGGCGAAGACGCCGTCGATGGCGAGGATGCTGACCTGCCGGAGGGTAGGGGGCTGCATGCTGTTCATGGTGTTGTTCTTATTAGGGGAAAGCGGTCATTCTGCGGCTGGATCGTCTTATTTTTTGTCCTAAGTGTCCAGTATGGCGGAGGAGGGGACTAGCCTAGAGTCGTTGGCCTCCGCCTCTCCCGACAACGACATGAATACCTATTCAAGGTGAAGCCATGATCCCAAGAACCTTGTTCAGCTCCGATCACGAACTCTTCCGCGACAGTGTGCGCAAGTTCCTCGAACAGGAGGCGGTGCCCTATCACCACCAGTGGGAAAAGGACGGGCATATCGACCGCGCCCTGTGGAACAAGGCCGGCGAGGCGGGAATGCTCTGCTCGCACATCCCCGAGGAATATGGCGGCATGGGCGCCGACTTCCTCTACAGCGCGGTGGTGATCGAGGAGATCGGTCGCCTGGGCCTGACCGGCATCGGCTTCTCGCTGCACTCGGACATAGTCGCGCCCTACATCCTTCACTACGGCTCCGAGGCGCAGAAGAAGAAATACCTGCCAAAGCTGGTCAGCGGCGAGCTGGTGACCGCCATCGCCATGACCGAGCCGGGCGCCGGCTCCGATTTGCAGGGGGTCAAGACCACCGCTGTGCTGGATGGCGACGAATACGTGATCAACGGTTCCAAGACCTTCATCACCAACGGCTTCCTCGCCGACCTGGTGATAGTCGTGGCCAAGACCGATCCCAAGGCCGGCGCCAAGGGTACCAGCCTGTTCCTGGTGGAGGCGGGCACTCCGGGCTTCGCCAAGGGCAAGCGTCTGGAGAAGGTGGGCATGAAGGCCCAGGACACCTCCGAGCTGTTCTTCCAGGACGTCCGTGTACCCAGGGAAAACCTGCTGGGCCAGGCGGGCATGGGCTTCGCCTACCTGATGCAGGAGCTGCCCCAGGAGCGCCTGACCGTGGGTGTCGGCGCCCTGGCTTCGGCCGAGGCGGCGCTCAACTGGACCCTGGACTACACCCGCGATCGCAAGGCCTTCGGCAAATCCATCGCCGAGTTCCAGAACACCCGCTTCAAGCTGGCCGAGATGGCTACCGAGATCCAGGTCGGCCGGGTCTTCGTCGACCGCTGCCTGGAACTGCACCTGGAGGGCAAGCTGGATGTGCCCACGGCAGCCATGCTCAAGTACTGGGGCACCGACCTGCAGTGCAAGGTGCTGGACGAATGCGTGCAGCTGCACGGCGGTTACGGCTTCATGTGGGAATACGCGGTGGCGCGGGCCTGGGCCGATGCGCGGGTGCAGCGGATCTACGCCGGTACCAACGAGATCATGAAGGAGATCATCGCCCGCTCGCTGGTCTGACAAAAGCCGATAAGAGCGCTGGAGGCTGAAGGCTGAACGAAGAAAGGCTTGACTTGGCACCGCGCCGAGCGAACCCTGTCCAGCCTCCAGCCTCCAGCCTCCAGCCTCCAGCCTCCAGCCTCCAGCCTCCAGCCTCCAGCCTCCAGCCTCCAGCCTCCAGCCTCCAGCCTCCAGCCTCCAGCCGTGTCAGGGCGCCGGGTTCGGCTGGTCCTTGTGGATGGCGGCGATGCCTTCCAGTACCGCTTCGGACAACTTCAGCTCGGTGCTTCGCAGGTTGGCTTCCAGTTGCTCCAGCGACGTGGCGCCGATGATGTTGCTGGTCACGAAGGGCTGCGCCGTGACGAAGGCCAGCGCCATCTGCGCCGGGTCCAGGCCATGTTCGCGGGCCAGGGCCACGTAGCGCGAGCAGGCCGCCTGGGACTGCGGGTTGGTGTAGCGGGTGAAGCGGCTGAACAGCGTGATCCGCGCATTGGCCGGTCGCGCGCCGTTCTCGTACTTGCCGGAGAGCATGCCGAAGGCCATCGGCGAATAGGCCAGCAGGCCGCACTGTTCGCGGATCGCCACTTCGGCCAGGCCCACCTCGAAGGTGCGGTTGAGCAGGTTGTAGGGATTCTGGATCGATACGGCGCGCGGCAGGCCGAGCTGGTCGGCCAGCCGGAGGAACTTCATGGCGCCCCAGGGCGTTTCGTTGGACAGGCCGATATGGCGGATCTTGCCGGCCTTGACCTGCTCGCCCAGGACTTCGAGGGTTTCCTGCAGCGGGGTGAAGTCTTCTTCCTTGTGCTGATAGCCGAGCTGGCCGAAGAAGTTGGTGCTGCGCTCGGGCCAGTGCAACTGGTAGAGGTCGATCCAGTCGGTCTTGAGGCGTTTCAGGCTGGCGTCCAGCGCGACGGTGATGTGCTCGCGATTGTGCTTGAGGTTGCCGCCACGGATATGGCTGATGCCGTTGCCCGGGCCGGCGACCTTGCTGGCGAGGATCCAGTCGGCGCGGTCGCCACGTTTGGCGAACCAGTTGCCGATGATGGTTTCGGTGGCGCTGTAGGTCTCCGCCCGCGGCGGCACCGGGTACATCTCCGCCGTGTCCATGAAGTTGATCCCGTAGGCCTTGGCGCGCTCGATCTGGGCGAAAGCCTGCTCCTCGGTGTTCTGTTCGCCCCAGGTCATGGTGCCCAGGCACAGGCTGCTGACCTTGAGGTCGGTGCGGCCGAGTTGGCGGTATTCCATCGCTGCCTCCTTGGTTCAAGTGAAGAGGGCATGAAATCAGGTTGAAATTTTTCCTGCAATCGGCATAATTCCGCGGCTTTCTTCGCGGGGATGCCTAGCCTGCGGAGAAGGAAGGCGGGGATGCCTAGCCTGCCGAACAAACCTCTGCCGTAGCGGACGCGCTGACCCGAGCCCCCGATAGCGTCTGTTTCCGGCTGCCCTGTATTGCCAGGGCGAGCACTATTCAGTAAGATCCGCCGTCTTATTTTCAGGGCGGCCCCTGAGGCTATAGCGAATGAAGACTTTTACTGCAAAACCGGAAACTGTTAAGCGCGACTGGTACGTCGTCGACGCTGCAGGTCAGACCCTGGGTCGTCTGGCCACCGAAATTGCCAGCCGTCTGCGTGGCAAGCACAAGCCGGAATACACCCCTCACGTTGACACCGGCGACTACATCGTCGTGATCAACGCCGAGCAGGTTCGTGTTACCGGTGCCAAGACCACCGACAAGATGTACTACTCGCACTCCGGCTTCCCGGGCGGCATCAAGGAGATCAACTTCGAGAAGCTGATCGCCAAGGCCCCCGAGCGCGTGATCGAGACCGCGGTAAAAGGCATGCTGCCGAAAAACCCGCTGGGCCGCGACATGTATCGCAAGCTGAAGGTGTACAAGGGTTCTGTTCACCCGCACACCGCTCAGCAGCCCCAAGAACTGAAGATTTAACGGGATAAGTTCATTATGTCGGCGACTCAAAACTACGGCACCGGCCGTCGCAAGACTGCTACCGCTCGCGTCTTCCTGCGTCCGGGCACTGGCAAGATTTCCATCAACAACCGCAGCCTGGATACCTTCTTCGGCCGCGAAACCGCTCGCATGGTCGTGCGTCAGCCGCTGGAGCTGACCGAGACCGTCGAGAAATTCGACATCTACGTCACCGTCGTCGGCGGTGGTGTAAGCGGCCAGGCCGGTGCGATCCGCCACGGCATCACCCGCGCCCTGATCGAATACGACGAGACCCTGCGCAGCCCGCTGCGTAAGGCCGGCTACGTCACTCGCGACGCTCGCGAAGTTGAACGTAAGAAAGTCGGTCTGCGTAAAGCGCGTAAGCGTCCGCAGTACTCCAAGCGTTAATTCGACGCTTGCAAAAAGCGCCCAGTTTCTTCGGAACTGGGCGTTTTTTTATGCGCTGAAAGTTATGCCCTGCGACAGCTTGTCGCACGCTCGAATCCCCCGCCATTCAAGGCTTCCGGCCTATTTGTATCCGGCTATTACCTTGTCAGCAAAGGGGGTTTTCTTTACCATTTGGCGAATTTTTTGCGCGGCTCGATTTTTTACTTAGTAAAGGCCTGAACAACAGGCCTAGAAGCTGATGGGAGACGACTGAATGAGCAATGACGGCGTGAATGCAGGCCGGCGTCGCTTCCTCGTAGCGGCCACGTCCGTGGTCGGTGCGGCGGGAGCGGTGGGGGCTGCTGTCCCGTTCGTGGGGTCATGGCTGCCCAGTGCCAAGGCCAAGGCCGCGGGTGCACCGGTCAAGGTGAATATAAGCAAGGTCGAGGCCGGCCAGCAGATCATCGCCGAATGGCGCGGTCAGCCGGTGTTCATCGTGCGTCGTACCGAGGAAATCCTGGCGAACCTGCCGAAGATCCAGGACCGCATGGCCGACCCCGAGTCCAAGGCTTCGGTGCAGCCGACCTACGTGGACCCGGTCAGCCGTTCGATCAAGCCGGAAATCCTGGTGCTGGTCGGCATCTGCACCCACCTGGGTTGCTCGCCGTCCTTCCGCCCGGAAGTCGCCCCGGCTGACCTGGGTGCCGAGTGGGTCGGTGGCTATTTCTGCCCCTGCCACGGTTCCCGTTACGACCTCGCCGGTCGTGTCTACAAGGCGCAGCCCGCGCCTCTGAACCTGCCGGTGCCGCCGTACTCGTACGAGTCGGATGACGTCATCGTCGTCGGTGTGGACCAGGAGAAGGCCTGATGAGCAAATTCATGGAATGGGTCGATGCGCGCTTCCCCGCGACCAAGATGTGGGAAGACCATCTGAGCAAGTACTACGCCCCGAAGAACTTCAACTTCTTCTATTTCTTCGGTTCGCTGGCACTGCTGGTACTGGTCAACCAGATCCTCACCGGTATCTGGCTGACCATGAGCTTCACTCCGTCCGCCGAAGAAGCCTTTGCGTCCGTTGAGTACATCATGCGCGACGTGGAGTACGGCTGGATCATCCGCTACCTGCACTCCACCGGTGCATCGGCGTTCTTCATCGTTGTCTACCTGCACATGTTCCGCGGTCTGCTCTACGGCTCCTACCAGAAGCCGCGCGAGCTGGTGTGGATCTTCGGCATGCTGATCTACCTCGCCCTGATGGCCGAGGCCTTCATGGGCTACCTGCTGCCCTGGGGCCAGATGTCCTACTGGGGCGCCCAGGTGATCATCTCGTTGTTCGGTGCCATCCCGGTGGTCGGCGACGACCTGACCCAGTGGATCCGTGGTGACTACCTGATCTCCGGGATCACCCTGAACCGCTTCTTCGCCCTGCACGTGATCGCCCTGCCGATCGTCCTGCTCGGCCTGGTCGTGCTGCACATCCTGGCGCTGCACGAAGTGGGTTCGAACAACCCGGACGGCGTGGACATCAAGAAGAAGAAGGACGAGAACGGCATTCCGCTGGACGGCATCGCGTTCCACCCCTACTACTCCGTGAAAGACATCGTCGGTGTGGTGGTGTTCCTCTTCGTGTTCTGCTTCGTGGTGTTCTTCTTCCCGGAAATGGGCGGTTACTTCCTCGAGAAGCCGAACTTCGAACAGGCCAACCCGTTCAAGACCCCTGAGCACATCGCGCCGGTGTGGTACTTCACCCCCTTCTACGCGATCCTCCGTGCGGTACCGGACAAGCTCCTCGGCGTAATCGCCATGGGTGCCGCCATCGCCATCCTGTTCGTGCTGCCGTGGCTGGATCGCAGCCCCGTCAAGTCCATGCGCTACAAGGGCTGGCTGAGCCGTATCTGGCTGCTGGTGTTCTGCGTCGCCTTCATCATCCTCGGCGTGCTGGGCGTTCTGGCGCCGACTCCGGGCCGTACGCTGCTGTCGCAGGTGTGCACCATCCTGTACTTCGCGTACTTCATCCTGATGCCGTTCTACACAAGGATGGAAAAAACCAAACCGGTACCGGAAAGGGTGACAGGCTGATGAAAAAGCTATTTGCTGCATTTGTTTTCGCTGCGCTGCCGGCTCTTTCCTTCGCGAGCGGTGGTGAAGTGCATCTGGACAAGGTCGACATCGACCTGACCGACAAGGCTGCCATGCAGGATGGCGCGCGTACCTTCGCGAACTACTGCATGGGCTGCCACAGCGCCAAGTTCCAGCGCTATGAGCGCGTGGGCAAGGATCTGGGCATTCCTGAAGAGTTGATGCTGGAAAACCTGGTCTTCACCGGCGCCAAGATCGGCGACCACATGAAGATCGGCATGCAGCCCCAGGACGCCAAGGTGTGGTTCGGTGCCGCTCCGCCGGACCTGACCCTGGTTGCCCGCGTGCGGGGCACCGACTGGCTGTACAGCTACCTGCGCGCCTTCTACGAAGATCCTGCGCGTCCGTGGGGCGTGAACAACAAGGTCTTCCCGAACGTGGGCATGCCGAACGTCCTGGCCGGCCTGCAAGGTCGTCAGGTCGTGGGTTGCAAGCAGGTCCAGGTAGTCGAGGGCGGCAAAAAGCAATTCGACCCGCTGACCGGCGCTCCGCTGACCCATGAGGCTTGCGACCAGCTCACCGTACTGCCGAAGACCGGCAAGCTGACCGAAGCCGAATTCGACGAGAAGGTCCAGAACCTGGTGACCTTCCTCGCCTACTCAGCCAACCCGGTCAAGCTGGAAAGCCAGCGTATCGGTACCTACGTGCTGCTGTACCTGGCGTTCTTCTTCGTGTTCGCCTACCTGCTCAAGCGCGAGTACTGGAAGGACGTGCACTGATACACTGCTGCACCCCTGTAAAAAGCGCGCGCCCTTCAAGGGCGCGCGCGTCTTTCTGCCCCTGAATAATCCCAAGCGAGGAGGGCGCAATGGCCGTCACCAACAGGCTGGCCTGTTATTCCGACCCTGCCGACCACTATTCCCATCGCGTACGCATCGTGCTCGCCGAGAAGGGTGTCGCCGCCGAAATCATCAATGTCGAGCCGGGGCGTTGCCCGCCCAGGCTGGCCGAGGTCAACCCCTACGGCAGCGTGCCGACCCTGGTGGATCGTGACCTGGTGCTCTACGAGTCCACCGTGGTGATGGAATACCTCGAAGAGCGGTATCCCCACCCCCCGCTGCTGCCGGTCTATCCGGTGGCTCGTGCCAACAGCCGCCTGCTCATCCATCGGCTGCAGCGCGACTGGTGTTCCCTGGTGGACCGCATTCTCGATCCCCGCAGCAAGGACGCCGACAAGACCCAGGCACGCAAGGAGTTGCGGGAGAGCCTGACCGGGGTTTCGCCGCTGTTTGCGGACAAGCCCTTCTTTCTGAGCGAAGATTTCAGTCTGGTGGACTGCTGCCTGCTGCCGATACTCTGGCGCCTTCCCGTCCTGGGCATCGAGTTGCCGCGACCGGCCAAGCCCCTGCTCGACTATATGGAGCGCACGTTCGCCCGCGACTCCTTCCGGACCAGCCTGTCCGCCGTCGAGCGCGAAATGCGCTGAGGAGACCAAGATGAACTCCAGTCGTCCCTACCTGGTTCGCGCCCTCTACGAGTGGATAGTCGACAACAATTGCACGCCCCATCTGCTGGTCAATGCCGAGCATGCTGGTGTGCGTGTGCCGCCCGGCTATGCCAATGACGGTCAGATCGTGCTCAATGTCTCGCCCAGCGCCGTGCGCCACCTGCACATGGACAACGAAGCGGTCAGCTTCGAGGGGCGCTTCGGTGGCGTTGCCCACAGCCTCTACATTCCCTCGGCCGCGGTCATGGCCATCTATGCCCGGGAGAACGGCCAGGGCATGGTCTTCGATCTGGAGCCCCCGCTTCCGGGTGATGATCCGGGGCCGGACGATGACGGCCCGTCCGGCGGCGAGCCGCCGAGTTCGGGGGGTGAACCCTCGCGTCCCAGTGGCCGCCCCAGTCTGAAAGTGGTCAAGTAATAAAAAAGGCGATCCTCCGGATCGCCTTTTTTCTGCCCGCCGCAGCCGGTCAGTTGGTGTACTCGAAGAGTCGGACGATCTTCTGCACGCCGGAAACGTTCTGGACGATGTTGGTGGCCAGTTGCGCTTCCTGGCGGGTCACCAGGCCCAGCAGGTAGACGATGCCGTTCTCGGTGATCACCTTGATCTGCGAACTGGGAACCTTTTCGTCGGCCAGCAGCTGGGTGGTGATCTTGGTGGTGATGGTGCTGTCGTTCATGCGCGCCAGGGTGGACGAGGGTTGCATCACCTGCAGCTCGTTGTGCACGCGGCGTACGCCCTGGGCGGTCTGGGCAGCCTGGCCGGCCAGCTCCTTGAGGTCGGCTCGCGGAGTCTGGCCGGCAAGCAGCACCACGCCGTTGTAGCTGGCGACCACTATGTGCGAGTTGGTCTTCAGGTCGGCGCTGGCGCCTTCCACCTTGGCGCGTACCTTGGACGGGGTGGACTGGTCGTCGATGGCCTTGCCGATGGTGCGGCCGCCGCAGCCGGACAGGGCGAGGCAGAGGGCGAGGCCGGCGAGCAGCAGGGGGGAACGGGTCATTCTTCACTCCCAAACAGTTGACGGTCGATCAGGTCGCAGAGGCAATGGATGGTCAGCAGGTGCACTTCCTGGATGCGCGCGGTGATCTTGGAGGGGACGCGGATCTCCACATCTTCCGGCAGCAGCAGGGAGGCCATGCCGCCGCCGTCGCGGCCGGTGAGGGCGACCACGACCATCTCCCGGTCGTGGGCGGCCTGGATGGCCTGGATCACGTTGGCGGAGTTGCCGCTGGTGGAAATGGCCAGCAGCACGTCGCCCGGCTGGCCGAGGGCGCGGATCTGCTTGGAAAAGACTTCGTTGTAGCTGTAGTCGTTGGCGATGGAGGTGATGGTCGAGCTGTCGGTGGTCAGTGCGATCGCCGGCAGGCTCGGGCGCTCACGTTCGAAGCGGTTGAGCAATTCCGAGGAGAAGTGCTGGGCGTCGCCGGCCGAGCCGCCGTTGCCGCAGGACAGGATCTTGCCCTCATTGAGCAGCGCGTGGACCATCACCATGCTGCCGTGCTCGATGTGCGGAGCCAGCACTTCCATGGCCTGCAGCTTGGTGTCGATGCTGGCCTGGAAGAGTTGGCGGATACGGGGTTGCATGTCCATCGGGTAAGACCTTCAGTGGGGCGACCGATCAGGTATCGAAGGCGTTCTTCAGCCAGGTCAGTCGCGGGGGCGAAGCGCCGTCCATTGCATCGACGGCGATCACATCAAATCGACAAGGGTATTTTGCCCAGCGCGATTCCTGCTGCAGGAACTGCTGGGCGGCGTATGCCAGTTTTTCGCGCTTGCGGGCGTCGACGCTCTCGAGGGCGCCGCCCCATCCGGCGTGACGCCGGTAGCGGACTTCGGCGAATACTACTGTATCGCCGTCAAGCATGACCAGATCGAGCTCGCCATGCCGGCACAGCCAGTTCTGGGACAGCAGGCGCAGTCCGTGTGCCTCGAGGTGGGCGCGGGCAATGGCTTCCGCCGCCTGCCCGCAGGCGCGTCTGTCGGTCAAGAGCCGCTGTCTTGCAGGCGCTGCACCTGGCCATTGCGGAACTCCGCCCAGGGCAGCTGGCGCTCGATGCGGCGAGCGGGGTTGAGGCTCAGGCGGCCGGACAGGCCGTCCACCTGGGTTTCCGGCAGGGCTTTCAGTTGCGCCAGGCGCGGCGCCAGGCGGTAGGCGTCGGCGCCCATGGCGTAGAGGCGGCCGAGGCTGCCGCCGGCCTGCGGCCATTGGTTGCCCACCTGCTGGCGCAGCGGATCGTTGCTGTCCAGCAGCCAGGGGGTTTCACAGAAGCGGATGCCATTCAGGTCCTGGTACTGGGACGGGTCGTTGCTCGCCGAGTAGAGGTGCGAGGTGGCGTAGACCGGTACGTCGCCCGCGTACTGGAAGGCCAGGGTCGGCTTGATCTGCTGGGCCTGCTGCGGCGTGGCGGCAAGGAAGATGAAGTCGACGTCCTGGCGACGCGCGGGTTGCGCGGCCACCGGTACGCCCAGGGTGTTCTGCAGGCGCTTGGCGCGGGACTCGCTCTGGCGGAGCTGGAAGAGATCGGCGATCTGCTGGGCCAGGGCGACCGGCTGGTCGACATGCTCGGCGGCGATCAGGCGGCCGCCTTCGGCTTGCCAGCTCTGCTGGAATGCGCGCAGGACGCGGTCACCCCACTCGCCGCGCGGCACCAGCGCAACGGCGCTGCGCATGCCGTCGGCCCAGGCGCGACGGGCCACTTCGCGGGCTTCGTCCTCGGCGGCGAGGCCGAACTGGAAGAGTTGCGCCGGCGCTTCCTGGCCGGATTCGCTGTAGTTCAGGGCCAGGGTGGTGATGGGCAGTTGCTCGCGGGCGCTGAGCTGTTTCACCAGCGGCTTCTCCAGCGGGCCGACCACCAGTTGCACACCGTCGGCCTGGGCCTTGCGGTAGAAGTCGTCGATGGAGGTCAGCCTGGAGCTGTCGTAGATCTCGATGGTCGGTTGCGGCTGGCCGGATTGCTTGGCCTGGTAGTGGGCGGCGAGGAAACCGTCACGCAGGGCGCGGGATACCGAGGCCAACTGGCCTTCCTGGGGCAGCAGCAGGGCGATCTTGGTCAGCGGCTGGCCGGCGATTTCCTTGAGCTTGGTCAGCGCGTCCGGCAGTTGCCTGGCGGCCGGGTGGTCCGGATTCTGCGCGCGCCAGTTGTCGATGGCGGCCTGCTGTTGCTCCAGGGTGGAGGCGGTCTTGGTCAGGCGGGCCAGTTCCAGCCAGCCGACCAGGTCCTTGTCGCCGCCGTCATGCAGTTGGTCCAGTGGCAGGCTGGAAACCAGGGCCCAGATGGCTTCGTGGTTGGCCTTGGCGGATTCGTCGCTGAGCAGGGGGGCGATGTACACCCGTTCACGGGCGGCAGCAAGGGTCTGGCCGTCGGCCTCCAGGGCGCGGGCGCGGACAAGCTGGGTGCGCACCTGCTGCTCCACCGGCAGTTCGGCGAGGCGCTCGAAGCTCGGATGATTCAGGGCCTTGAGGGCGCTCTTGGGCTGGTTGCGGGCCATCGCCAGCTCGGCGGTGAGGGTGCTGGCGAAGATCTGTTGCGCAGGTTTCAGGCCGTCCAGCGGAATCTGCTCGAGGATGCGCGCCGAGCGGCCGACGTCCTTCTGCTGGTAGGCGAGGTCGGCGGCGGACAGGCGCAGCAGGACAGCCTCTTCCGGCTCGGCTTCGCTGGCTTGTTGCAGCAATTGCTCGATGCTGGCCTGGGGTGTGCGGGGCAGTTCGCCAAGGCTGGACGAGGGCGAGCTGGCGCAGGCGGCCAGCAAGCCGGCGAGGCAGAGGGCGGAGAGCGGACGCAGGCAAGCGATCATTTATCGGTCCCGATACTCGTTAAAGAAAGTGGCGATTGTACCCAAGCCCTGGTTGGGGCGCGATGTCGGTCCGGTGAATCGGGATACAATGCGCGCTTTCAGCCGTTTCCGAGGTGCCTTGTGACTCTTTCTTCCGCCGCTGGCAGTGCCCCGGGCACGCTTTACGTGGTCGCAACGCCGATCGGCAATCTGGACGACATCAGCGCCAGGGCGCTGCGGGTACTGCGTGAAGCGGCGCTGATCGCGGCCGAGGACACACGGCATTCGGCTCGCCTGTTGCAGCATTTCGGCATAGGAACACCCCTGGCGGCCTGCCACGAGCACAACGAGCGCGACCAGGGGGGGCGTTTCCTCGCGCGCCTGCAGGCGGGCGAGGATGTGGCGCTGATCTCCGATGCCGGTACGCCACTGATCTCCGATCCCGGCTTCCATCTGGTGCGCCAGGCGCGCGCCGCCGGCTTTACCGTGGTGCCGGTGCCCGGTGCCTGCGCATTGATCGCGGCGCTGTCCGCCGCCGGGTTGCCATCGGACCGCTTCATCTTCGAAGGCTTCCTGCCGGCCAAGGCCAATGCCCGTCGTGCGCGCCTGGAGGAAATAAAGGAAGAGCCGCGAACCCTCATTTTCTATGAGGCGCCCCATCGCCTGCTGGAGTCCCTGGAGGATATGCGCGGGGTGTTTGGTGACGACCGCCCAGCGGTGCTGGCTCGGGAGTTGACCAAGACCTTCGAGACCCTGAAGGGTGCTCCCCTGCAGGAGCTGTGCGGCTGGGTCGCGGCCGATGCCAATCAGCAGCGTGGCGAGTGCGTGGTGCTGGTGGGTGGCTGGCAGGCGCCGGAAGGCGAGAGCGCCCTTAGCGCGGAAGCCTTGCGCGTGCTCGACCTGTTGCTGGGCGAAATGCCGGTCAAGCGCGCCGCCGCGCTGGCGGCGGAGATCACCGGTGTGCGCAAGAACCTCCTCTACCAGGCCGCGCTGGACAGGCAGCCGAAAACGGACAGGAACGGAAAGGGCGAGTAACAGCGCTTGAGGCAGCTTGCAGCTTGCAGTCGCCGCCGGTAACCTTGGCGGCGGAGAGTCGATCGGACAGTCGCTGTCTCATATCGTTCAACGATTATGAGAGGGAGGAAAGTCCGGGCTCCACAGGGCGGAGTGCCAGGTAACGCCTGGGAGGCGCGAGCCTACGGAAAGTGCCACAGAAAACAACCGCCTAAGCGCGCAAGCGCCGGTAAGGGTGAAAAGGTGCGGTAAGAGCGCACCGCACGACTGGTAACAGTTCGTGGCTAGGCAAACCCCACTCGGAGCAAGACCAAATAGGAATCCATGGCGTGGCCCGCGTCGGATTCGGGTAGGTTGCTAAAGGCTGTCAGTGATGGCAGCCGTAGATGAATGACTGTCCTCGACAGAACCCGGCTTACAGATCGACTCTCTGCTTTTCCCTTCTCTTCGATATAGCTCTGCTATCCCTTCTTTCCTTACGTCGAAATACCGAAAAGATCTTAATCTTAACAATCCACTTTAAGTTCGAAGTTCAGCTTCCCGTAAGTGCTGGATTTTATTCCTTCTTTATCCCGTCAAAACCGCCCGAAACCCTTCTGAACCCTCGCTAAATTGCCGTCCTGTAAGGAATTTTCCCCTTTTGCCTGCCTTGACGGTGGGGCAGGGCCATTTCTATAGTGTGCGCAAGTGGAGCGAAGTGGGTAGAAGTGGGATTTACTGGCAGGGAAGGCCAATCAAAGGGGAAGCGCAGCCGTGTTTCGCGGAGCCAACGCCATCAGTCTCGACGCAAAGGGGCGACTCGCGATGCCTAGCCGGTATCGTGATGAGCTCATGTCGCGTTGTGGTGGGCAGCTCATCGTCACGATCGATGCCGTGGATCCCTGTCTGACTGTCTACCCCCTGCCTGAATGGGAGCTCATCGAGGCCAAGCTGCGCGAGCTGCCGTCCCTGCGTGAGGAGACTCGCCGCCTGCAACGGCTGTTGATCGGCAATGCCGTGGATCTGGAGCTGGACAGTGCCGGGCGATTCCTGGTCCCGCCGCGTCTGCGCGAACACGCCGGCCTGGACAAGCGGGCGATGCTGGTTGGCCAACTGAACAAATTTCAACTGTGGGATGAGGATGCCTGGAACGCGATTTCCGAGGCCGACCTCATGGCAATCAAACAACCCGGCGGCCTGCCGGACGAACTACGTGACCTTATCCTGTGAGCGCCATCAGCAGCTTCCGCCATATCACCGTACTGCTCGAAGAGGCTGTGGAGGGACTCGCCCTGCGCGCGGACGGCTGTTACCTGGACGGGACCTTCGGGCGCGGCGGGCACAGCCGGCTCGTCCTCGAGCGGCTCGGGCCCGGTGGGCGCTTGCTGGGGTTCGACAAAGACCCGCAAGCGATTGCGGCGGGGCAAGCTCTGGCGGCCGAAGACGGCCGCTTTGTCATTGTGCAGCGCAGCTTTGCCGAGCTCGGGGACGAGGTGCGCCAGCGCAGCCTGGAGGGCAAGGTCGACGGCGTGCTGCTCGACCTGGGGGTGTCGTCGCCGCAGCTGGATGATCCGGAGCGTGGCTTCAGCTTTCTCAATGATGGCCCGCTGGACATGCGCATGAATCCGGACCGCGGCCAGAGCGCGGCGCAGTGGATCGCCAGTGCCAGCGAAGAGGAGATCGCCCGGGTATTCAAGGACTATGGCGAAGAGCGATTCGCCAAGCGCATGGCGCGCGCCGTGGTGCAGCGCCGTGCCGAGAAGCCCTTCGAGCGCACCGCCGACCTGGCCGCCGTGCTGAGCGCCGCCAACCCGGCCTGGGAAAAGGGCAAGAATCCCGCGACCCGCGCCTTCCAGGGCATTCGCATCCATGTGAACAACGAGCTGGGCGACCTGGAGCTGGGGCTGGATGCCGCGCTCGAAGCCCTGGCGGTCGGCGGCCGCCTGGTAGTGATCAGCTTCCATTCCCTGGAAGACCGCATCGTCAAGCAGTTCATGCGCAAGCACGCCAAGGGCGAAGCCGACAAACTGCCCCGCGACCTGCCGGTGCGCCAGGCGGCCTTCGTGCCGCGCCTGAAGCTGCTGGGCAAGCCGCAGTACGCCTCCGAAGCGGAGCTCAAGGCCAACCCGCGCTCGCGCAGTGCGGTCATGCGCGTGGCGGAGAAGCTGCGATGAGCCGCGTCTACGCCAAGCCGCTCCCCCCCGGCAGCACGGTGATGCTGCTGCTGTTCGTGGCGGTGCTGCTGTCCGCTATCGCGGTGTCCTATAGCGCGCACTGGAATCGCAAGTTGCTCAACGAGCTCTATGCCGAGCTCAGCGTGCGCGACAAGGCACAGGCCGAATGGGGGCGACTGATTCTCGAACAGAGCACCTGGACCGCCCATAACCGCATCGAGTCGCTGGCCAGCGAGCAACTGAGGATGCGCATCCCCGATCCGGCGGAAGTACGGATGGTGGCGCCATGATGAAGCTCGAAGGCGCCCTCTATCCCTGGCGCTTCCGCCTTGTGCTGGGGCTGCTCGCCATCATGGTCGGCGCCATTTCCTGGCGCATCGTCGACCTGCATGTGATCGACCATGACTTCCTCAAGGCCCATGGCGATGCGCGCAGCGTCCGCCACATTCCGATTCCCGCCCATCGTGGCCTGATCACGGACCGCAATGGCGAGCCCCTGGCCGTGAGCACCCCGGTGACCACGCTCTGGGCCAACCCCAAGGACCTGATGGGGCTGCGCGACCAGTGGCCGCGCATCGCCCAGGCCCTGGCCCAGGACCCGAAAGCCTTCGCCCAGCGCATCGAGCAGAACGCCAATCGCGAATTCCTCTACCTGGTTCGTGGCCTCACTCCGGAGCAGGGCCAGGCCATCCTCGCCAACAAGCTCCCCGGCGTGTACGGCATCGAGGAGTTCCGCCGCTTCTACCCGGCTGGCGAGGTGACGGCCCATGTGGTGGGTTTCACCGACGTCGACGACCGTGGTCGCGAAGGCGTGGAGCTGTCCTTCGACGAGTGGCTGGCCGGCGTTCCCGGCAAGCGCCAGGTGCTCAAGGACCGTCGCGGCCGCCTGATCAAGGACGTGCAGGTCGCCCGCAATGCCAAGCCCGGCAAGACCCTGGCCCTGTCCATCGACCTGCGCCTGCAGTACCTGGCCCATCGCGAGTTGCGCAACGCCCTGGTGGAGAACGGCGCCAAGGCCGGCAGCCTGGTGATCATGGACGTGAAGACCGGCGAAGTGCTGGCCATGGCCAACCAGCCCACCTACAACCCGAACAACCGCCGCAGCCTGCAGCCGGCGGCCATGCGCAACCGCGCCATGATCGACGTGTTCGAGCCCGGCTCGACGGTCAAGCCGTTCTCCATGAGCGCCGCCCTGGAAAGCGGGCGTTGGAAACCGACGGATGTGGTCGATGTGTACCCCGGCACCCTGCAGATCGGCCGCTACACCATTCGCGACGTCTCGCGCAGCAGCGCCGCGCTTGACCTGACCGGGATCCTGATCAAGTCCAGTAACGTCGGCATCAGCAAGATCGCCTTCGATATCGGGGCCGAGTCCATCTACCGCGTCATGCAGCAGGTGGGCCTGGGCCAGGACACCGGCCTCGGCTTTCCCGGCGAGCGCGTCGGCAATCTGCCCAACCATCGCAAATGGCCCAAGGCCGAAACCGCCACCCTGGCTTATGGCTACGGCCTTTCGGTGACCGCCATCCAGCTGGCCCATGCCTATTCGGTGATCGCCAACAACGGCAAGAGCGTGCCGTTGTCCCTGACCCGTACCGATAGCCGGGTCGACGGTGTCCAGGTGATCGACGAACAAGTCGCCAAGACCCTGCAGGGGATGCTCCAGCAAGTGGTCGAGGCACCCGGCGGCGTCTTCCGCGCCCAGGTACCCGGATACCACGTGTCCGGCAAGAGTGGCACCGCGCGTAAAGCCAGCGTAGGAACCAAGGGCTACACCCAGAACGCCTACCGCTCGCTGTTCGCCGGCTTCGCCCCCTCCACCAACCCGCGCATCGCGATGGTGGTGGTGATCGATGAACCCAGCAAGGCGGGCTATTTCGGCGGCCTGGTCTCGGCCCCGGTATTCGGCAAGGTCATGGCCGGCGCGCTGCGGCTGATGAACATCGCGCCGGACAACCTGCCCACCGAGGAACAACAGACCGCGAACGCGGCCACCGGCAAAGGAGGGCGGATCTGATGCCCATGCCACTGAACCAGCTATTGCCCCAGGCGCAAGGCGCCACCCTGATTCGTGAACTAACCCTGGACAGCCGCAAGGTGCGTCCGGGCGACCTGTTTCTGGCCGTTCCCGGCGCCCAGCAGGACGGCCGCGCCCATATCGCCGATGCCGTCGCCCGTGGCGCCGTCGCCGTGGCCTATGAGGCCGCCGGTGCCGAAGTGGCTGTTGCCGCCGGCGCTGAACTGATTGCCATCAAGGGCCTGGCCGGCCAGCTGTCGGCCATCGCTGGCCGCTTCTATGGCGAGCCGAGCCGCGCCCTGAACCTGGTCGGCGTCACGGGCACCAATGGCAAGACCAGCGTCAGCCAGCTGCTGGCCCAGGCCCTCGACCTGCTCGGCGAGCGCTGCGGCATCGTCGGCACCCTCGGCACCGGGTTCTATGGCGAGCTGGAAAGCGGCCGTCATACCACGCCCGATCCCCTGGCCGTGCAGGCGACCCTGGCGAACCTGAAGCAGGCCGGTGCCCGCGCCGTGGCCATGGAGGTCTCCTCCCATGGCCTGGAGCAGGGTCGTGTCGCCGCGCTGGCGTTCGACGTGGCGGTGTTCACCAACCTGTCCCGCGACCACCTGGACTATCACGGCTCCATGGAGTCCTACGCGCAGGCCAAGGCCCGTCTGTTCCGCTGGCCGGACCTGCGCGCGCGGGTGATCAACCTGGACGACGAGTTCGGTCGCCAGCTCGCAGCCGAGCCGGCCGAATCGCGCCTGCTCAGCTACAGCCTGGAAGATGCCGGTGCCTTCCTTTATTGCCGCGAAGCGCAGTTCGACGACCACGGCGTGCGCGCCCAACTGGTCACCCCGCAAGGCGAGGGCCTGCTGCGCAGCCCGCTGCTGGGCCGCTTCAACCTGAGCAACCTGCTGGCCGTGGTCGGCGCGCTGCTGGCCATGGATTACCCGCTGGATGAAGTGCTGCACGTCCTGCCGTCGCTGCAAGGGCCGGTCGGCCGCATGCAGCGCCTGGGCGGCGGTGAGAAGCCCCTGGTGGTGGTCGACTACGCGCACACCCCGGATGCCCTTGAGAAGGTTCTGCAGGCCCTGCGTCCCCATGTGCGTGGCCGTCTGCTCTGCCTGTTCGGCTGTGGCGGCGACCGCGATCGTGGCAAGCGCCCGCTGATGGCCGAAGTGGCCGAGCGCCTGGCCGACCACGTCCTGGTCACCGATGACAACCCGCGCAGCGAAGAGCCCGGGCAGATCTTCGACGACATCCGCCCGGGTTTCGCCGATGCCGCGGGAGTGGAGTTCGTCGCCGGTCGCGGCCAGGCCATCGCCCGGCTGATCGGTTCCGCCGGCATCGACGATGTGGTGCTGCTGGCTGGCAAGGGCCACGAGGATTACCAGGAGATCTCCGGCGTGCGCCATCCGTTTTCCGATCTGGACGAAGCCGCCAATGCGCTGGACGCCTGGGAGGTGCCCCATGCTTAAGCCCTTCCGCCTGTCCGAACTCCTCGGGCCGCTGCAGGCCGAATTGGTGGGCGCGGACGTCGACTTCACCGGCGTTTCCAGCGACAGCCGCAAGATCGAGCCGGGCCAGCTGTTCATTGCCCTGGTCGGTCCGCGTTTCGACGGTCATGACTACCTGGCCGACGTCGCCGCCAAGGGCGCCGTCGCCGCCCTGGTACAGCGCAAGGTGGCCGATGCGCCGATCCCGCAGCTGCTGGTGGCCGATACCCGCGAAGGCCTGGGCTGCCTGGGCGCCTATAACCGCGACGGTTTCAGCGGCCGCGTGGCGGCGGTCACCGGTTCCAGCGGCAAGACCACGGTCAAGGAAATGCTCGCCAGCATCCTGCGTACCCAGGGTTCGGTGCTGGCCACCCGTGGCAACCTGAACAACGACCTCGGCGTGCCCCTGACCCTGCTGGAACTGGGCGCCGAACACGACAGCGCGGTGATCGAACTGGGCGCCTCGCGGGTCGGCGAGATTCTCTATACCGTCGGCCTGACCCGGCCGCAGGTGGTCATCATCAACAACGCCGGTACCGCCCACGTGGGCGAGTTCGGTGGCCCGGAGAAGATAGTCGAGGCCAAGGGCGAGATTCTCGAGGGCCTGCCCGCCGACGGCGTGGCGGTGCTCAATCGTGACGACCGCGCCTTCGCCGCCTGGCACAAGCGCGCAGCCGGGCGCAAGGTGCTGAGCTTCGCCCTGAGCGATGCCGACGCCGACCTGCGTGCCGAGAACCTGACCCGCGATGCCCGCGGCTGCATGGCCTTCAGCCTACGTGGCGTGGCCGGCGACGCGGACATCCAGCTCAACCTGTTGGGGGCGCACAACGTCGCCAATGCCCTGGCTGCCGCCGCCGCCGCCCATGCCCTGGGTGTGCCGCTGGTCGGGATCAAGGCAGGCCTGGAAAACCTGCAGCCCGTGAAGGGCCGCGCCGTAGCGCAGCTCGCCACCAGCGGCATGCGCGTGATCGACGACAGCTACAACGCCAACCCCGCGTCGATGCTCGCCGCCGTTGATATACTCGCCGGCTTTTCCGGTCGCACCGTCCTGGTGCTCGGGGATATGGGCGAACTCGGCGAATGGGCCGAGCAGGGCCACCGCGAAGTCGGCGAATACGCTCGCGGCAAGGTCAGCGCCTTGTACGCCGTCGGTCCGCTGATGGCGCACGCGGTCGCTGCCTTCGGTGCCCAGGGTCGCCACTTCGCCGACCAGGCCAGCCTGATCGAGGCGCTGGCCGGCGAGCAGGACACAAACACCACAATTCTGATCAAAGGCTCCCGTAGCGCGGCGATGGACAAAGTCGTCGCGGCATTCTGCGGGACGGGGGAGGCTCACTAATCATGCTGCTGCTGCTCGCTGAGTACCTGCAACAGTTCTACAAAGGGTTCGGCGTATTCCAGTACCTGACCCTGCGCGGGATTCTCGGCGTCCTGACAGCCCTGTCGCTGTCGCTCTGGCTCGGTCCCTGGATGATCCGCACCCTGCAGATCCGCCAGATCGGCCAGGCCGTGCGTAATGACGGCCCGCAATCGCACCTGTCGAAGTCCGGCACGCCGACCATGGGCGGCGCGCTGATCCTGACCGCCATCGCCATCAGCACCCTGCTCTGGGCGGACCTGTCCAACCGCTACGTCTGGGTGGTGCTCGCCGTGACCCTGGCCTTCGGCGCCATCGGCTGGGTGGACGACTACCGCAAGGTGATCGAGAAGAACTCCCGCGGCCTGCCGAGCCGCTGGAAGTATTTCTGGCAATCGGTGTTCGGCATCGCCGCGGCGGTCTTCCTTTATATGACCGCCAGCACTCCCGCCGAGACCACCCTGATCCTGCCGCTGGTGAAGAACATCGAGATCCCCCTGGGGATCGGCTTCGTGGTGCTGACCTACTTCGTGATCGTCGGCTCCAGCAACGCGGTGAACCTGACCGACGGCCTCGACGGCCTGGCCATCATGCCCACCGTGATGGTCGGCGGCGCGCTGGGGATCTTCTGCTACCTGTCGGGCAACATCAAATTCGCCGAATACCTGCTGATCCCCTACGTGGCGGGCTCCGGCGAGCTGATCGTGTTCTGCGCCGCCCTGGTGGGCGCCGGCCTCGGCTTCCTCTGGTTCAACACCTACCCGGCCCAGGTCTTCATGGGCGACGTCGGTGCCCTGGCCCTGGGCGCCGCCCTCGGCACCATCGCCGTGATCGTCCGTCAGGAAGTGGTGCTGTTCATCATGGGGGGCGTGTTCGTCATGGAGACCCTGTCGGTGATGATCCAGGTCGCCTCCTTCAAGCTGACCGGCCGTCGTGTTTTCCGCATGGCCCCTATTCACCACCACTTCGAGCTGAAAGGCTGGCCCGAACCCCGGGTGATCGTACGGTTCTGGATCATCACCGTGATCCTGGTACTGATCGGCCTGGCAACCCTGAAATTGAGGTAACCGAGAGTGACGCTGATCGCTTCCGACCAGTTCCGCATCGTTGTCGGCCTCGGCAAGAGCGGCATGTCCCTGGTGCGCTTCCTGGCGCGCCAGGGCGTTCCGTTTGCCGTGGCCGATACCCGCGCGAACCCGCCGGAACTGGCGACGCTCCGCAGCCAGTACCCACAGGTGGACGTGCGTTGTGGTGAGCTCGATCCGGACTTCCTCTGCCGCGCCAGCGAGCTCTATGTGAGCCCCGGCCTCGCCCTGGCCACGCCCGCCCTGCAGGAAGCCGCGCGGCGCGGGACCCGGTTGTCCGGCGATATCGAACTGTTCACCCGCCACGCCAAGGCACCGATAGTCGCCATCACCGGTTCCAACGCCAAGAGCACCGTCACCACCCTGGTGGGCGACATGGCCAAGGCCGCCGGCAAACGTGTCGCCGTAGGCGGTAATCTCGGCACCCCGGCCCTGGACCTGCTGGCCGACGACGTCGAACTCTATGTACTGGAGCTGTCCAGCTTCCAACTCGAAACCACCGATCGGCTGAACGCCGAGGTGGCCACCGTGCTCAATGTCAGCGAAGACCACATGGACCGCTACGCCGACATGCAGGCCTACCACCTGGCCAAGCACCGCATCTTCCGAGGCGCCCGCCAGGTGGTGGTCAACCGTGGCGACGCCCTGTCGCGTCCGCTGGTGGCCGACCAGCTGCCCTGCTGGACCTTCGGCCTGAACAAGCCCGACTTCAAGTCCTTCGGCCTGATCGAGGAGGAGGGCGAGAAGTACCTGGCCTACCAGTTCGACAAGCTGATGCCGGTGCGCGAACTGAGGGTGCGCGGGGCTCACAACCAGGCCAACGCGCTGGCCGCGCTGGCCCTGGGGCATGCCGTGGGCCTGCCGTTCCAGCCCATGCTGGACACCCTGCGGACCTTCGCCGGCCTGGCCCATCGTTGCCAGTGGGTGCGCGAGCTGCGTGGCGTGTCCTACTACGACGATTCCAAGGCCACCAACGTCGGCGCGGCCCTGGCAGCCATCGAAGGCCTCGGTGCCGATATCGACGGCAAGCTGGTGCTGATCGCCGGTGGTGACGGCAAGGGCGCGGATTTTTCCGGCCTCCAGGCGCCGGTGGCGCGCTTCTGCCGCGCGGTGGTGCTGCTGGGGCGCGATGCCGAACTGATCGCCGGAGCCCTGGGCGATGCCGTGCCGCTGGTGCGGGTCGGGACCCTGGACGAAGCGGTGCAGCGCTGTGCCGAACTGGCCGAGGCCGGCGATGCGGTGTTGCTGTCGCCTGCCTGCGCCAGCCTGGACATGTTCAAGAACTTCGAAGAACGCGGGCGCCTGTTCGCCCAGGCCGTGGAGGGGCTCGCCTGATGCTGGCCCGTCTGCTCGACTCCCCGTCGCCGCTGCGCAGTCGCCGCGGCATCGACATCGACTTCCCGCTGCTGGCCGGCTGCCTGACGCTGCTCGGCCTGGGCCTGGTGATGATCACCTCGGCTTCGTCGGAAGTCGCCGCGGCGCAGTCCGGCAATCCGATGTACCACATGATCCGCCACCTGGTTTACCTGGTCATCGGCCTCAGCGCGGGCCTGCTCACCCTGCAGGTGCCCATGGCCTTCTGGCAGCGCCACGGCGCGCGCCTGATGCTGGCCGCTACCGTCCTGCTGATCATGGTGCTGCTGCCCGGCATCGGCCGAGAGATCAATGGCGCCAAGCGCTGGATCGGCTTCGGCCTGTTCAACCTGCAGCCGTCCGAACTGGCCAAGCTGTTCACCGTGATGTTCATCGCCGGCTACATGGTTCGCCGTCAGGACGAAGTGCGCGAGAAACTCACCGGCTTCATCAAGCCGATGCTGGTGCTGGGCCCCATCGCCGTGCTGCTCCTGGCCGAGCCGGACTTCGGCGCCACCGTGGTGCTGGTCGGCTCCTGCATCGCCATGCTGTTCCTCGGCGGCATCAACCTGGTGCGCTTCATCCCGCTGGCCGGCGGGGTCCTCGCCGCCGGCGTGCTGGTGATGACCAGCCAGAGCTACCGGATGCAGCGCCTGACCAACTTCATCGATCCCTGGGCGGACCAGTACGGTGCCGGCTACCAGCTGAGCCAGGCGCTGATCGCCTTCGGCCGTGGCGAATGGTTCGGCGTGGGGCTGGGCAACAGTGTCCAGAAGCAGTTCTACCTGCCGGAAGCGCACACCGACTTCGTCTTCGCCGTGCTGGCCGAAGAGCTGGGCATGATCGGTGCCCTGGCCACCGTCGGCCTGTTCGTCTTCGTCAGCGTCCGTGCCCTGTATATCGGCCTCTGGGCCGAGAAGGCACGCCAGTACTTCGCGGCCTATGTCGCCTATGGCCTGGCCTTCCTCTGGATCGGCCAGGTGCTGATCAACATCGGCGTGAACGTCGGCCTGCTGCCGACCAAGGGCCTGACCCTGCCGTTCCTCAGCTACGGCGGCAGTTCCCTGGTGATCTGCTGCGTCAGCCTCGCGCTGCTGCTGCGTATCGAGTGGGAGCGGCGCACCCAACTGGGCAACGAGGAAGTGGAGTTCGTCGAGAGCGATTTCTTCGACGAGGAGGTGCGCCCATGAGCGGCAATGTGCTGATCATGGCCGGCGGCACCGGCGGCCACGTGTTCCCCGCCCTGGCCTGCGCCCGCGAGTTCCAGGCCCGCGGCTTCAAGGTGCACTGGCTGGGCACGCCGAAAGGCATCGAGAACGAACTGGTACCCCAGGCCGGCCTGCCGCTGCACCTGATCCAGGTCAGTGGCTTGCGCGGCAAGGGCCTGATGTCGTTGCTCAAGGCGCCCTTCGTACTGCTCAAGTCGCTGTTCCAGGCGCGTCGCATCCTGCGCGAACTCAAGCCGGTCTGCGTGCTGGGCATGGGCGGCTACGTCACCGGCCCGGGTGGCCTCGCCGCGCGCCTGTCCGGCGTACCGCTGGTCATCCACGAACAGAACGCCGTGGCCGGTACCGCCAACCGCAGCCTGGTGCCGTTCGCCAGTCGCGTGTGCGAAGCCTTCCCCGACACCTTCGGCAAAAGCGACAAGCGGCGTACCACCGGCAATCCGGTACGCGAGGAACTGTTCCTGGAGACACCGCGGGATGCGTTGGGCGGGCGCAAGCCGCGCCTGCTGGTGCTGGGCGGCAGCCTGGGCGCCGAACCGCTGAACAAGCTGCTGCCGGAAGCCCTGGCCAAGGTGCCCGCGGACCTGCGTCCGGAGGTGTTCCACCAGGCCGGCCGCAAACATGACGAGATCACCGCGGAGCGTTATCGCGAAGCTGCGGTCGAAGCCCAGGTCGCGCCCTTCATCAAGGACATGGCTCGTGCCTATGCCTGGGCCGATCTGGTCATCTGCCGTGCCGGAGCCCTGACCGTGAGCGAACTGGCCGCCGCCGGCCTGCCCTCGTTCCTGGTGCCGCTGCCCCATGCGATCGACGACCACCAGTCGCGCAATGCCCAATACCTGGCGAAGGAGGGCGCGGCTGTCCTTCTTCCGCAACATTCCACTGATGCGGCCAAGCTGGCCGCTCAGCTGACCGAGGTCCTGATGCAGCCCGAAAAACTCAAGGCCATGGGCGCCACCGCCCGCCGTCTGGCCAAGCCCGCCGCTACCCGTACCGTGGTCGAGATCTGCCTGGAGGTGGCCCGTGGTTGAGAGCCAGAAAGCCATGCCCCAGCCCGAAATGCGCCGGATCCGCCGCATCCATTTCGTCGGCATCGGCGGCGTGGGCATGTGCGGGATCGCCGAAGTGCTGCTGAACCTGGGCTACCGGGTGTCCGGTTCCGACCTCAAGACTTCGGCAGTCACCGAGCGCCTGGAAAAGTTCGGTGCGCAGATCTTCATCGGTCACCGTGCCGAGAACGCCGAGCACGCTGATGTGCTGGTGGTATCCAGCGCCGTGAACAAGTCCAATCCCGAGGTGGCCGTCGCCCTCGAACGCCGCATCCCGGTGGTGCCGCGGGCCGAAATGCTCGCCGAGCTGATGCGCTATCGCCATGGCATCGCCGTCGCCGGCACCCACGGCAAGACCACTACCACCAGCCTGATCTCCTCGGTGTTCGCCGCCGGCGGACTGGACCCGACCTTCGTCATCGGCGGCCGCCTGAATGCCGCCGGCACCAACGCCCAGCTGGGCACCAGCCGCTACCTGGTGGCCGAGGCCGACGAGAGCGACGCCAGCTTCCTGCACCTGCAGCCGATGGTGGCCGTGGTCACCAATATCGATGCGGACCACATGAGCACCTACGAAGGCGACTTCAACAAGCTGAAGAAGACCTTCGTCGAGTTCCTCCACAACCTGCCGTTCTACGGCCTGGCGGTGCTCTGCGTGGACGACCCGGTGGTCCGCGATATTCTCCCGCAGGTGGCCCGCCCCACAGTGACCTACGGTTTCGCCGAGGACGCCGACGTACGCGCCATCAACGTGCGCCAGGAAGGCATGCGCACCTGGTTCACCGTCCTGAGAAAGGACCGCGAACCGCTGGACGTCTCGGTGAACATGCCGGGCAACCACAACGTGCTGAACTCCCTGGCCACTATCGCCATCGCCACCGACGAAGGCATCAGCGACGAGGCCATCGTCCAGGGCCTGTCCGGCTTCCAGGGTGTGGGCCGGCGCTTCCAGGTCTATGGCGAGCTGGAAGTGGAAGGCGGCAACGTGATGCTGGTGGACGACTACGGCCACCACCCCCGCGAAGTGGCGGCGGTGATCAAGGCCGTGCGCGGCGGCTGGCCGGAGCGCCGCCTGGTGATGGTCTACCAGCCGCACCGCTACAGCCGCACCCGCGACCTCTACGACGATTTCGTGCAGGTGCTGGGTGAAGCCAACGTCCTGTTGCTGATGGAGGTCTATCCGGCCGGCGAAGAGCCGATTCCCGGTGCCGACAGCCGTCAGCTCTGTCACAGCATCCGCCAGCGCGGCCAGTTGGACCCGATCTACATCGAGCGCGGCGTCGACCTGGCGCCCCTGGTCAAACCGCTGCTGCTCCCCGGCGACATCCTGCTCTGCCAGGGCGCCGGCGACATCGGCGCGCTGGCGCCGCAACTGATCCAGAACCCGTTGTTTGGCGGCCAGTCCGACGACGCCGCCAAGAGGAAGACGAAATGAGCGCGCAACTGAAATCCACCCTCGAGCCCGCCGCATTCGGCCGGGTCGCCGTGCTCTACGGCGGCAAGAGCGCCGAGCGCGAGGTTTCGCTGAAGTCCGGCGCCATGGTGCTGCAGGCCCTGCAGTCGGCCGGTGTGGATGCCTTCGGCATCGATGTCGGCGACGACCTGCTCGAGCGCCTGCAGGCGGAGAAGATCGACCGCGCCTTCATCATCCTCCATGGCCGTGGCGGCGAAGACGGCAGCATGCAGGGCCTGCTGGAGTGCCTGGACATCCCCTACACCGGCAGCGGCATCCTGGCGTCCGCCCTGGCCATGGACAAGCTGCGCACCAAGCAGCTGTGGATCAGCCTCGGCCTGCCGACGCCGCGCCACGCCGTGCTCGCCAGCGAGGACGACTGCCGCAGCGCCGCGGCCGAGATGGGTTTCCCGCTGATCGTCAAGCCGGCCCATGAAGGCTCCAGCATCGGCATGGCCAAGGTGGAGAGCGTCGACGCGCTGGTCGAGGCCTGGCGTGATGCCGCCGTTTACGACCCGCAGGTGCTGGTGGAGCAGTGGATCCAGGGCCCGGAGTTCACCGTCGCCTGGTTGCGCGGCGAGGTGCTGCCGCCCATCCGCCTTGGCACCCCGCACACCTTCTACGACTACGACGCCAAGTACCTGGCCAGTGACACCCGCTACCAGATCCCCTGCGGTCTGGAGGCGGACAAGGAGGAGGAGCTGAAGCGACTCACCGCGCGCGCCTGCGAAACCCTCGGCATCCAGGGCTGGGCCCGTGCCGACGTGATGCAGGACGCCGAAGGGCGTTTCTGGCTCCTCGAAGTCAACACCGCACCGGGCATGACCGACCACAGCCTGGTGCCCATGGCCGCACGCGCTGCGGGCCTGGATTTCCAGCAACTGGTGCTGGCGATCCTCGCCGACAGCGTCGAGGCAAGGGGCTGATCCCATGCGAAGCGCCACTATCCGCCGTCAGGAACCGGTAATCGGCCGCGCCGTCCCGTCGCGCAAGCCGGTGCCGCGTGGCGCCAGCCGGATGGTGGCCAAGGAGCCTCTGTCGCAGCGCCTGCCCAAGCCCAGCTTCGGTTTCCTCAGGAAGCTGATGTGGCCGCTGATGCTGGCAGTGCTCGGCCTCGGCGCCTACGAGGCGGCGCAGCGGCTGTTGCCCTACGCCGACCGGCCGATCGCCAAGGTGAATGTCCAGGGCGACCTGAGCTACGTCAGCCAGCAGGCGGTGCAGCAGCGCATCGCGCCCTACATCGCCGCGAGCTTTTTCAGCATCGACCTGGCGGGCATGCGCCGCGAGCTGGAGCAGATGCCCTGGATCGCCCACGCCGAGGTACGCCGGGTGTGGCCTGACCAGGTGATGGTCCGCCTGGAAGAACAGCTCCCCATCGCCCGCTGGGGCGACGAGGCGCTGCTGAACAACCAGGGCCAGGCCTTCGCCCCGCGCGAACTGGCCCACTACGAACAACTGCCCCAGCTCTGGGGCCCGCAGCGGGCCCAGGAGCAGGTGATGCAGCAATACCAGATGCTCAGCCAGATGCTGCGCCCGCTCGGCTTCTCCATTGCCCGGCTGGAGCTACGTGAACGCGGCAGCTGGTTCCTGTCCACCGGCCAGGGCGTCGAGCTGCTGCTGGGGCGGGATCATCTGGTGGAGAAGATGCGACGTTTCATCTCGATCTACGAGAAAACGCTGAAGGATCAGATAGCGAACATAGAGCGCGTCGACCTGCGCTATCCCAACGGCCTGGCCGTGGCCTGGCGGGCGCCGGTCGAGGCCCCGGCGGCGACCACGGTCGCCGTGCAGTGAATCAGAGAGAAGGTTAGAACCATGGCAAGCGTACAGAGCGGCAAGATGATCGTCGGCCTGGACATCGGCACTTCCAAGGTGGTGGCGCTGGTGGGCGAGATCACCACCGACGGCCAGCTGGAAATCGTCGGCATTGGCACCCATCCGTCGCGCGGCCTGAAGAAGGGCGTGGTGGTGAATATCGAATCCACCGTGCAATCGATCCAGCGCGCGGTGGAAGAAGCCCAGTTGATGGCGGGTTGCCGCATTCACTCGGCTTTCGTCGGCATCGCCGGCAACCATATCCGCAGCCTGAATTCCCACGGCATCGTGGCGATCCGCGACCGCGAGGTCAGCGGCGCCGATATCGAACGGGTGCTGGACGCCGCCCAGGCAGTGGCCATCCCCGCCGACCAGCGCGTGCTGCACACCCTGGCCCAGGACTACGTGATCGACAACCAGGAAGGCGTGCGTGAGCCCCTGGGCATGTCCGGCGTGCGCCTGGAAGCCAAGGTGCACGTGGTGACCTGCGCGGTGAATGCGGCGCAGAACATCGAGAAGTGCGTGCGCCGCTGCGGTCTCGAGGTGGACGACATCATCCTCGAGCAACTGGCCTCGGCCTATTCGGTGCTCACCGATGACGAGAAGGAACTGGGCGTCTGCCTGGTGGACATCGGCGGCGGCACCACGGATATCGCCATCTTCACCGAGGGTGCCATTCGTCACACCGCGGTGATCCCGATCGCCGGCGACCAGGTGACCAACGACATCGCCATGGCCTTGCGTACGCCGACCCAGTACGCCGAAGAGATCAAGATCCGCTACGCCTGCGCCCTGGCCAAGCTGGCCGGCGCCGGCGAGACCATCAAGGTGCCCAGCGTCGGCGACCGTCCGCCGCGGGAGCTGTCGCGCCAGGCCCTGGCCGAGGTGGTGGAGCCGCGCTACGACGAGCTCTTCACCCTGGTCCAGGCGGAACTGCGCCGCAGCGGCTACGAGGACCTGATCCCGGCGGGCATCGTCCTCACCGGCGGCACGGCGAAGATGGAAGGTGCGGTGGAACTGGCCGAGGAAATCTTCCACATGCCGGTGCGCCTGGGCCTGCCACATAGCATCAAGGGGCTCGCCGACGTCGTGCGCAACCCCATCTATTCAACGGGTGTGGGCCTGCTGATGTACGGGCTGCGGAAACAGTCCGATGGCATGCCTTCTTCCGCCGGCAGCTTCGGTTTTGCCGAAGAAGCCAAGGCTCCCGTACTGGAACGGCTCAAGCGCTGGGTCCAGGGCAATTTTTAACCGCGGTACGCAGTAGGCGAAAAACTAAAAAAGGAAGGAGAGGGGATATGTTCGAACTCGTAGATAACGTTCCGCAAACAGCGGTCATCAAGGTGATAGGTGTCGGTGGTGGCGGTGGCAACGCCGTGAACCACATGTCCAAGAGCAACATCGAAGGCGTCGAGTTCATCTGCGCCAACACCGATGCCCAGGCGCTGAAGAACATCGGCGCACGCACCGTGCTGCAACTCGGCCCGGGCGTTACCAAGGGCCTGGGTGCCGGCGCCAATCCGGAAGTCGGCCGCCAGGCCGCGATGGAGGACCGTGAGCGCATCGCCGAAGTGCTGCAGGGCGCAGACATGGTCTTCATCACCACCGGCATGGGTGGTGGCACCGGTACCGGCGCGGCGCCGGTGATCGCCTCGGTAGCCAAGGAAATGGGCATCCTCACCGTGGCGGTGGTGACCCGTCCGTTCCCCTTCGAAGGTCGCAAGCGCATGCAGATCGCCGACGAAGGCATCCGCTCGCTGGCCGAGAGCGTCGACTCGCTGATCACCATCCCCAACGAGAAGCTGCTGACCATCCTCGGCAAGGACGCCAGCCTGCTGGCCGCCTTCGCCAAGGCCGACGATGTGCTCGCCGGCGCTGTCCGCGGCATCTCCGACATCATCAAGCGTCCCGGCATGATCAACGTCGACTTCGCCGACGTGAAGACCGTCATGGGCGAAATGGGCATGGCGATGATGGGCACCGGCTGCGCCAGCGGCCCGAACCGCGCCCGCGAAGCCACCGAGGCGGCCATCCGCAACCCGCTGCTGGACGACGTCAACCTGCAGGGTGCCCGCGGTATCCTGGTGAACATCACCGCAGGTCCCGACCTGTCCCTGGGCGAGTACTCCGACGTGGGTAACATCATCGAGCAGTTCGCCTCCGACCACGCCACCGTCAAGGTGGGCACCGTGATCGATCCGGACATGCGCGACGAGCTGCACGTGACGGTAGTGGCCACTGGCCTTGGCGCACGCATCGAGAAACCGGTGAAGGTGGTCGACAACACCGTTCAGGCAGCCGCAGCGGCCACCTCCACTGTTGCCGCTCGTCCGGAGCAGCCGTCGGTCAACTACCGTGATCTGGATCGCCCGACCGTGATGCGCAACCAGGCACACGCCGGCGCGGCCACCGCGGCCAAGCTGAATACGCAGGATGACCTGGATTACCTGGATATCCCGGCGTTCCTGCGTCGCCAGGCCGATTGATGGACTGTATCAGGAGTATTGGGGTGATTGGTGTTCAGCAAAGGGCGGTTCTGCTATTATCGCCGCCCATTGTTGAAAACAGTTCGCAACTTGCGTACAAGCGGCCAATGCCATGATCAGACAACGCACTCTCAAGAACATTATCCGTGCCACTGGCGTAGGGCTGCATTCCGGGGAAAAGGTCTACCTGACCCTCAAGCCCGCGCCGGTGGATACCGGCATAGTGTTTCGCCGTACCGACCTCGAACCCGCGGTGGATATCCCAGCGCGTGCCGAGAACGTCGGTGAGACCACCATGTCGACCACACTGATCAACGGTGAGGTCAAGGTGGACACCGTGGAGCACCTGCTTTCGGCCATGGCAGGCCTGGGCATCGACAACGCCTACGTCGAACTCTCCGCGTCGGAAGTGCCGATCATGGACGGCAGTGCCGGTCCCTTCGTGTTCCTGATCCAATCCGCCGGCCTGCAGGAGCAGGACGCGCCGAAGAAGTTCATCCGCATCCTGCGCGAAGTGACAGTGGAAGAAGGCGACAAGCGCGCCACTTTCGTGCCCTTCGACGGCTTCAAGGTGAGCTTCGAGATCGATTTCGATCACCCGGTATTCCGCAACCGTACCCAGAGTGCGAGCGTGGATTTTTCCAGCACCTCGTTCGTCAAGGAGGTCAGCCGCGCGCGGACCTTCGGCTTCATGCGTGACATCGAGTTCCTGCGTTCGCAGAACCTGGCACTCGGCGGCAGCGTGGAGAACGCCATCGTGGTTGACGAGAACCAGGTGCTCAACGAAGACGGCCTGCGTTACGAGGACGAGTTCGTCAAGCACAAGATTCTCGATGCGATCGGTGACCTCTACCTGCTCGGCAATAGCCTGATCGGCGAGTTCCGTGGCTTCAAGTCCGGCCACGCGCTGAACAACCGCCTGTTGCGCCAGCTCATCGAGCAGAAGGACGCCTGGGAAGTGGTGACCTTCGAGGATGCCAGGACTGCGCCTATCTCCTACATGCGACCGGTAGCAGCCGTTTAAGCAATACCCTCTTTCCTGACTTCAAAGGCCACCCTCGGGTGGCCTTTTTTTATCTCGGGAAACCGGCGATGCCTCAGTCCGTTTGCTTGCCGTGGCGGGCCAGGCGTTCCAGGGCTTCACGCAGCCTGGGGTCGCTGACGGTTTCCGCGGTGGCTTGCAGGCTCTCGGCCGCGGCGGGGGAGAGGCGACCTTCGGTCACCGCAGGGCCGCTCGTGGTGTAGCTCGGCTGTACCTTGAAAATGATGCGCTCCAGCCCGGCGAAGGCCTCGAAGCCTTTCAGCTGGCGCAGCAGGCGAGCCTGCTGGTAGCGCAGCCGGGTCGCCCAGTGGCCGTCGGTGACGATCAGCAGCAGGCGGCCCTCGCGCCAGGACGCCACATGGCAGTGTTCGCGGGCAGCGGGTTGCAACTGGCTGGCCAGCAGCTGCTGCAGCTGGTCGATACGCTGGGCCTCGTTGAACAGCGCCCGCAAGGGTTTCTCTTCGCGCAACAGCGCGCCAGGGGAACGTGCGGGCAAGGGACGAAACGCCATGATGGGTGCTTGAATAAGGGCTGGGCAGCCCATATTAACAGAGGGCGTCCAGCATCTCGGCGTGTATCCGTCGCTCGAATGTCCGGGGGCCCGATTTTCGATGCGCATCCGCAGCGAGGCCCCATGACCCGGGGGCCGCGGACGCCTTCCTACGGCGCCTGGGAAGTGCGCCCGCTTTCCTCGACAAGGATTCCGAGTAGAATGCCCCCTTCGCAAGCAGCCATGATGGCTGCGCGGGCGACTCCAGGCCGCCCTCCATCCTAATGTGTGGAAGATCCTCTCTATATGTTTGCGCCATTGTTGAAGAAACTCTTTGGAAGCAAGAACGAACGCGAAGTGAAGCGCATGGCCAAGGCCGTGCAGGCCATCAACGCGTTCGAAGAGCAGATGGTGGCCCTGTCCGATGACCAGCTGCGTGCCAAGACCGAAGAGTTCAAGGCGCGCCTGGCCAAGGGCGAGACCCTCGACCAGTTGCTGCCGGAAGCCTTCGCCGTGGCGCGTGAGGCCGGCAAGCGCGTCATGGGCATGCGCCACTTCGACGTCCAGCTGATCGGCGGCATGACCCTGCACGAGGGCAAGATCGCCGAGATGCGTACCGGCGAGGGCAAGACCCTGGTGGGCACCCTGGCGGTCTACCTCAACGCACTGTCCGGCAAGGGCGTGCACGTGGTCACGGTGAACGACTACCTGGCCCGCCGCGACGCCAACTGGATGCGTCCGCTCTATGAATTCCTCGGCCTGTCCGTCGGCATCGTCACCCCCTTCCAGCCGCCGGAAGAGAAGCGCGCCGCCTACGCCGCCGACATTACCTACGGCACCAACAACGAATTCGGCTTCGACTACCTGCGCGACAACATGGCCTTCAGCCTGGACGACAAGTTCCAGCGTGAGCTGAACTTCGCCGTGATCGACGAAGTGGACTCCATCCTCATCGACGAGGCGCGTACCCCGCTGATCATCTCCGGCCAGGCCGAGGACAGCTCCAAGCTCTACATCCAGATCAACAAGCTGATCCCGCGCCTCAGGCAGCACATCGAAGAGGTGGAAGGCCAGGTCACCCAGGAAGGTCACTACTCGGTCGACGAGAAGACCCGCCAGGTCGAGCTCAACGAGATGGGCCACCAGTTCATCGAGGACATGCTCACCCAGGCCGGCCTGCTGGCCGAGGGCGAGAGCCTCTACTCGGCGCACAACCTCAGCCTGCTGACCCACGTCTACGCCGCGCTGCGCGCCCACACCCTGTTCCACCGCAACATCGAATACATCGTGCAGAACGACCAGGTCCTGCTGATCGACGAGCACACCGGCCGCACCATGCCCGGCCGTCGCCTGTCCGAAGGCCTGCACCAGGCCATCGAAGCCAAGGAAAACCTGCCGATCCAGGCGGAGAGCCAGACCCTGGCCTCCACCACCTTCCAGAACTACTTCCGCCTCTACAAGAAGCTGTCCGGCATGACCGGTACCGCCGATACCGAGGCCTTCGAGTTCCGCCAGATCTACGGCCTGGACGTGGTGGTCATCCCCACCCACCGCCCGGTCGCCCGCAAGGACTTCAACGACCTGGTCTACCTGACCCAGGAAGAGAAGTTCGGCGCCATCATCGCCGACATCAAGGAATGCCAGGCCAGCGGCCGCCCGGCGCTGGTGGGTACCGCCTCCATCGAGAGCTCCGAGTACGTTTCCCAGCTGCTGGCCAAGGCCGGCATCGAGCACAAGGTGCTCAACGCCAAGTACCACGAGAAGGAAGCCGAGATCATCGCCCAGGCCGGCCGTCCGGGCGCAGTGACCATCGCTACCAACATGGCCGGCCGGGGTACCGACATCCTCCTCGGCGGCAACTGGGAAGCCGAGGTGGCCGCCCTGGAAGCGCCGACCGACGAGCAGGTCGCGCAGATCAAGGCCGAGTGGCAGAAGCGCCACCAGCAGGTGATCGAGGCCGGCGGCCTGCACGTGGTCGCCTCCGAGCGCCACGAATCCCGCCGTATCGACAACCAGCTGCGCGGCCGCTCCGGTCGCCAGGGCGACCCGGGCTCCAGCCGCTTCTACCTGTCGCTGGAAGACAACCTGATGCGCATCTTCGCCTCCGACCGGGTGAAGAACTTCATGAAGGCCCTGGGGATGCAGTCCGGCGAGGCCATCGAGCACCGCATGGTGACCAACGCCATCGAGAAGGCCCAGCGCAAGGTCGAAGGTCGCAACTTCGACATCCGCAAGCAGCTCCTCGAATACGACGACGTGGCCAACGAGCAGCGCAAGGTGATCTACCACATGCGCAACAGCCTGCTGGCCGCCGAAGACATCGGCGACACCATAGTCGAGTTCCGCGAGGAAGTGCTGAGCAGCACCATCGATGCACACATTCCGCCGCAGTCCATGCCGGAGCAGTGGGACATCGCCGGCCTGGAGGCCGCCCTGTACAGCGACTTCGGCCTGAAACTGCCGATCCAGCAGTGGCTCGACGAAGACGACAAGCTCTACGAGGAAACCCTGCGCGAGAAGATCATGGCGCAGCTGCTGGCCGCCTATAACGAGAAGGAAGACCTCGCCGGCGCCGAAGCCCTGCGTGCCTTCGAGAAGCAGATGCTGCTGCGCGTGCTGGACGACCTGTGGAAGGACCACCTGTCCACCATGGACCACCTGCGCCATGGCATCCACCTGCGCGGCTACGCCCAGAAGAACCCGAAGCAGGAGTACAAGCGCGAGTCCTTCACCCTGTTCCAGGAGCTGCTCGACTCCATCAAGCGCGACACCATCCGCGTCCTTTCCCATGTCCAGGTGCGTCGCGAAGACCCGGCCGAGGAAGAGGCCCGCCTGCGCCGCGAAGCCGAGGAAATGGCCCGCCGCATGCAGTTCCAGCATGCCGCAGCGCCCAGCCTCGACGAGCCCGAAGTGGCCGAGGAGCAAGGTGACGTGGCCGTCGCCACCGCAACCGCCCCGGTGCGCACCGAACCCAAGGTCGGCCGCAACGAGCCCTGCCCCTGCGGTTCCGGCAAGAAGTACAAGCACTGCCACGGCCAGATCAGCTAGGAATCGGTCCACGATCTGCTGCGCGTCGGCCATACGGCGTTGAAAATGGCCTCGGGATGCTCATTTACATCTGTAAACTCCGCTCCCTCGGTCATTTTCGCCTTGTCTGGCTCTAGCTCGCGAGATCGTGCACAGATTCCACGGCACTGCTGTAATTCCCCACGCCGCGACCGGCCCTGCCGCTCGCGGCGTTTTTCCAGCTAACCCCAGGCCGTCTGCGCCGAGCGCAAGCGGCCACCCGATGACAAAGGAGCGCTTCCCATGGCTGTTGGTCTTGGCCCTCTGCCCACCCTGCACCCGGTACCCGGTTTCGAACTCGGCATCGCCTCTGCCGGCATCAAGCGCCCCGGGCGCAAGGATGTCGTGGTGATGCGCTGTGCCGAGGGCTCCACCGTGGCCGGGGTGACCACCACCAACGCCTTCTGCGCCGCACCGGTGCTGATCACCCGTGAGCGCCTCGAAGGCGAAGTGCGCTACCTGCTGACCAACACCGGCAACGCCAATGCCGGCACCGGTCCCGATGGCCTGGTCCGTGCCCGCCGTGCCTGCGCCAGGCTGGCTGAACTGGCTGGCGTGGCCGAAGGCGCCGTGCTGCCGTTCTCCACCGGCGTGATCGGCGAACCGCTGCCGGTGGAGAAGATCGAAGGCGCCCTGGCCGCCGCCCTGGACGACCTCAAGGTGGATAACTGGGCCCAGGCCGCCGAAGGCATCATGACCACCGACACCCAGCCCAAGGGTGCCAGCCGCCAGTTCCAGCACGACGGCGTGACCATCACCATCACCGGCATCAGCAAGGGCGCCGGGATGATCCGTCCGAACATGGCCACCATGCTCGGCTACATCGCCACCGACGCCAAGGTCGCCCGTGACGTGCTGCAGGCCCTGGTGCGTGACGCGGCGAACAAATCCTTCAACCGCATCACCATCGACGGTGACACCTCCACCAACGACTGCTGCATGCTGATCGCCACTGGCCAGGCCGCCCTGCCGGAGATCACCGCCGCCAGCGGCGAACTGTTCGCCAAGCTCAAGCAGGCGGTGTTCGAGGTGTTCATGGAGATCGCCCAGGCCATCGTCCGCGACGGTGAAGGCGCCACCAAGTTCGTCACCGTGCAGGTCAACGGCGGCGGCAACCACCAGGAATGCCTGGACGTGGCCTACGCCGTGGCCCACTCGCCGCTGATCAAGACCGCACTGTTCGCCTCCGATCCCAACTGGGGCCGTATCCTCGCCGCCGTGGGTTACGCCGGCGTGCCGGACCTGGACGTGAGCAAGATCGACGTGTTCCTCGGCGAAGTCTGCATCGCCAGCCAGGGCGGCCGCGCCGCCACCTACACCGAGGCGCAGGGCGCGGCGGTGATGGCCCGTGAGGAAATCACCATCCGTATCGAGCTGGGCCGCGGTGACTGCAGCGAAACCATCTGGACCACCGACCTGTCCCACGAGTATGTGAAGATCAATGCCGAGTACCGAACTTAAGCGATAGGCCAGGCATTCCCGATATTCATGCCCCGATGAATATCGGGAATTTGCCATGGGCGCAGGCGGCTTCCATGATCCAGCGACACCCTGAGGAACTGGAACGAAGGAGCTAGGCATGTCCCTGATACTGGTAATAGGCAACAAGAACTACTCGTCCTGGTCGCTGCGGGCCTGGCTGGCCATGGAGCTGACCGGCTCGCCCTACGACGAAGTCCGTGTCCCCCTGTACCAGGCCGACAGCCACAAGCGCCTGCAGGCCTGGTCGCCCACCGCCAAGGTTCCGGTCCTCAAGTGCGAGGACGGCGTCATCTGGGATTCCCTGGCGATCGCCGAATACCTCGCCGAACGCTTTCCCGAGGCGCATCTCTGGCCCTTCGGCCAGGCCGCCCGAGCCACGGCCCGGGCGGTCTGCGCGGAGATGCACAGCGGCTTCGTGCCCCTGCGCAGCCATATGCCGATGGACATGCGGCGCAACCAGCCGCTCGCCGAAGTGCCCGAGGAGGTGCGCGAGGACATCCGACGCATCTGCGCCCTGTGGGTCGATTGCCGGTCGCGTTTCGGCCAGGACGGGCCCTTCCTCTTCGGCCATGCGAGCATCGCCGACGCTTTCTACGCGCCGGTGGCCAGCCGCCTGCGCAGCTATGCCGTGGAGCTGCCGGCGGACGCCGCGGCCTACGTCGACACCATTTTCAGGTGGCCTGCCTTCCAGCGCTGGTACCAGGCCGCCCTGCAGGAAACGGAGATCATCGAATGAAACGAGTGCATGTGGCCGCCGCCGTGATTCGTGGCGCCGACGGACGGGTGCTGATCGCCAGGCGCCCGGACGACAAGCACCAGGGCGGCCTCTGGGAGTTTCCCGGCGGCAAGGTGGAGGAGGGCGAGGCCGTTGAGGCCGCGCTTTCCCGCGAGCTGGAGGAGGAACTGGGCATCCGCGTCAGCGCCGCTCGCCCGCTGATCCAGATCCACCACGATTACCCGGACAAGCATGTGCTGCTGGATGTCTGGGAGGTCGGCGGATTCGCCGGCGAACCTCATGGAGCCGAGGGCCAGCCCCTGGCCTGGGCCTCGCCCCGGGAGCTGGGGGATTACGAGTTTCCAGCGGCCAACAGGCCCATAGTGGCCGCCGCGCGCCTTCCGGATCGCTACCTGATCACCCCTGATGACCTGGAGCCCCAGGCGCTGCTGGCGGGGCTCAGGGCGGCCCTGGCCGCTGGCGTGCGCCTGGTGCAGCTGCGTGCGCCGAAGATGTTCGATGCCCAGTACCGCGACCTCGCGGTGGACGTGCAGGGCCTCTGTGCGGGCAAGGCGCAGCTGATGCTCAAGGGACCGCTGGAGTGGCTGGGCGATTTTCCCGCCGCCGGATGGCACCTGACGGCCGAGCAGCTGCGCAAGTACGCCCCCAATGGCCGTCCCTTCCCCCGCGAGCGCTGGCTGGCGGCGTCCTGCCACAGCATCGAGGAATTGCAGCTGGCGGCGGCCATGGAAGTGGATTTCATCACCCTGTCGCCGCTGCAGGCGACCCAGACCCATCCCGAGGCCCGGCCCCTGGGCTGGGAGCTGGCGGAAGAACTGCTGCGCGGCTTCAACCAGCCGGCCTACCTGCTGGGCGGCGTCGGGCCGGGCGATCTGGAGCGCGCCTGGATGATCGGCGCCCAGGGCGTGGCGGGTATCCGGGCGTTCTGGCCCGTAGCCTGAGAGGAGAGGTTCGCGAGCAGAGCTCGCTCCTACGCAGCGTTACAGCCAGATGGCGTCCCATAGGGGATAGTCCCCTACGCGCCGGACCAGGCCGGCGCGAAGTGGATTGGCCACGACGTAGCGCGCCAACTGACGGATATCCTCTTCGGCGCGCACGGCGCGGTCGTGATAGCCCTTCTGCCAGATTTGGCCATGTTTACCCAGGTATGCATTTACCTGCTTGGCGCTTCGCGACTTGAACCGCTGCACCAGTCGATCCAGTGATCCCGCTTCCAGCTGGATCATCCAGTGCAAATGTCCGGCATCAGCACCCAGCAGAGTGTGTGAGCCAGGCCTGTTTCTTGACTTTCGCGCAACTGTTCGACGACCCGACGGCCGAGCGCGAGGTCTCGAAACAGAGCGCGACGTTCGTGGGTGACCGTTGTCAGCAGGTAAATACGGCCGGTCTCTGAAAACCGGCCTCGACGCAGGGCGTTGCCCCGGAAGTGTTGCACCTCGAATTCCCTCTCATGTTTGCGCTCCTGTCCGTAGGAGCGAGCTCTGCTCGCGAATGGATCGTCCTTACCCCTTGCTCGCCGCCTGCCACAGCACCTCGTCCACCCCCTGCCGCCGGGCGATCAGGCGGGCGGCGACGAAGAGGAGGTCGGAGAGGCGGTTGAGGTAGGCCAGCAGTTCCCCGCGCAGGGGCTCCTCGCCGTTCAGCGTCTGCGCCCGGCGTTCGGCGCCGCGGGCGAAGCTGCGGCAGACGTGGGCCTGGGCCACCAGGCGCGAGCCGCCAGGCAGGATGAAGTTCTTCAGCGGCCCCAGTTCATCGTTCCAGCGGTCGATGGCCGCTTCCAGTCGCTCGATCTCCACGCAATCCACCACCTGGTACTCGGGCATGGCCAGTTCGCCGCCGAGGTCGAACAGGCGATGCTGGCAGGGCGTCAGCACCTCGATCACTTCGCCCAGCCCGGGCCGGCGCTCCACATGCTCGACGAGTTCGGCCAGCAACAGGCCCAGCTGGCTGTTGAGGGTATCCACCTCGCCGATGACCTCGATCCGCGGGTGGTCCTTGGGCACGCGGCGGCCGCTGGAGAGGCCTGTTTCGCCCTTGTCGCCGGTGCGGGTGTAGATCTTCGAGAGGCGGTTTCCCATATCAGGTTCCCGTGTTCGCGGCATTGGCGGTCAGCGGCAGGCGCAAGGTGAAGCAGGTACCCTGGCCGGGCTTGGACTGCACTTCCATCTGCCCCTTGTGGTTGTTGGTGATGATGAAGTAGGAAACCGACAGCCCGAGCCCTGTGCCCTGGCCCACTTCCTTGGTGGTGAAGAAGGGTTCGAAGATGCGCTTGCGCACGCTCTCCGGAATGCCCACGCCGTTGTCCTCCACCTGGATCTCCGCCCAGGGCGGGCTCAGGCGGGTGCGCAGGGCTATCCTGCCTTCCTCGTCGTTCTCACGCAGGTGAATGGCCTGGGCGGCGTTCTTCAGCAGGTTGAGCAGCACCTGTTCCAGTTCGTTGGCGGTTCCTGGTATCGGGCCCAGCTCCGGATCGAATTCCCGGGTGACCTGCAGCCCCTTGAAGTCGAACCCCTCGGTCAGGTCGAAGTCGTTGCTGGCGATCTCCAGCGCCTGGTCTATCAGCACGGGTAGCTGGCACGGCGCCATCTGACGGTTGCTGCGGCGGCTGAAGGCGAGCATGTGGGTGACGATCTTGGCCGCTCGGGCGCCGGCCTGGTGAATGTCGTCGAGCAGCTTGGGCACTTCGCGTGCCTCCAGATACTGGTTGACCGACTCCAGGCTGATGCCGTTGATGGTGGCCTGCTCCTGGTTGCGGTCCAGCTCCGGCGACAGGCGTCGACGGATGTTCTGCACGTTGTGCAGGATCGCGCCCAGGGGGTTGTTGATCTCATGGGCCATGCCGGCCGCCAGGCCGCCCACGGAGAGCATCTTCTCCGATTGCACCATCAGCTCTTCCATCGACAGCCGTTGGGTGATGTCGTCGATACGGATCACCACGCCGCGCCCGGTACCGCCCATCAGCGGGTAGAAGGTCAGGGCATAGTGGTGGACATCCTCGCCCGCCAGCCAGCTGACCCGCTCCACCTTCTCCACCTTGTGCTTCTCGGCGGTCAGGCGGATCTGCGGCAGGAAGGGCTTGAGCGAGGGGAAGGCGAGGAACACCGGCTGGTTCAGCGCGTCGTCCATGGGCGTGCCGGAAAGGGCACTGGCTTCCTGGTTCCACTGGGTGACGTAAAGCTGCTCGTCCAGGGCGATGAGCGCGGAGGGCATGGAGTCGATGATGCTGTTGAGGTAGTTCTGGAAGCCGGTGAGCTTCTTCTCGATCTTGCTGCGCACCTGCACTTCCAGCTCCAGCTTGCGGTTGGAGTGGCGGGTCTCCTCCGCCAGTTCATGGGCCTGGTCGAAAGCCGCCTGGGCGTCGTCACGGGCACGCTTGAGCTGCTGCTCGCGGGCTTCGATACGGCTGAGCATGGTGTTGAAGGCGTCGGCCAGGCCGCCGATTTCGTCGCGGTTGCCGCGCGGCGCGCGCAGTGCATAGTTCTCCTCGCGGGTGACCTGGCGCGACAGCTCTTCCAGCCGGCGGATGGGGCGGGTGACCATGCGCTTGATCTGCCGCGCCACCAGCAGCCAGAGCAGCACACTGCAGGCGAGGATCGCCAGGCTGGCGGTCAGGGTACCGGTGTAGAACACCCCGGGCAGTTCGCTGGAGGCCACCAGCAGCAGGTGGCCGGGCTTCTTGCCGGGCATCGGCAGTTCCGCGAGGTGGGTGGTGCGGAACTCCCGCAGGCGCCAGTTGGGCAGTTCGTCGGCCTTCAGCGGCAGGTCCAGCTGTTCGCCCCGTTGCAGCTGGGCCAGCAGGCGGCCGTCGCTGTCGTAGAGGGCGGCGGCGCGCAGCGGTGTGTAACTGTCCAGGCGCTCCAGCATCAGCTTGGCGTTTTCTTCCGAGGACAGCGCATCGGGACCGAGTGCGGAGGTGGCGAAGAGCCGGCCCAGGGTCACCAGGCCCTGGGGCGCCACGCTTTCCTGGGAGATCCAGTAGGCAGCGCTGATGAAGGCCAGGTTGGCGATGAGCAGGACGGTGGCGAGCAGGACCAGCAGGGCGGCGAGCAATTTGCGGCCGACCGACAGGTTCTCGAGGCGCTGACGCAGGCTGATCAAGGGGTAGACATCCGCAGCTGGGCTGAGAGGCAGGTTAGCGCGGGGTCAGGTGACGGGCAATCCGTGCAGCTCGAGGTGGGCCTTGAGGCGTTGGTGCAGGCCGTCCAGGTGCGGCAGGCTGAGCTGGTGACGGGCGGCGGTGGTGCAGGCGTGGCCAAGCAGGTAGCTGACCTCGGTACGCCGGCCGTTGGCGACATCCTGGTACATGGAGGAGTAGTTCGCCGCGGTGGCCTGGATCACCCGCAGCACTTCCTCGTGCAGGCCTTCGGCGGCGTCCGGCTGGCCGCAACGCCGCAGCAGCTCGGCCAGCTCCTCGCAGAGCACGGCGACTTCGGCCGGATGTTCGGAAAGGCCGCCGTTGCGGCAGTCGTGCAGCACGGTAAGGGGGTTGATGGCGCAATTCAGCGCCAGCTTGCGCCACAGGCGCGAGAGGATGTCCGGCGTCCAGCCATGGGGGATGCCGGCCTGCTCCAGTTCGTTCAGCCAGGCGGGAGCGGCGGGTTGCAGCGGGTCGCCCAGCCAGGTGTAGCCGTGGCCGGCGAAGACCACGCGGAAATCCACCTCACGGAAGGCGCCTTCGGTGCTGGAGGCCAGAATGGCACGGGCATGGGGCAAACGCCTGGCCACGGCGTCCTGGCTGCCCAGGCCGTTCTGCAGCAGGATCAGTTCGGCGCCGGGGGCCAGGCGTGGCAGCAGGGGCTGCACCGCGGCCTCGGCGTCGTAGGCCTTGCAGGCCACCAGCAGGCGGCCGATGGGGCCGGAACTGCCGGGCAGCTCGGCGGGAATGGGGTAGCGCTGGGCCTGGCCATTTTCCACCAGGGTCAGGCCGCCGGCTTCTTCAAAGGCCTTGAGTCGCGCGCGATCGCGCAGGAGCAGGCGCACCGGCAGGCCGGCACGCGCCAGGCGTGCCGCCCAGAGGCTGCCGAGGCTGCCGGCGCCGAGGATGTGCCAGGTCATGGTTGCGGCAGGCGCATGGCGGTGACCCGGCCGCTGGCGTAGGCCTCGGGGAGCATGGCGACGGCCTTGCCCAGCAGCTCTTCGACATCCAGGGGCAGGGCCTTGGTGTCCAGGCCGACCAGGGCGATGCCGGCCTTGAGGGTGATGAAGCCTTCGCTGGTCTTGAAGGCCTTCAGGTTCAGCCCTTCATGCAGGCGGCGGAAACTGCTCGGCGAGCATTCGTGGAGGTCGTCGAGGAGGGTGATCAGGCCGAAGTGGCTGTCATCCACGCGGGTCAGCACATCCAGCGGTCGCACCAGCTGCTGCAGGCGCCGGGCGACGCCGTGCAGCAGCTCGTTGTAGAAGCCATCGCCGTACTGCTGGCGCAGTTGCGGTGCGTCCAGCAGGCCGATCAGCAGGTAACAGAGGGCGCCACCGCGGGACTCCACCTGGCGCAGGCTGTCGGTCAGTTTCTGGCGCAGGTAGCGCGGGTTGCCGAGGCCGGTGAGGGAATCCACCAGGTTGCGCTGTTCCAGGCTGGCGATGTTCTGGGTCAGCAGGCGGTTTTCCTGCAGCAGGCGCTGCAAGGTATTGCACAGGCGGTCGGCGGCGTAGACCCGCGGCACCAGTTGCTCGCTCATGGCCGCCTTGCTGATGAAGTCATCCACGCCGCGGTCGAAGGCTTCGCCCAGGACATTCTCGCCCTCCTTGCCGGTCAGCAGGATGATGTAGCTGTAGTGATCGGTCATCTCATCCAGCTGGCGTACGCGCGCGGTCAGTTCCAATCCGTCGATCTCGGGCATCAGCCAGTCGGCGAGGATGACGTTCGCCGGCTTGTGCTCCAGCAGCTGCAACGCCTCGCTGGCACTGCTGGCGAAACGCAGGTCCTGGTAACCGGCCTGGCTCAGGGTACGGCCGATCATGGCGCTGGAGAACTTGGCGTCGTCCACCACCAGGATGCTGAGATGAGGGTTGGGCATGTGGCAGGCTCGCAAGGATGGGGGAGCGGGGTATGGCGTTATGATATCAAGCTTCGTTCGGGTTGCCGTGTCGCCCTACCGTTCTGCCGGTTGCGGACTGCTGGGGACGGCTTCGAAAAAGTCGGCTTGTCGCTCGGTTATAATGGGTGCGCATTTTTTACCGTCAAGCCAGGCGCTTTCATATCCGTGATGCAGATCGCGCCGTCTATCATCTGGAGGAATCCCATGCCCTCGTTCGACGTGGTGTCCGAACTGGACAAGCACGAAGTCACCAACGCCGTCGACAACGCCATCAAGGAGCTCGATCGCCGCTACGACCTGCGCGGCAAGGGCAGTTTCGAGTTCAAGGAGCTGACGGTCACCCTGACGGCCGAAGCCGATTTCCAGCTGGAGCAGATGCTGGAAATCCTCAAGCTGGCCCTGGTCAAGCGCAAGATCGATGTCCAGTGCCTGGAAATCAAGGATTCCTACGCCTCCGGCAAGGTCGTGAAGCAGGAAGCCGTGCTCCGCGAAGGTATCGACAAGGAACTGGCGAAGAAGATCGTCGCCCACATCAAGGAAAGCAAACTCAAGGTCCAGGCCGCGATCCAGGGCGAGCAGGTGCGCGTCACCGGCAAGAAACGCGACGACCTGCAGGAAGCCATCGCCGCCCTGCGTGCCAAGGAGTTCGGCATGCCGCTGCAGTTCAACAACTTCCGCGACTGAGCGGAACCTTCGCGACCGATTCGCGTCGCAACCCTAGTGTCCTTTGAACCTTTGCCGCTGTGGCTTGTCCATGGCGGCTTGGTTTTGCATTGCTGAAATACCGCGGAGAACGCCCATGGAGATGAACGTCGACCAACTGGTGAAGGTATCCGAAGCCTGGCTGCCCATTGTGCTGGAGTACAGCGGCAAGCTGGCGCTGGCGCTTCTGACCCTGCTGATCGGCTGGTGGCTGATCAACCTGCTGACCGGCAAGGTTGGCGCGCTGATGCAGCACCGCCGGGTGGACCGCACCCTGCAGGGCTTCATCGGCAGCCTGGCCAACATCATCCTGAAGATACTGCTGATGGTCAGCGTGGCCTCGATGATCGGCATCGAGACCACTTCCTTTGTCGCCGCCATCGGTGCCGCCGGCCTGGCCATCGGCCTGGCCCTGCAGGGCAGCCTGGCGAATTTCGCCGGTGGCGTGCTGATCCTGCTGTTCCGCCCCTTCAAGGTGGGTGATTTCATCGAGGCCCAGGGTGTTTCCGGCACCGTGGACCATATCCAGATCTTCCACACCGTGTTGCGCACCGGCGACAACAAGACGGTGATCATGCCCAACGGCAGCCTGTCCAACGGCATCATCACCAACTACTCCAAGCAGGCCAACCGTCAGGTCCTGTACGACGTGAAGGTGGACTACTCCACCGACCTGTCCAGGGCCCGTGACGTGCTGCTCGAGCTGGCCCGGGACCCGCGCGTGCACAAGGATCCGGAACCGGTGGTGGTGGTTTCCGCCCTGGGCGATACCTCCATCAACCTGTCCCTGCGCCTGTGGACCTCGAATGCCGACTACTGGAGCGTGATCTTCATGCTCAACGAGAACGTGCGCGACAGCCTGAGCACCGCCGGCGTCGAACTGGCGCAGCCGCCTCGCCTGGTGCAGGTGGTGCCGGGCTGAGTCCTGGCGGGAAACGAAAAGGCCGGTCTGTCATGCCGGCCTTTTTCATGCCTGAACGAAATCAGGGTTGCTCGGTGGAGCCGGGCGCCGCAGGGGAGTCGGACGAACCGTTCTCCTTGGGCTGCTGGCGGTCACGGCCCCACTGGATGGCGATCAGCACCAGGGTCGGGATGCCCAGCAGGGCGGTGAGCATGAAGAAGTTGTGGTAGCCCAGGCTTTCCACCATCACGCCCGAGTAGCCACCGATCAGGCGCGGCAGCAGCAGCATGATGGAGCTGAGCAGGGCGTACTGGGTGGCGGAGAACTTCAGGTTGGTGAGGCTCGACAGGTAGGCGACGAAGGCCGAGGTGGCCAGGCCTGCGCTGAAGTTGTCGCAGGAGATGGTCAGGATCAGCATGTTCAGGTGCGGCCCCATGTCGCTCAGGGCCACGAACATGAGGTTGGTGGCCGCCGAGCTGATGCCGCCGATGAAGAGGATCGGCAGGATGCCGAAGCGCACGATGAGCACGCCTCCGGCCGCCGCGCCGAGCAGGGTCATCACCAGGCCGAAGAGCTTGCTGACGCTGGCGATCTGTTCCTTGGTGAAGCCCTGGTCGATGTAGAAGACGTTGGCCATCACCCCCATCACGGTGTCGGACATCCGGTAGGTGGCGATCAGGCCCAGCAGCAGCAGGGCCTGCCAGCGGTAGCGCTGGACGAACTCGCTGATGGGGGTCAGCACCGGCGCCATCAGCAGGCGGCCGGCGGCGGAGAAGCAGGCCAGGGTGATCAGCAGGAACAGCGTGCCGCGCGGCCAGGCGCCGGAGGAGAAGGCCTTCACCGCGGCGGCGATGGTCACCAGGATCACGATCAGCACGATGATCGATACCGCCTGGTGGACGAAATCGAAGTTCGGCATCACCTTGCCCCGCGCCGCCACCAGCAGTTGGCGGCGCTGCTGGCTGAGCAGCTCGCGCACCGGCAGGATCTGGCGCATGCCCCAGGGCGACAGGCAGGTGATCAGGAAGATGGCGTAGAGCGCGGCGCGCGGCCAGGCGCGGTCGAGCAGGCCGGTGATCATTGCCGGCAGGGAAATCAGCATCACCAGCAGGATCAGCACCGACGACAGCTGGTGCTTGAGCTTGAAGCGCGAGTTGTTGCTCTGGGTCGGCAGGTCCACCAGCGGTTCGCGCATCCACAGGCTGGTGATCAGCCCCGGCAGCATCAGCAGGGCGAACAGCAGGTAGGTGCTGGCCCAGGCGCCGTATTCGTAGATCTTGGCGGTGGAACCGAACCACTCGGCGAAGTAGAGCGCACCGGCTGTGGCGAGCAGCGCGGAGATCCGGTATCCGGTCATGTAGCTGGCGGCCAGGGCCGCCTGGCGGCTGTCTTCGGCGATCTCCAGGCGGTAGGCGTCGATGGCGATGTCCTGGGTGGCCGAAGCGAAGGCCACCACCACCGCCAGGGCGATCAGCCAGGTGAGGTTGGTCTGCGGGTCGCACAGGGCCATGCCCACCAGTCCGACGGCCACCAGGGCCTGGGACAACACCAGCCAGGAGCGACGGCGGCCGAGCCGGCCGAGGAATGGCAGGCGCCACTGGTCGAGCAGCGGCGACCAGATCCATTTGAAGGCATAGGCCAGGCCGATCAGGCTGGCGAAGCCTATGGTCTCGCGGGATACCCCGGCCTCGCGCAGCCAGACGGAAAGCGTGGAAAACACCAGCATGTAGGGCAGGCCGGCGGCGAAGCCCAGGAGCAAGAGCGACAGGGTGGCCGGCGTGGCGTAGGCGGCGATGGCGGCGCGCCAGGAACGTTGGGACATCAGTGGTGGGGTCCGAAAGGCGTGGTGCTGGGCATGGGAGTGCTCACGGCGTCCAGGCTGGGGCTGAAAACAGGGCAGGGCGCACTCTACCCCTTGGGCGGCATGGGATGCCAGCCGTGCCGACGCATGTCCACCCTATCGTTCTGGATACTGACCCCCTCGGCGCGCAATCGTGCTCGTTGTTCGTTGCCGGACGGCGTGCCCGGGGCCAGGCTGAAGCGCCCTCCGGCCCCCAGTACGCGGTGCCAGGGCAGCTGGGTGCCGGCGGGCAACTGGCTGAGGGTGCGCCCGACCCAGCGCGCGGCGCGGCCGAGGCCCGCCAGCTCGGCCAACTGGCCGTAGGTGACCACCTTGCCTTCCGGTACCTGGCCCAGGGTCAGGTAGAGCGCCTCGCGGCGCACGTCCAGGCTTGCCGTGGGCAAGTCCGCCCATGCATCCTCTGCCGCCCTTTCAGTCTTCTTCTTGCCGACCATGCTGCTCCGTAGCCTGTGTGCCCTGTTCTGTTCGATCCTGTGTGCGCCGCTCTGGGCCGATACCGTATGGCTCAACAACGGTGATCGCCTGAGTGGCGAGATCATCCTGCTGGACGGCGGCAAGCTGGCCCTGAAGACCAAGTATGCCGGCCAGGTGCTGATCGACTGGAAGGATATCGACACCCTCAGCGCCGAGAAACCGCTACTGATCAAGCGCAACGATCTCGACAGCCAGCATAGCCATAGCCTCAAGGCGGCCGGCAAGGGCATGGTGCGACTGGAGAACGGCAGGAGCCAAGCCGTGCCGCTGGCCAGTATCCGCCAGATGGTCCCGCCGCGCCCGCTGCTCGAGGACCGCATCTGGGAAGGCAACCTCGACGCCAAGCTGGATCTGGAGCGCAACGAGGACAAGACCGACGAGTGGAAGCTCAAGGGCGATACCCGCATCGAACACGGGCGCTGGCGCCATGTGCTGAGCGGCCAGTTCGAGAAGGAAACGACCAACGATGTGCGTACCGAGGACAACTGGGAGCTGGAGTACGACCTCGACCGTTTCCTCACCGACCACTGGTTCGTGCGTGGCAGCCACGACCAGGACAACGACGACTTCGAGTTCTTCGAGCGCCAGCGCTCCTTCGGCATCGGTCCGGGCTACCGCTTCTGGGACAGCGAACTGGGCCGTTTCGACCTGGTGGCGCAGCTCTCCCGCTTCCATCTGGAGAGCGCCGAAGGCGACCTGGACTTCAACGCCTATTCCTTCGAGTGGGACTTCAAGCGGCTGATCTGGGGCACTCGTTTCGAGCTCTACTCCAAGGCCCAGCTGCAGGTGCCGCGGATCGAAGAGGTCGACTACGTGCTCGACAGCGAGTTCGGCCTGCGTTACCGCCTCAACGACTGGGCTCGACTGTCGCTGCTCTATGAGCTGGACCAGCTGCGCGGGCTCGGCGAAACCTCTTCGGATCGCCACTACCTCATCGGGCTGGGTGTCGGCTGGTAGCCCCGCCTTCGCGGCACGCTCATCGATTTTCTGGAACTCGGGGCGCTCGGGCCGGTCAGTCCTTGCTCCGCTGTCGGTCATAGGGATAATGCCCGGCTTTTTTTGCGATCCAGAAACAAAGAAGCCGCTTTATGTTGTACAGATCCCTGTTTTGCATGGCGCTCGCCGCCGCCTCCACCGCCACGCTCGCCGACACCGTCTGGCTGAAGAACGGCGATCGACTCACAGGCACCATCCGCGTCTTCGACGGTGGCAGGCTGGTGCTGGAAACCGACTATGGCGGCACTATCCCGCTGGACTGGAAGAAGATCGCCACCCTGGAAAGCGACCGCGAACTGCTGATCAAGCAGGGCGACCTGGACGGCGAGCGCGCCAAGTCCCTGCACCGCGCCGAAGATGGCAAGGTCATCCTCGCCAACGGCGAGGCGCCCAAGGAAGTGGAACTGGCCAGCATCGAGCAGATCATGAAACCCAAGCCCCTGGTCGAGGACCTGACCTGGAGCGGTAACGTCGATCTCTCCCTGGACTACAAGCGCGCCGAGAAAGACACCGACGACTACGACGTCGACTTCAAGACCAAGGCCCGCCATGGTCGCTGGCGTCATAACGCCTCGGGCGAGTACAACCGCGAATTCACCGACGACGAGAAGACCACGGACAACTGGGAAGCCGAGTACGCCCTCGATCGCTTCATCACCGACAAGTTCTTCTGGCAGGGCCGTGGCGAGTACAAGCGCGACAAGATCGAGGACCTCGAACGCCAGCGCACCCTGGGTACCGGCCCCGGTTACCAGTTCTGGGATGACGAGTTGGGCGCCTTCTCCCTCGCCGGCCTGGTCAACCGCAGCGATTACCAGTTCGCCAACGGCGAAGAGGAAAACTTCTACGCCATCAGCATGAAGTGGGACTACAACCGCTACCTGGTGGGCAAGACGGTGGAGCTCTTCACCAGCGGCGAGGTCGGCCGTCCGCTGGACAACACCGCGGACTACGCGTTGGATGCCGAAGCGGGCCTGCGCTACAAGCTCACCGACTGGGCCTCGCTCAACGTGAAGGCCGAGAAGGACCAGGTCAGCGGCGCCAAGGAAAGTCTCGACGAAACCCGCTACACGGTGGGCTTCGGCGTCGGCTGGTAACGCCAGGCGCGATGGCCCCTAGAGAATTCATTGTGGGAGCGAATTCATTCGCGATTGAAATCGCTCCCACGGGACTCCCCCCTTGTGCGGCCCGTAAGGGGGCGAGCCCCCGATACCCATCACCCGAGGTACTGCTTTCCTTCCTCATTCCTATCCCTGCTCCGCTTCAGGAGGGGAATCGCTTTATACCCAGGCGCCATTCCCGTACATCGCGTCCGCCTTCCTCTTGCTGGTGTAAACTTAAAAGTCCAATATGGACAAATTGTTTATTTCCAGCTCCGGGAGCGTCCCATGTCCAGCACCCAGCCCCTCGTCCTCCAGCAAGCCGAAGCCCACCGCCTGCTCCAGCAGGTGGATGTGCACCAGGCCATGCGCCGCATGTTCCTCGACCTCGCCGCAGGCGAGGCGGTGCAGCCGGCCCAACAGCTGGTGGAGTTCCCCAATGCCGCCGGCGATTTCATCAACTACCTGGGGGTGCTGGCCAAGGAAGGGGTCTACGGGGTCAAGACCTCGCCTTATATCAAGAGGCCCGATGGCGCACTGGTCACCGCCTGGACCCTGCTGATGTCCATGGACAGCGGCCAGCCGCTGCTGCTCTGCGATGCCGGCGAGCTCACCACCGCCCGCACCGCCGCCACGACGGCGGTGGCAGTGGAGGTACTGGCCCCTGCGCAGGCGCATCGCCTCGCGATCATCGGCAGCGGCCCGGTGGCACGTGCCCACCTGCACTACGTGAAGGGGCTGCGTGACTGGCAGCGCATCGCCCTGTTCTCGCCGGCCCTGGCTGGAAACGCCGAGGCCCGGGCGCAGGTGCGGGCCCAGGATCCGCGCGTCGAAGTCTGTGCCACCCTGGAGGCAGCCGTGGCCGATGCCGACGTGGTGATGCTCTGCACGTCCTCCGCCGGCCCGGTGCTGGACCCGCGCAGCCTTGGCAGGCCGGCCCTGGTCACCTCCATCAGCACCAACGCCCCGCGTGCCCACGAAGTGCCGCCGCAAGCCCTGGCGGAAATGGATGTCTATTGCGACTACCGCGCCACCACGCCGGGTTCCGCGGGTGAAATGCTGCTGGCTGCCGAGCGCCACGGCTGGAGCCGCGAGTCCATCCTTGGCGACCTGCCGGAGCTGCTCAGCGGCAAGGCGGCGCGCCCGGACTACCGCCGCCCGGTGTTCTTCCGCTCAATCGGCCTCGGCCTGGAAGACATGGCCCTGGCCAATGCCCTCTATCGCCTGCAGCAAGAAGGCCAGTGAGGTGAATCCAATGAATCAGGCCGACTACATCATCATCGGCGCCGGTATCGCCGGTGCCTCCACCGGCTACTGGCTGTCCCGTCACGGCCGTGTGCTGGTGCTGGAGCGCGAGGAACACGCCGGTTACCACTCCACCGGCCGTTCCGCCGCGCTCTACACCGTCGCCTACGGCACGCCGCAGGTGCGTGCCCTGACCGCCGCCAGCCGCGCCTTCTTCGATGCGCCACCGGAAGGCTTCAGCGAGCACCCCTTGCTCACCCCCCGGGGCGAAATGGTGGTCGACTTCACGGGCGACCCCGCGGAACTGCAGCGCCAGTTCGACAGCGCCCTGGAGAACGTGCCGGACATGCAGATGCTCACTGCCGACCAGGCCTGCGCGCTGGTGCCGGTGCTGCTGCGCGACAAGGTGCACGGCGCCATGCTCGACCCCGGTGCCGCCGATATCGATACCGATGCCCTGCACCAGGGCTACCTTCGCGGCATTCGCCGCAACGGTGGCGAAGTACGGCTCGGCTGTGAAGTGACCGCCGCGCGGCGTGAAGGTGAACAGTGGGTGGTGGACACCTGCCAGGGCAGCTTCCAGGCCCCGATCCTGGTCAATGCCGCTGGCGCCTGGTGCGATCGCCTGGCCACCCTCGCCGGCGTCCAACCCCTGGGCCTGCAACCCAAGCGCCGCGCCGCCTTCGTCTTCGCGCCCCCGGACGGCGTGGACGCCCACCGCTGGCCGGCCCTGGTGAGCCTGGACGAATCCTTCTACTTCAAACCCGACGCCGGCATGCTGCTGGGCTCGCCGGCCAACGCCGACCCGGTGGACCCGCACGACGTGCAGCCCGAGGAGCTGGACATCGCCCTGGGCATCTACCAGATCGAAGAGCACACCAGCCTGCGCATCCGTCGTCCCGTGCGCATCTGGGCCGGGCTGCGTTCCTTCTTCCCCGATGGCGACCTGGTCTCCGGCTACGACCCGCGCATGCCGGGCTTCTACTGGGTGGCGGGGCAGGGCGGCTATGGCATCCAGACTTCGGCGGCCATGGGCGAGGCCAGTGCCTGCCTGATCCTGCGCAGATCGCTGCCGGAACACCTGGCCCGCTTCGGCCTGACCGAAGCCATGCTTTCCCCCGCGCGGCTGGGGTGACGAAGCTGGCGCTTTGCGCCACACTCGCAGCGCCGGGCTCCGCGCCCGGCGCTGATCTTTCCGCTCCAGGAGCCGCACCATGACGCCCCGCCCAGACCTTTCCCTGGACAATTACCGGGCCATCGCCGACGCCATCGCCACCCTGTTCTTCCCCCATGCCGAGGTGGTGCTGCACGATCTGCGCACGCAAAAGATCGACTACATCGCCAACAACATCTCCAAGCGCTGCGTCGGCGATGATGCGGCCCTGGAAGACATGCTCAGCGAGGAGACGGACGAGCGGAACATCGGCCCCTACGAGAAGCTCAACTGGGATGGCCAGAAGATCCGCTCCGTGAGCACCGTGCTGCGCGATGCCCAGGGCGCCCCGCTGGCCGTGCTTTGCATCAACCTGAACATCTCCATGTTCGAGGCGGCCAAGGCTGCCCTCGACCTGTTCCTCTCCTCCAGCAAACTGATCCCCCAGCCGGATGCCCTGTTCCGCGACGACTGGCAGGAGCGCATCAATACCTTCCTGCACAACTGGCTGCGCCAGCGCCAGCTGGGCCTCAACCTGCTGACCCGCGAGCACAAGCGCGAACTGGTGCTGGCCCTGCACGCCGAAGGCGCTTTCAAGGGCAAGAGCGCAGCCAACTACGTGGCCAACGTCCTCAACATGGGGCGTGCCACCGTCTACAAGCACCTCAAGGAACTGAAGGAAGAGTCGGTGTAGCCTGGCGCATCGTTGCGGAGGCGGATGCATTCGCCACGTCGATGGGGCTGGAGCAACCGGCGCGACCGGGTCAATACTTTCGCTCTGACCCTTGAGCCGGAGCTGCCCATGGCCCACCCCAACGCCGAACTCATCACGCGCTTCTACCAGGCCTTCCAGCGCCTGGATGCCGAAACCATGGCGTCCTGCTACAGCGCCGACGTGCACTTCAGCGATCCGGTGTTCCCCGACCTCAACGGCCAGGAGGCCGCCGACATGTGGCGCATGCTCGCCAGCCGCGCCCAGCAATTCCGCCTGACCTTCGACGGTGTCGAGGCCGACGACCTCACCGGCCGCGCCAACTGGGTGGCCACCTACCTGTTCAGCCAGACCGGGCGCATGGTGGAGAACCGTATCCAGGCGCGATTCCTCTTCTGCGACGGCAAGATCATCGAGCACCACGACAGTTTCGATCTCTGGCGCTGGGCACGGCAGGCCCTGGGCGCCAAAGGCCTGCTGCTGGGCTGGCTGCCGGCGGTGCAGAACGCCATTCGCAAGCAGGCCGCGCAGGGCCTGGCCGCTTACCGGTCAAGTGCCCGGGGGCTTGTGCCCTGACGCGCAGACGGGCCTAATCGCGGCGCCGCCCCGAGGTCCCGAGCATGCCCGAACACCCCGAAGTCCCCGTTGCCAAGCCCTGGTTCGTCTATCTGGTGCGTGCCGAGAACGGCGCGCTCTATTGCGGCATCAGCGACGACCCGCAGCGGCGCTTCGCCCAGCACCGGAGTGGCAAGGGCGCGCGTTTCTTCCATTCCAGCCCGGCCCAGGCGCTGGTTTTCATGGAGGGCTGCGCCGACAAGGGGGAGGCCCTGCGCCGGGAGATCGCCATCAAGCGCATGAAGAAGGCGGCCAAAGAGGCGTTGATACAAGCCTGGGAGCGCACCGGAAGGATAGGCCTCGTCGAAGTGGCAGGCTAAGCTGCGGGCTCATCCCAACCGCAGCGGAGCCCTGCCATGTCCGAACTCATCCTGCACCACTACGATGCCTCGCCCTTCGCCAAGAAGGCGCGGTTGATGCTCGGCTACAAGCAGCTGTCGTGGCGTTCGGTGGAAATCCCGCGGATCATGCCCAAGCCCGACCTGATGGCGCTGACCGGCGGCTATCGCAAGACCCCGGTGTTGCAGGTGGGCGCCGACATCTATTGCGACACCGCGCTGATCGCCCGCCGCCTGGAAGCGGAAAAGGCCGGCCCGGCACTCTTCCCGGAAGGCCAGGAATTCAATGTCGCCAGCTTCGCCCAGTGGGTGGACTCGGTGATCTTCCAGCACGCCGTGACCCTGGTATTCCAGCCCGAATCCATCGCCGTGCGCATGGGGCAGCTGCCGCCCGCCGCGCAGCAGGCCTTTCTCGCCGACCGTGCCAGGCTGTTCTCCGGCGGCAGCGCTTGCCGCCTGCCGCTGGAACAGGCCCGCAACAACTGGCCGGTGCTGATGGGGCGCCTGCAGCAACAACTGGAGCGCAGCGAAGCGGACTTCCTCTTCGGCGAGCCCTCGGTGGCCGACTTTTCCCTGGCCCACTGCCTCTGGTTCCTCAAGGCCACCCCGGTGACCGCGCCGCTGGTGGACGACTACCCGGAAGTGGCGGCCTGGCTGGGACGGGTGCTGGGGTTCGGCGAGGGTTCGTTCAGTCCGCTGTCCGCCACCGAGGCGTTGGAAATCGCCCGCAATGCCAGCCCCGCGGCATTGCCCAGCGAGGACTTCATCGATCCCAACGGCTTCGCCCCCGGTCAGAAGGTGCTGGTGGCGGCGACCGACTATGGCGTCGATCCGGTGGAAGGCGAGCTGGTGTTCGCCGGCCTTGAGGAGATCATCCTGCGCCGCGAGGACGAGCGTGCCGGCCTGGTGCATGTGCACTTCCCGCGGCTGGGGTTCCGCATCGAGGCAATCTAAGAATGCGCTCTTCTTGTGGGGGCGAATTCATTCGCTAAGCAGGCCGAAGGGCTGCCATCGGGACCGATCGGGGCTGCTGCGCAGCCCATAGCGAATGAATTCGCCCCCACAGGTTCGTGCCCTAACGGAATTCCTACCGAACAGAAATACCAGGCCCGGCATTAGCCGGGCCTGGTCGTCTTCAGTCCTTGCGCCGTTTCAGCTGATCCTTCAGCTGGGTCGGCAGCTGGCGGATGATCAGCATGTCGCGGCCTTCGTCGTACTCGACCTTGGAACCCAGCAGGTGGGCTTCGAAGCTGATGGACAGGCCCTCGGCGCGGCCGGTGAAGCGCTGGAACTGGCTGAGGGTGCGCTTGTCCGGCGGGATCTCCGGGGACAGGCCGTAGTCCTTGTTGCGGATGTGCTCGTAGAAGGCGCGCGGGCGGTCTTCGTCGATCAGCCCGGAGAGCTCGTCGAGGGTGATCGGCTCGCCCAGCTTGGCCTGGGTGTTGGCGTAGTCCACCAGGGTCCTGGTCTTCTCGCGGGCCTGTTCTTCGGCCAGGTCCTCGCTTTCCACGAAGTCGCTGAACGCCTTGAGCAGGGTGCGGGTCTCGCTCGGCGGGTCGACGCCTTCCTGGCAGCCGATGAAGTCGCGGAAGTAGTCCGAGACCTTCTTGCCGTTCTTGCCCTTGATGAAGGAGATGTACTGCTTCGACTGCTGGTTGTTCTTCCATTCGGACAGGTTGATGCGGGCCGCGAGGTGCAGTTGGCCCAGGTCCAGATGCTTGGCCGGTGCCACTTCCAGGGCATCGGTCACGGTCACGCCTTCGCTGTGGTGCAGCAGGGCGATGGCCAGGTAGTCGGTCATGCCCTGCTGGTAGTGGGCGAAGAGCACATGGCCGCCGGTGGACAGGTTGGATTCCTCCATCAGCTTCTGCAGGTGCTCGACGGCCTGACGGCTGAAGGCGGTGAAGTCGCGGGCGCCCTCCTGGTACTCCTTCAGCCAGCCGCTGAAAGGGTAGGCACCGGATTCTTCGTGGAAGAAGCCCCAGCCCTTGCCCTGCTTGGCGTTGTAACTCTCGTTGAGGTCGGCCAGCAGGTTTTCCATGGCCTGGGACTCGCCCAGTACGCTATCCCGGGCATGCAGCACGGCGGCGCTGCCGTCGGGCTTCTTGTCGATGAGGTGGACGATGCAGTGGCGGATGGGCATGGGCATTGGCTCTCATGGGCGCATCCGGCGCGCGGGCGCGCCGGCAGGAAAAGGGCGCCAGTTTACCCGACCTGTTCCTCGCCTGCCTGTCGACTCTGCACGGCCTGCAGGCGCCCGATCACATAGCGCAGGTGCAGGTGCAGGTCGTACAGCTCGTTGGAGTAGGACAGCGGCACCTCCACCTTGGCCAGCCGCTGTTCGAGCTGCTCCAGGTGTTCGATCTCGGCCGCCAGCTGCTTCGGCGGGGTCCCGGCGTCCAGCTTGCGGTCGATTTCGCGCAGGTGCTTGTACCAGCGGTAGATGCGTGCGCGGATGCGCCAGCGGTAAATGGGGCCGACCGCCTTGGACAGCGGGATCATGATTACCACCAGCGGAATCAGCAGGATGATGTAGCGGTCGGCCAGGGAGGCGATGCGGAAGGGCAGATAGCGCTGCAGGATCGGCAGGCCCTTCTCGTAGAAATAGTCGGCCTCGTCCAGCGTCTGCAGGGTTTGCGGCTTGGCGGCGGGATAGGCGCCGGGCGGATCGAGCAGGGTGCCGTTCTTCATCACCTCGCGGGCGGCTTCGAGGATCAGCGGGGTGAGGGAAGGGTGGAAGCCGTCGCTGGCCACCAGGGTGGCCACCGGCGCCAGGGTGCGGATGTCCTGCGAAGGGCTGTTGCTGGCCAGGTTGAGCAGCCCCTCGCCGACCTCCAGCTTGGCCAGGTACGGCAGGCGCGCTCGGTAGGCGGCGCTGCGGCGCAGGCTGACCAGGTCCAGTTCGGCGCTGGCGGCCAGGCGTTGCACCACGGCATTCTCCGCCGGGCCGAGGAAGAAGCCGGCGTCCAGCTCGCCGGCGAGCAGGGCACTGGCTGCGGGGCTGCCGCTGATGGCCTGCCACTGGGGCGCATAGCGCTCCGCGGTGATCCGGTTGGCTTCGAGGATCGCCTCGCTGACCGCGCGCGTGCCGCTGTTCGGCGCGCCGATGGCCACCCGCAGCTGCAGCAGGTCGGCCATGCTGTCGATCTCCAGCTCCTTGCGTTTGAACAGCCAGATCGGCTCCTGGTACATCACCCCGAGCCCGAACAGATGCTTGCGCTGCTTCTCGCTCAGGGTGAGTTCCTGGCCGCTCTGCACCAGGGCGATTTCCACCTCGCCGTTCTGCAGCTTGGCCAGGTTGTCCAGGGAGCCGGCGCTGCGCACCAGTTCCAGTTCGAAGCCCTGCTTGGCCAGTTCTTCCTTCAGTTTCTCGCCGAAGGCGTGGTAGCCACCTGCAGGACCGCCGGTGGCCAGCCTTGCATGCATGGGCGGCGGCGGCGCGACGAAGTAGAAGAGGGCGCCCACCAGCGCGGCCAGCACCGGAATCAGCCAGAGGTTGGCCAGGAGCATGATCTTGATGTCACGGAAAATGCGTTGCATGTCGGTCCTTGTCTGCAGCGGATGCTGGGAAGGATAGCGGTTCGGCGGTTGCCAGGCCTTCAAGGAAATGACAGGGTTGCCGGCATTTCCGTTCCGCCACAGTGGTTTCCGATGCGCATCCTCCATACCTCCGACTGGCACCTGGGCCAGCACTTCATGGGCAAGACCCGCCAGGCCGAGCACCAGGCCTTCTGCCGCTGGCTGATCGAGCAGGTGCGCGAGCGAGCGGTGGATGCGCTGCTGATCGCCGGGGATGTGTTCGACACCGGCGCGCCGCCCAGCTACGCCCGCGAGCAGTACAACCAGTTCATCGTCGAACTGCGTGATACCGGCGCCAGCCTGGTGGTACTGGGCGGCAACCATGATTCGGTGGCCATGCTCGGCGAAAGCCGTACCCTGCTGGCCCAGCTGGACACCCGCGTGATTCCGGCGGTGGGCACCGACCTGGCAGAGCAGGTGCTGGTGCTCCGGCGCCGCAGCGGCGAGCCGGGCGCCATCCTCTGCGCCATTCCCTTCATCCGTCCGCGGGATGTGCTGCAGAGCCAGGCGGGGCAGAGCGCGACGGACAAGCAGCTGTCCCTGCAACAGGCCATCCAGGACCACTACCAGCAGCTCTTCGCCCTGGCCGAACAGCGCCGCGCGGAACTGGGCGGCGGGCTGCCCATCGTCGCCACCGGCCATCTGGCCACGGTGGGCGCCAGTGCCAGCGAGTCGGTGCGGGAAATCTACGTTGGTGCCCTGGAGGCCTTCCCCACCAATGCCTTCCCGGCGGCGGACTACATTGCCCTGGGACATATCCACAGGCCGCAGAAGGTCGGCGGCCTGGAACACATCCGCTACTGCGGCTCGCCCATTGCGTTGTCCTTCGACGAGGCACGGCAGCAGAAGGAAGTGCTGCTGGTGGAGCTGGACAGCATCGGCCTGCACAAGGTGGAAGCCTTGCCGGTGCCGCGCTTCCAGGCCTTGCACTCCCTGCGCGGCAGCCTGGCGGACCTGCCTGCGCAGATTGCCGAAGTGGCCCGCGAGGGTACGCCGGAGCGTCCGGTGTGGCTGGAGGTGCTGATCAGCGCCGACGACTATCTCAGCGACCTGCAGGCGCGCCTGGCGAGCCTCTGCGAAGGCCTGCCGGTGGAAGTGCTGCGCATCCGTCGCGAGCGCGGCAATGCCACGGCCGGCCTGCAGCGCGAAGCACGGGAAACCCTCGATGAGCTGAACCCGGAGGAGGTCTTCGACAAGCGCCTGGAAAGCGAGGAGCTGGACGAACCCCTGCGCGCCGGCCTGCTGGGGCTGCACCGCGAAGTACTGGTCGAACTGCGGGAGGACCAGGCATGAAGATCCTCAGCCTGCGCCTGAAGAACCTCAACTCGCTGAAGGGCGAGTGGAAGATCGACTTCACCGGTGAACCCTTCGCCGGCAACGGCCTGTTCGCCATCACCGGCCCCACCGGTGCCGGCAAGACCACCCTGCTGGACGCCATCTGCCTCGCCCTCTACCACCGCACGCCGCGCATGGGCACGGTGTCCGCCAGCATCAACGAGCTGATGACCCGGCACACCGCCGACTGCCTGGCCGAGGTGGAGTTCGAGGTCAAGGGCGTGGCCTACCGCGCCTTCTGGAGCCAGCGCCGCGCCCGCGACAAGGCCGACGGCGGCCTGCAGCCGCCCAGGGTCGAACTGGCGCGGGTGCTGGACGGGGAAATCCTCACCGACAAGATCAACGACAAGCTCAGGCTCACCGAAAGCCTGACCGGCCTGGATTTCGAGCGTTTCACCAAATCCATGCTGCTGGCCCAGGGCGGTTTCGCCGCCTTCCTCGAGGCCAACGCCAACCAGCGCGCCGAACTGCTGGAAGAACTCACCGGTACGGAGATCTACGGACGTATCTCCCAGCGGGTGTTCGAGCGCACGCGCGAGGTGAAGATCGGGCTGGACCAGCTGCGCGCCCGCGCCGAGGGCGTGGAGCTGCTGAGTGACGAGGCCCGTGCCGCCCTGCAGGAGGAAGCCGCCACCCTGGCCGGCGAAGAACAGCAGCTGCAGAGCCGCCAGGCCGACCTGCAACGCCAGCGCCAGTGGCGGGACGAGCTGGACAAGGCGCTGGCCCGCCAGCAGCTTGCCGAACAGCAGGGCGAGGCCGCGCACCAGGCCCTGGAGCAGGCGCGGCCGCAGCTCGCCCGCCTGGCCGCCAGTGAACCCGCCAGCCAGTTGCTGCCCCTGCACCGCGAATGGCAGCGGGCGCAGCAGCAGATGAACCAGGGCGAGAGCGACCTGCGGGTCACCCGCCACGACCTGCAGACCCTCGCCGAACGTATCCTCGAGTTGCTCTGGCAGGGCGCCCAGCGCGGCGAGGAGTGGGTCCAGGCCCGCCAGAAAACCTTCGACGGCCTCCGGGCCGAGCGTGAAGCCTTGCAGAGGCGCCTGGCCGAACAACCCCAGCGGGCCCGATTGGGCGAGCACCTGGGGGCCTGGCGCGCCGAGTTCGGCGCCCTGGCCCGGCGCCAGGACGAACTGGCCGCCCTGCAAGGTGCGCAGGCCGAACTGCAGCGGCAGTCCGCCGAACTGGCGGAGCGCCTTGGCCAGGCCCGTGCCGCCCTGGAGAGCGCCCGGGCTGCCCAGGGCCAGGCCGTGCAAGGCGAGGCCACGGCCCAGGCGCGGCTCGATGAGCTGCTGGCCGGGCAGGACGACGCCGCCCTGCGCGAGCAGTGGCAGCAACTGCTGGAGCGTGGCCGTCAGCTGGAGCGCCTGGAGCAGCTGTCCCAGCAGCGCCGGCAGCTGGCCGAGCGGCAGACGCGCGCCCGCGAGCAGCTGCAGCCGCTACTGGCTGAGCAGACGGCACTGGCGGAGCAGCGTGACGCCCTGCGCCGGCGTTTCAGCGAGCTCAAGCAGCAGATCGCCGACAAGGAAAAGCTCCTCGAACAGGAACAGCGCATCCAGCAACTGGAGGCCTACCGTGCCGCGCTGCAGCCGGGGGAAGCCTGCCCCCTGTGTGGCTCCCACGAGCACCCGGCGATCGCCGAATACCAGGCGCTCAACCTGTCGGCCACCCAGCAGGCCTTGCAGGCATGCAAGGCGGCCCAGGACGAGGTGCGCCAGCAGGGCGAGACCGTGAGCAGCCGCCTCGCCACCCTGGAGGCACAGGCCAATCAGCTCAACGACACCCTGCAGGGCTGTGAGGCCGAGCAGCGCGAGTGCGTCGAGCGCTGGCGCCAGCTGTGCCAGGCCCTGGACCTGCAACTGGCGGACCTTGCTGCCCTGCAGGCCGAACTGCAGGGCCAGGCCGAACGGCTGCAGGCGCTGCAGCAGCGGCTGGCGCAACTGGATGGGCTCAAGGCGGACCTTGCCGCCGCCCGCGAGCTGCGCCAGCAGCGGGACAAGGCGCTGCACGAAAGTGGCAGCCAGCTCGCCCTGCTGGAAAAGGACCAGGGCGGCCTGGGCCAGCAGGAGCAAGCCAACGCGCGGCGCCTGGAGCAACTGACCAGCCAGCAGCGGGAGGCCCGTGAGCAACTGGGCGCCAGCCTGGCACAACTCGGTTATGTCCTTCCGGAAGCGGGCCCCCGCTGGCTGGCCGAGCGCGAAGCCGAATGGCAACAGTGGCAGCTTGACCAGAGCATCAGCCAGCAGCTTGAGGGCCAGTTGCGCGACCTGCAGCATGCCCTGGGCGTGGCCCACGACCAGGCGCGCCTCTGGCAGGGGCGCTGGCAGGCGTCCGGCCACACCGGGCAGGCGCCTCTGGCGCCGGTGCCGGACCCTCAGGCCGCGCTGGCCGCGATTCAGGCCGAGCTGGACGCCGCCCAGCAGCGGCTCAACCAGCTCAAGGGCAGCGAACGTAACCAGGACCAGCGGGTGCAGGAAGCGCGGCATCAATTGCACCTGCATCTGGATGCCTGGCGCCAGGGGCTGGCGGCCAGTCCCTTCGCCGACGAGGAAGCCTTCCGCGCCGCCCTGCTGGAGCCGGCCGAGCGTGCAGCCCTGCAGGACCTGCAGCAGCGCCTGAATCGAGAGCGGGGGAATGCCGAAGCCCTGCTGGCCGATGCCCGCGCCCAGGTGGAACGCCTCCAGGCCGAGCCTCGCAGCGAGCTGGACAGCGAACGACTGGAGGCGGAGTGGCAGGCGCTGGGCGAGCGGATGCGCGAACTCAGCCAGCGCCAGGGCGAGATCCGCGCCCAGCTCCTCGGCGATGAACAGCGCCGGCAGAACCAGCAGGCACTGTTCGCCGAAATCGCCCGCCAGGAGGCCGAGTGCGATCTCTGGCAGCGTCTCAACGGCCTGGTGGGTTCGGCCGATGGCGCCAAGTACCGCAAGTTCGCCCAGGGCCTGACCCTGGACCACCTGGTGCACCTGGCCAACCTGCAGCTGCAGCGCCTGCACGGCCGCTATCAGCTGGCCCGACGCCAGGGGGGAGAACTCGAACTGGAAGTGGTGGACACCTGGCAGGGCGATGTCGTCCGCGACTGCAAGACCCTCTCCGGCGGCGAGAGCTTCCTGGTCAGCCTGGCCCTGGCCCTGGCGCTGTCCGACCTGGTCAGCCACAAGACCAGCATCGACTCGCTGTTCCTCGACGAAGGCTTCGGCACCCTGGACGGCGAAACCCTGGAAGTCGCCCTCGACGCCCTGGATGCACTGAACGCCAGCGGCAAGATGATCGGCGTGATCAGCCATGTGGAGGCGCTGAAGGAGCGCATCCCGGTGCAGCTCAAGGTGCACAAGGGCGTGGGCATGGGCTACAGCCGGCTGGATGCCTGCTTCGCGGTGGGCTGATCGGGGCAGCTTCTCTGCCCTTGGCGAATGAATTCGCCCCCACAGGAAAAGCACGACGGTTCAACGGGCACGGCCTGCTTGCTCCCCTCTCCCTCCGGGAGAGGGGCTGGGGGAGAGGGCATGGCCGAGTTATGGCGAATGAATTCGCCCCTACAGCCAGCGCGCCTTGCGCCAGGCCTCGCGCTGGCCGGCGTCAAGGAAGGTCCAGGCCACGAAGCGGCTCTGCTTCTGGCCCTGGGCCATTTCCACGATCTGCATTTCCACGGCGCCACTGCGGCGCAGGCGGGCTTCCATGCCGGGCAGGTTGCCGCCCTTGGACACCAGGCTGCTGAACCAGAGCACCTGCTCCTTGAACTGCAGGCTCTCATCCACCATGCGCTGCAGGAAGCCGGCCTCGCCACCTTCGCACCAGAGCTCGGCGCCCTGGCCGCCGAAGTTCAGCACCGGCAGCTTGCGTTTCGGGTCGAGCTTGCCGAGATTCTTCCACTTGCGTCGGCTGCCATGGGTGGCTTCCTCCAGGGAGCTGTGGAACGGCGGATTGCACAGGGTGACGTCGAAGCGCTCGCCCGGCGCGATCAGGCCCTTGAAGATGTGTTTCGGCTCGGGCTGCTGGCGTAGTTCGATGGCGCCACCCAGCTGGTTGGACTGGACGATGGCCCGGGCCGAGCCCAGCGCCGTGCCGTCGATATCGGCGCCGGTGAAGTGCCAGCCGTATTCGCTGTGGCCGATCAGCGGGTAGATGCAGTTGGCGCCGACGCCCACATCCAGCGCCTGGATGCCCATGCCGCGGGGTATCTGTCCGCCATTGTCCGCGGCCAGCAGGTCGGCCAGGCCGTGCAGGTAGTCGGCGCGGCCCGGGATGGGCGGGCAGAGATAGCCGGCGGGGATGTCCCAGTGGCGGATGCCGTAGAACTGCCGCAGCAGGGCGCGGTTGAACACCTTCACCGCCTCCGGATCGGCGAAGTCGATGCTTTCCTTGCCGTAGGGATTGGTGATGACGAAGCGCGCCAGCTCCGGGCTGCCCTGGATCAGCCGGGGAAAGTCATAGCGGCCCTGGTGGCGGTTGCGCGGGTGCAGCTGGCCCTTGGCGGGAGGAGCGGCCTTGGCAGGAGCGGGACGGGGGCGCTTGGGCGGTTGCGGCATGGTGGCGGGCGTCGACAGGTGAAAGCGCGGCATTTTCCCACAGCCCGGGCGATTGGTGTGGGCAGGTTTCGTAGGTTGGTGCGGGCCACGCTGGTCAGAGCGCAGCGAAGCCCAACGCCCAATCTACGAAAGGTGCAGGATGCGGCCCAGGTAGTCGAAGAACAGGCAATAGACCGCGATGGGCAGCGGCAGGCCCAGCAGGGTACCGGCCAGGTAGTGGCGAAAACGCACGCCGCTGAGGCTCAACGCATAGTTCAGCGCGGGCACCGTCTGGAACAGCACCCGCAGCAGGGTGATCACCAGCACCGGGCGTTCGTCGAGGTGGGCGATGATCCGCCTGGCCAGGCGGTTGTCCAGTTCGCGCAGGGCGTTGCCGCCGAGCAGGCGGATCAGCACGAAGGTGCAGCAGCAGGAGAAAGTCGCCGCCAGGTAGGTGGCCAGCCCGCCCCAGGCGCGTCCCAGGGCCAGTACCGCGGCGGCGAGGAAGATCCAGCCGGGAATCTGGATCAGGTTGCCCAGGGCGAACAGCAGGGCGAACAACGCCAGGCCCCAGCCCTTGTGGGCCAGCAGGGTGTCGCGCAGGTACTCCAGGCTCATGTCCTCGCGCAGTCCGCTGAGCTGGAACGCCGCCAGCAGCAGGCCGAGGAACAGGGCCACCAGCAGAAGGCGGCGGTACTTGCGCATGGTAAAGGCTCCGACGCTGTCCCTTACATTGAAGCCCAATGGGGTAGGGTGCGCCGTGCGCACCGGGCAAGAGCGATGGTGCGCGCAGTGCACCCTGCGTGAATGTCTTTGTTCAGAGCGGGAACACCAGCGGCACCAGCAGTACGCTGACGATCATTACCAGAATGGTGAAGGGCACGCCCACTTTCACGAAGTCGCCGAAGCGGTATTGGCCGGGGCCCAGCACCAGGGTGTTCACAGGCGAAGAAATGGGCGTCATGAAGGCCGCCGAGGCCGCCAGGGCGACGATCATCGCGAAGGGGTAGGGCGACATGCCCAGTTGCTGCGCCGTGGCGATGGCCACCGGAGCCATGAGCACGGCGGTGGCGGTGTTGGAGATGAACAGGCCGATCAGCGCCGTGACGATGAACAGGCTGGCAAGCATGGCGTAGGGGCCGGCATTGCCTAGCAGGGCCACCAGCCCCTGCACCGCCAGGTCGATGCCGCCGGTCTGCTGCAGGGCCTGGGCGAAGGGCAGCATGCCGACGATAAGGATCAGGGTGGGCCAGTGGATGGAGCGGTAGGCACTGTCCAGGTCGATGCAGCGGAAGGCTCCCATCAGCAGGCAGCCGATCAGCGCGGCCATGACGTTGGGCACCAGGCCGCTGACCATGAGGATGATCATCACCGCCAGGCTGAGCAGGGCGTAGGGCGCCTTGCGTGCGGTGGGCGCCACTTCGTCCACTTCGGCGGGCAGGCTGAGCACCAGGAAGTCGCGGCCCTGGCCCTGCAGCTGGTGGATGCACTTCCACTCGCCGGCCACCAGCAGCATGTCGGAGGCCTTGAGCTTCTCATCCACCAGTACCCCCTCCAGCGCCTCGCCATTGCGGCGCAGGCCCACCACATTGAGCTTGTGCCGGGTGCGGAAGCCCAGTTCCTGGATGGTCTTGCCAGGCAGCTTGGACTCCGGCGGCAGGGCCACCTCGGCCAGCCCCAGCTGGTGGGCGTGCAGGCTGTAGTAGGAAGCCGGCAGCGGCAGGGGTTCCAGGCCCAGCTCCTGGTAGGCGCCGAGCAGGCCGATGGCCGGGCTGGCCAGATCCACCAGCAGCACGTCGCCGGGCTCCAGCAGGGTGTTGCCGGTGGCCATCAGCAGCAGGGTGCGGAAGCGCTGCTGGCGCTCCACCGCTATCACGTTGATGCCGTACTGCTTGCGCAATTCCAGCTCGTTGAGGGCCTGGCGCACCAGGGGCGAGTCGGCGCGTACCTTGAGGCGTCGTTCCCGTTCGTTGAGTGCATAGGCCGTGGCCAGGTCGGCGAGGGTCAGGCGCGAGGCGGCAGTTTCGTCGTTGTTTCTCGGCGTCAGCCAGTGCCGGGTCAGCAGCATGTAGACGACACCCAGGGCCAGCACGGCGAGGCCCACCGGAGTCAGGCTGAAGAAGCCGAAGCCCTCCAGGCCGGCACGGCGCAGTTCGCTGTGGACCACCAGGTTGGGGGCGGTGGCGACCAGGGTGAGCATGCCGCTGATCAGTCCGGCGAAGGCCAGCGGCATCATCAGCCGAGCCGGGGCGATCTTCAGCCGCGCGGCCACGCCCAGGGCGACGGGAATGAAGATGGCGACCACCCCGGTGGAGCTCATCACCGAGCCCAGGCCGGCGGCGGCCAGCATCAGCAGCACCAGCAGACGGGTTTCGCTGCTGCCGGCGCGGGCCACCAGCCAGTCGCCGAGGCGATAGGCGATGCCGGTGCGCACCAGGCCGTCGCCGATGACGAAGAGCGCGGCGATCAGCACCACGCTGGGGTCGCTGAAACCGGCCAGGGTCTGCTGGATGTCGAGCACGCCGATGAGGGGCAGGGCGACCAGCACCAGCAGGGCCACCACGTCCATGCGCGGCTTGTTGAGGACGAACAGGGTGACGGCGGCCAGCAGCAGGGCCAGGACCCATAGCAATTGGTGGTTCAAGCAGGACTCCCGGTGGTTCCTTGACGGGGAGCGGCAGTCTGTCAGGGGTAGCCCAGCACGGCCTTGATCTGATGCAGGTTAGCGGCGATCCAGCGCTTGTCGATGGCGCCCCAGTCGCGGATGACGTAGTGGCCGGCATTGTTGCGCTCGCCGGCCTGCTGCTCGAAATGGCAGTCGATATCCAGTTCGGCCAGGGCCGCCAAGGTGTCCTGGGCGGTGCGCCGGGGCATGCCGGTGGCGTCCATGATCGCCGGGACGCTGGTGGCCGCGCCGCTGTCGATCAGCCAGGCGACGTAGAGGCGGCGGTAGAAGCTGGTCTTGGTTTTGCTGGGTTCCATGGGCGGTCCTTGCGTGAGGGGCGCAGGTGGAAATCGCTTCGCGATTTCCACCCTACCCGATGGCACAAAGCACAAGGCCCGCATTGGCGGGCCTTGAGGGTGTTACAGGCTGGCGATGCGCCCGCGCTGTTCGGTCAGGTTGGCCAGGGCCTGTTCGGCTTCGGCCAGCTTGGCGTGCTCCTTGTCGATCACCTCGGCCGGGGCCTTGGCAACGAAGCCTTCGTTGGCGAGCTTGCCGCCGACGCGCTTCACCTCGCCGTCCAGGCGCTGGATTTCCTTGTCCAGACGGGCCAGTTCGGCGTCCTTGTCGATCAGGCCGGCCATGGGCACCAGCACCTGCATGTCACCCACCAGGGCGGTGGCGGACATCGGTGCTTCTTCGCCCGCGGCCAGGACGCGGATGGTTTCCAGCTTGGCCAGTTTCTTCAGCAGCGGCTCGTTGTCGGCCAGGCGGCGGCGGTCCTCGTCGCTGGCGTTGGCCAGCAGCAGGTCGATGCGCTTGGCCATGGAGATGTTCATCTCGCCGCGGATCTGCCGCACGCCGAGCATCAGCGCCTTGACCCACTCGATATCGCCTTCGGCGGCGGCATCGATGCGGGCTTCATTGGCCACCGGCCAGGGTTGCAGCATCAGGGTGTCGCCGGTCTTGCCGGCCTGGGCCTTGATGCGTTGCCAGATTTCCTCGGTGATGAACGGCATGAAGGGGTGCGCCAGGCGCAGGGCCACTTCCAGCACGCGGATCAGAGTGCGGCGGGTGCCGCGCTGGCGCTCGATCGGGGCGTTCTCGTCCCAGAGCACCGGCTTGACCAGTTCCAGGTACCAGGCGCAGTACTGGTCCCAGATGAACTCGTAGAGGGTCTGGGCGGCCAGGTCGAAGCGGAAGGCGTCGAGGTGACGGGTCACTTCGGCCTCGGTGCGCTGCAGCGCGGAGATGATCCAGCGGTCCACGGAGGACAGCTCCACCGGCTCGTCGTTGATGCCGGTATCCTGGCCATCGGTGTTCTCGATGACGAAGTTGGCAGCGTTCCACAGCTTGTTGCAGAAGTTGCGGTAGCCCTCGACGCGGCCCATGTCGAACTTCACGTCGCGGCCGGTGGAGGCCAGCGAGCAGAAGGTGAAGCGCAGGGCGTCGGTGCCGTAGCTGTTGATGCCTTCGGGGAATTCCGCCCTGGTCTGCTTGGCGATCTTCTCGGCCAGCTTGGGCTGCATCATGCCGCTGGTGCGTTTTTCCAGCAGGGTGTCCAGGTCGATGCCGTCGACGATGTCCAGCGGGTCCAGCACGTTGCCCTTGGACTTGGACATCTTGTGGCCCTGGGAGTCGCGCACCAGGCCGTGGACGTAGACGGTCTTGAACGGCACCTGCGGGGTGCCGTCCTCGTTCTTCACCAGGTGCATGGTCAGCATGATCATGCGGGCGACCCAGAAGAAGATGATGTCGAAGCCGGTGACCAGCACGTCGGTGGGGTGGAAGGTCTTGAGGAACTCGGTCTGTTCCGGCCAGCCCAGGGTGGAGAAGGTCCACAGGCCGGAGCTGAACCAGGTGTCCAGCACGTCCTCGTCCTGCTCCAGGGCGATATCGCCCAGGTTGTGCCTGGCGCGCACTTCGGCTTCATTGCGGCCGACGTAGACGTTGCCTTCTTCGTCGTACCAGGCCGGGATGCGGTGGCCCCACCAGAGCTGGCGGCTGATGCACCAGTCCTGGATGTCACGCATCCAGGAGAAGTACATGTTCTCGTACTGCTTGGGCACGAACTGGATACGGCCGTCTTCCACGGCGGCGATGGCCTGCTCGGCCAGGGGCTTGGTGGAAACGTACCACTGGTCGGTCAGCCAGGGCTCGATGACGGTGCCGGAACGATCGCCCCTGGGCACTTTCAGCGCGTGGTCCTCAATCTTCTCCAGCAGGCCCAGGGCGTCGAAGGCTTCGACAATGCGCTTGCGCGCGTCGAAACGGTCGAGGCCGGCGTATTCGGCCGGCAGGCTGGCGTCGACTTCGTGATTGACCTCGCCGTCCAGGTTGAACACGTGGGCGTGGGCCAGCACGGCGGCGTTCTTGTCGAAGATGTTGATCAGCGGCAGGTTGTGGCGCTTGCCGACTTCGTAGTCGTTGAAGTCGTGGGCCGGGGTGATCTTCACGCAGCCGGTGCCGAACTCGGGATCGCAGTACTCGTCGGCGATGATCGGGATGCGGCGGCCCACCAGGGGCAGCTCGACGAAGGTGCCGATCAGGTTCTTGTAGCGCTCGTCCTCGGGGTGCACGGCGACGGCGCTGTCACCCAGCATGGTTTCCGGGCGGGTGGTGGCGACTATCAGGTAGTCCTTGCCGTCGGCGGTCTTGTGGCCGTCGGCCAGGGGGTAGCGCAGGTTCCACAGGCTGCCCTTCTCGTCGTGGTTCTCCACTTCGAGGTCGGAGATGGCGGTGTGGAACTTGGTGTCCCAGTTGACCAGGCGCTTGCCGCGGTAGATCAGGCCATCTTCATGCAGGCGCACGAAGGCTTCCTTGACCGCTTCGGACAGGCCGTCGTCCATGGTGAAGCGCTCGCGGGTCCAGTCCACGGACGAACCCAGGCGGCGGATCTGGCGGGTGATGGTGCCGCCGGACTGCTCCTTCCACTCCCAGACCTTGTCGAGGAACTTCTCGCGGCCGAGGTCGTGGCGGCTGATGCCCTGGGCGGCCAGCTGGCGCTCCACCACCATCTGGGTGGCGATGCCGGCGTGGTCGGTGCCCGGCTGCCACAGGGTGTTGCGGCCCTGCATGCGGCGGAAGCGGATCAGCGCGTCCATGATGGCGTTGTTGAAGCCGTGGCCCATGTGCAGGCTGCCGGTCACGTTCGGCGGCGGGATCATGATGGTGTAGGGCTCGCCGGAACCTTGCGGGGCGAAGTAGTTGTTCTTCTCCCAGGTCTGGTACCAGGAAGTCTCGATGGCGTGGGGCTGGTAGGTCTTGTCCATGGTTCGGCGGGGACCCTAGAAGGCGACTGAACGGGAAAACGGGGGAGTATAACGGCAACCGGCCGGCGAAAGAATTGGCGCGCGCTACGCTGCGCCCAGCCGGCGCCGGGCGCGGTGCCTGGCACTATTGCCGGCGCGGCGGCAGCAGCCGGGTCAGGCGGGCTTCGAGGCGGCGCTTGAGTTCGGCCTCGATCTGCGGCACGAAGTCGTCGATCACGTCCTGCAGGATCAGTTGCGCGGCGGCGCGCAGTTCATTGTCCAGGTGCGCCAGATCGGGGCTCGCGCTGGAAGCCAGGCGCTGGCCGATGGCCTCGGCCATGGGTTGGCCGGGCGCCGGCGCGGGCGTGACCGGCTCGGTCAGGACCGGCGATTGCGCAGCCGGCAGCGGCTCGGCCGCGGGGGCCGCGACTATCTCCGAAAGCAGGGGGATGTCGTCAGCGTCCAGGCTGTCGGTGAGCAGCGGCGGTTCGTTGGCGCTGGGCTCGTCGTCGAGCAGGGCGCGGATGGATTCGAGGTCATCCAGCAGGTGAGCCGGCTTGGGGGGAAGCTTGGGGGTATCCATGGGGCAATACGGCTAGAGTTCGACTCGTTTCGGATCATAGCCCCGTTGCCGGTAGGTGCGGAAATTCTCCCGGCAGGCGGCAAGCAGGGCAGGCTCCTGGTTGACGATCTCGATGACCCGGCTGAAGCGGTCGACATGGGGGGAAATGCTCGAGGCGAGGTTGATCAGCAAGCCCTGTTGCATGGGCGGTGCCTCATCCAGAGCCAGCAGCACCGGTGCCTGGGCGTCATCCTCGATCAGGCTGTGGGGGATGAAGCTTTCGGCGCGGAAGCGCCATAGCAGTTGATCCAGTTCGTCGCGCTGGGCGGCGTCGCTGCAGCGCAACAGGACCGGCAGCCCGTGCCGCCAGCCCTTGGCGGCCAACTGGCAGGCCGCGCGCAGGCGGTCCGCCGGGTTGGCCGAGGAGAGCACGTAGAACTCTATCCTCACTTGGCGCGATCCAGCAGGAACTGGGTGAGCAGGGGCACCGGACGGCCGGTGGCGCCCTTGTCCTTGCCGCCGCTGACCCAGGCGGTGCCGGCGATGTCCAGGTGCGCCCAGTGGAACTTCTTGGCGAAGCGCGACAGGAAGCAGCCGGCGGTGATGGTGCCGGCCTTGGGCCCGCCGATGTTGGCGATGTCGGCGAAGGGGCTGTCCAGTTGTTCCTGGTATTCGTCGAACAGCGGCAGCTGCCAGGCACGGTCGTCGGCGTACTCGCCGGCCTTGAGGATCTGCTTCACCAGGGCCTCGTTGTTGCCCATCAGGCCCGAGGTGTTGCTGCCCAGGGCGACGATGCAGGCACCGGTGAGGGTGGCGATGTCGATCACCGCCTGGGGCTTGAAGCGTTCGGCGTAGGTCAGGGTGTCGCACAGCACCAGGCGGCCTTCGGCGTCGGTGTTGAGGATTTCCACGGTCTGGCCGCTCAGGGTGGTGACTATGTCACCCGGACGGGTGGCGCCACCGCTGGGCATGTTCTCGGCACAGGCCAGGAGGCCCACCAGGTTGATCGGCAGCTGCAGCTCCAGTACCGCGCGGAAGGTTCCCAGCACGCTGGCGGCGCCGCACATGTCGTATTTCATCTCGTCCATGCCGGCGGCCGGCTTGATGCTGATGCCACCGGTGTCGAAGGTGATGCCCTTGCCCACCAGGGCGAAGGGTTTGTCTTCCTTCTTGCCGCCCTGGTAGTTGAGCACGATCATCCGCGGGGGCTGATCGCTGCCCTGGGCCACGGCGAGGAACGCACCGGCGCCCAGTTCCTTGAGCTTCTTCTCGTCCAGCACCTCGACCTTGAGGTTCTTGTGCGCCTTGGCCAGGGCCTTGGCTTCTTCGGCGATGAAGCTGGGGTGGCAGAGGTTCGGCGGCAGGTTGCCGAGGTCGCGGGTGAAGGCCATGCCGGTGGCGATGGCCTGTGCGTGCAGGCTGCCACGCTCCACCTCGGCCAGGGTGGCCTTCTCGGTCAGCAGGGTGATCTTCTTCAGCGCGCGGGGATCGGCCTTCTCGCTCTTGAAACGGTCGAAGGCATAGGCGCCGTCGGCCAGGGTCTCCACCATCAGGCGGGCCTTGCCATAGGCGTCACGGCCCTTGACCTGCAGCTCGCCCAGGGCCAGGGTGGCGTCGCTGCCACCGAGGCCTCTCAGCACGCCGCTCACGGCGGCGATCATTTTGCGGAATTGACGGTCAGAGAGCTCGTGCGTCTTGCCGCTGCCCACCAGCAGCACGCGCTCGGCCTTGAGGTTGGGGAGGCTGTGCAGGAGCAGCGTCTGGCCCACCTTGCCGGCCAGGTCGCCGCGCTTGAGCAGGGCGCTGATGGCGCCGCCGGCGGCGGCGTCGATGGCCTTGGCGGCATCGCCGAGCTTGCGCCCTTCGCCGACTGCAACCACCAGCGTGGCGGTTTTCAGGGTTTCCAGGCGGGCGCTTTTGACGAGGAATTCCATGACATGTGTCCCCAAGACAAAGAGCCGGGATTGCAGGATAATGCCGGCTATTTTTTCAGTGGCCCGTCAGAACGGCGGGCCGGCCATAAAGCGGCTAGTTTGAGCGTAGCCGCCCGAGCCTGACAACCCTGGAGTGTCTGGTTTTGATTGTCTTCCGTTATCTCTCCCGCGAGGTCCTGATCACCCTCAGCGCGGTCAGTGCCGTGCTGCTGGTGATCATCATGAGCGGCCGATTCATCAAGTACCTGGCCCAGGCCGCGCAAGGCGCCCTGGACCCGGGCGTGCTGTTCATGATCATGGGCTTCCGGATCCCCGGCTTCCTCCAGCTGATCCTGCCCCTCGGGCTGTTCCTCGGTTTCCTGCTGGCCTATGGGCGGCTCTATCTCGAAAGCGAAATGACCGTGCTCACCGCCACCGGCATGAGCCAGCAGCGCCTGATGGCCTACAGCCTGGCTCCGGCCCTGCTGGTGGCCCTGCTGGTGGCCTGGCTGAGCCTCGGCCTGGCGCCCCAGGGCGTGGGCCAGGTGGCGCGCATCCTCAACGAGCAGGACGCCCTGACCGAGCTCGATACCCTGGTGCCCGGCCGCTTCCAGGCGCTCAAGGGCGGTGGCCGGGTGACCTACACCGAGACGCTGTCCGGTGATCGCGGGGAGCTGGGTGGCGTGTTCATCTCCGAGAAGCGGGTCTCGCGCCAGGATGGCAAGGACCGTGGCATCGGCGTGCTGGTGGCGGAGAAAGGCCGCCAGGAGATCCAGCCCGACGGCAGCCGTTACCTGATCCTGCAGAACGGCTACCGCTACGACGGCAACCCCGGCAAGGCCGACTATCGCATCATCCAGTACGAGACCTATGGCGTGTTGCTGCCCAAGCCGGAAATCGTGTCCGAAATCGGCGAGCGCGAGGCGGTGCCCACCTCCGCGCTGATCGGCAGCCCTGACCCGCGCTACCAGGCGGAGCTGCAGTGGCGCCTGTCCATCCCGCTGCTGGTGTTCGTGGTCACCCTGCTGGCGGTACCCCTGGCCAGGGTCAATCCGCGCCAGGGCCGCTTCCTCAAGCTGCTGCCGGCGATCCTGCTGTACATGGCCTACCTGGCCCTGCTGATCGCGGCCCGCGGCCAGCTGGACAAGGGACGGATTCCCATGTGGCTGGGCCTGTGGTGGGTACACGGCCTGTTCCTCGCGGTCGGCCTGCTGTTGTTGTACTGGGAGCCTCTGCGCCTGAAGTGGGCGGCTCGTCGTGATGCCCGTGAGGTGGCCCATGGTTAGGTTGGATCGTTATATCGGCACCAGTGTGTTCTTCGGCATCCTCGCGGTGCTGGGGATCATCGTCAGCCTGGCGGCGTTGTTCGCCTTCATCGATGAACTGGGCGACCTCGGCGGCGACTACGATGTTCTCGCTGCGGCCTGGTACGTCTTCCTCACCCTGCCGCGACGGGTCTACGACATGCTGCCCATGGCGGCGTTGATCGGTAGCCTGATCGGTCTCGGTACCCTGGCCAGCAGCAGCGAGTTGACGGTGATGCGCGCCGCCGGTGTTTCGGTCGGTCGCATCGTCTGGGCGGTGATGAAGCCCATGCTGGTGCTGATGGTGGTGGGCGTGCTGATTGGCGAATACGCAGCCCCCTGGAGCGAGAACCTCGCCCAGGCCAACCGTTCCCTGGCCCAGGGCGGCGGGGATGCGCAGAGTTCCAAGCGTGGCCTGTGGCACCGCCAGGGCGAGGAGTTCGTGCACATCAACTCCGTGCAACCCAATGGCGTGCTCTATGGCGTGACCCGCTACCGCTTCGATGGCGAGCGTCACATGCAGTCTTCCAGTTTCGCCAGGCGCGCACTGTACCAGGGCGATCACTGGCAGCTGGAGGACGTGGCCACCACCCACTTCCGTGGTGATCACACCGAAGTGGTGGGCAGCGCCAGCGAGCGCTGGGATGTCGAGCTCAATCCGCAGCTGCTGGGCACCGTGGTGATGGAGCCGGAGGCGCTCTCCATCACCGGTCTCTGGCGCTACACCCATTACCTGGCCGAGCAGGGCCTGAACAATGGCCGCTACTGGCTGGCGTTCTGGACCAAGGTGTTGCAGCCGCTGGTAACCGCGGCGCTGGTGCTGATGGCGATTTCCTTCATTTTCGGCCCACTGCGCTCGGTGACCCTCGGTCAGCGTGTATTCACCGGCGTGGTGATCGGCTTCGTGGTGCGCATCAGCCAGGACCTGCTCGGGCCGTCGAGCCTGGTGTTCGGCTTCTCGCCGCTGTTCGCCGTGCTGGTGCCGGCGGGCATCTGTGCCCTGGCCGGTCTCTGGTTGCTGAGGCGGGCGGGATAGGGCGGAAGAGCCGACAAGGGCGCTGAAGGCTGGAGGCTGAACGAAAAGCCCGGCGTGGCCATGGGATGGGGAGGGCGGCGTTCTGCGAGTTCGCGAAACCCATCAGCCATGGTCCGCATGGGTTTCGTACCTCAACCCATCCTACGAACTGGGCCGAGTGCGGGGCTGGACTCGTTCAGCCTTCAGCCTATTTCTTGTGCGCGCCCTTGGGCAGGTGCACTACCCGGCTCTCGGAATAGATGTCGTGCCAGGTGCGCTTCTCCTTGTCCCACAGGCACCAGAAGAAACCGAGGCCCAGGGTCAGCCAGGAGCCGACGGCGATCACGAAGCGCAGCAGCGCCTGCCACAGGCTGATGGCCGAGCCGTCCTTGTTCTGCACGCGGATGCCCCAGACCTGCATGCCGAGGGTCTGGCCGTTGTGGGTCCAGAACTTGGCGAAGAAGCCGAACAGGGCGAAGACAACAAGTGTGGCGAGCAGGGGGTCGCCAGAAAGCCCGCCAGCTTCGGCCAGTTGCCTCATCTGGGCTTCCCCGTGAATCAGGATGCGTATTGATTGGTAGGCAAAACCTACAACCAGGATCAGTGCTACGCAGAGCAGAAAGTCATAGAAGATCGCCGCGAAGCGGCGAATCAGCCCGGCGGTGGGAAAGTCGCCCTGGGGGCGCAGCTGGTGTTTCGGCATTGCGGGCTCTTGGTGTATTGAGGGCGCGCCATTCTAGCAGCCGATCAGCGGGCACAAAAAAGCCCCTGATGTCTCCATCAGGGGCTTTCGGCGAAGCTCAGGATCAGTTAACGACCTGAACCTTGTCAGCCTGCATGCCTTTCTGGCCTTGAACGGCTTCGAAGGTGACCTTCTGGCCTTCTTTCAGGCTACGGAAGCCGGAGCCTTCGATTGCGCGGAAGTGAACGAACAGATCCGGGCCGCTTTCCGGGGTGATGAAACCAAAACCTTTCTCGTCGTTGAACCATTTGACGGTGCCGGTTTGACGATTCGACATATCTTTAATCCTTGAAACTGAAGTTGATGACAGCCTGCTGTTCACTGATGCGCCAGAAGGGCTGGAACTGGTTGCAAAGAGGTAAGAGAAGTCGAGCGGGATGTAGCGGATCTGGTGATCTACCGCATCAGGTCACGATTCAACAGCGACCCATGCAAACACAGTTGGCCAACTCTACGCTAAGTCCTGCGGAAATGCCAAGCCCCGAAAGGCCAATCTTTACGAGCGGGTGAGGGGGGCGGACGGGCGGAAAATCAGGGGGTAGGCAAGCCCGGGGAAAGGCTTGTGGATATCGTGGTGCCCCGGGAGAGACTCGAACTCTCACTCTGTCGCCAGAAACGGATTTTGAATCCGCCGCGTCTACCATTCCGCCACCGAGGCACGATGGGCGCGCAGTATAGGGAGGCGCTCTGGGGCGGTCAATCCGTCTCCGTGGTCAGGATCGGGCATTTCCTGTACTATTTGCGCCCCTGCGACACGACCCCCCACCATGCGCGTAGCCGATTTTCATTTCGAGCTTCCAGAAGCTCTTATTGCCCGTCATCCCTTGGCCGAACGCCGCGCCAGCCGGCTCCTCGTGCTCGATGGTGAAAGCGGCGTCCTCAACCATCGGCACTTCGCCGACCTGCTGGAATACCTGCGTCCCGGCGACCTGATGGTGTTCAACAACACCCGGGTGATTCCTGCTCGCCTGTTCGGCCAGAAGGCATCCGGCGGCAAGCTGGAGATACTCGTCGAGCGCGTGCTGGACAGCCATCGCGTCCTGGCCCACGTGCGTTCCAGCAAATCGCCCAAGCCGGGCTCGCGGCTGCTGATCGATGGCGGTGCCGAGGCCGAGATGCTGACCCGCCACGATGCGCTTTTCGAGCTGAGGTTCGACGACGAGGTGCTGCCGCTGCTGGAGCGCGTCGGCCACATGCCGTTGCCGCCCTACATCGACCGGCCCGACGACGCGGCCGACCGCGAGCGCTACCAGACGGTCTACGCCCGCCACGCCGGCGCCGTCGCGGCGCCCACCGCGGGGTTGCACTTCGACCAGGCCCTGCTCGATGCCATCGCCGCCAAGGGCGTGGCAAGTGCTTTCGTCACCCTGCATGTGGGGGCCGGCACCTTCCAGCCGGTGCGGGTGGAGCGCATCGAGGAACACCACATGCACCGCGAATGGCTCGAAGTGGGCCAGGACGTGGTCGACGCCGTGGCCGCCTGCCGTGCCCGGGGTGGCCGGGTGATTGCCGTCGGCACCACCAGTGTGCGTTCCCTGGAGAGCGCCGCGCGGGACGGCGAGCTCAAGGCGTTCAATGGTGACACCGACATCTTCCTGTACCCGGGGCGCCCCTTCCATGTGGTCGATGCCCTGGTCACCAACTTCCATCTGCCCGAATCCACCTTGCTGATGCTGGTCTCGGCCTTCGCCGGCTACCCGGAGACCATGGCCGCCTACGCCGCGGCAGTGGAGCAGGGCTATCGCTTCTTCAGTTACGGTGATGCCATGTTCATCACCCGCAATCCCGCCCCGCGCGGGCCCGAGGACCAAGCATGACGCGCACCTGCCGGATGAACTTCGAGCTGCTGGCCACCGACGGCAAGGCCCGTCGCGGTCGGCTGACCTTTCCCCGCGGTGTCGTCGAGACACCCGCCTTCATGCCTGTAGGAACCTACGGCACGGTGAAGGGGATGCTGCCGCGTGACATCGAAGGCATCGGCGCGCAGATCATCCTCGGCAACACCTTCCACCTCTGGCTGCGTCCGGGCATGGAGGTGATCAAGCGTCACGGCGACCTGCACGACTTCATGCAGTGGCAGGGGCCGATCCTCACCGACTCCGGCGGCTTCCAGGTGTTCAGCCTGGGCGCCATGCGCAAGATCAAGGAGGAGGGGGTGACCTTCGCTTCCCCGGTGGACGGCGCCAAGGTGTTCATGGGGCCCGAGGAGTCCATGCAGGTGCAGCGCGACCTCGGTTCCGACATCGTGATGATCTTCGACGAGTGCACGCCCTACCCGGCGGACTTCGACACCGCCAAGCGCTCCATGGAACTGTCCCTGCGCTGGGCCGGGCGTTCCAAGGTCGCCCATGGCGAAAGCAGCGCGGCGCTGTTCGGCATCGTCCAGGGCGGCATGCATGAAGAGCTGCGCATGCGCTCCCTGGAGGGGCTCGGCGAGATCGGTTTCGACGGCCTGGCCATCGGTGGCCTGTCGGTGGGCGAGCCAAAGGAAGAAATGATTCGCGTGCTGGATTACCTGCCGGGCCAGATGCCGGCGGACAAGCCGCGCTACCTGATGGGTGTCGGCAAGCCGGAAGACCTGGTGGAGGGCGTGCGTCGCGGGGTGGACATGTTCGACTGCGTGATGCCGACCCGCAACGCCCGTAACGGCCACCTGTTCATCGAGACCGGGGTGCTGAAGATCCGCAACTCGGTGCACAAGCATGACGAGTCGCCGCTGGACCCGAGTTGCGACTGTTACACCTGCAAACACTTCTCCCGCGCCTATCTGCACCATCTGGACAAATGCGGCGAAATGCTCGGCAGCATGTTGAATACAATCCACAACTTGCGGCATTACCAGCGCCTGATGGCTGGTTTGCGCGAGGCAATCCAACAGGGTAAATTGGCCGCCTTTGTCGATGCCTTCTATGCCCGGCGCGGACTACCGACTCCGCCCCTGGACTGATAAAGCCGCATGTTTTCCAAGTCGAATTTTTCAAATTTCCGCAACAGGAGTGCTAAATGAGCTTTCTGATTCCCGCCGCCTATGCCGACGCCGCCGCACCGGCTGCCGCTGCAGGTCCCGCCGGCACTGGTTTCGAGTGGGTTTTCCTGATCGGCTTCCTGGTCATCTTCTACCTGATGATCTGGCGCCCCCAGGCCAAGCGCGCCAAGGAGCACAAGAACCTGCTCTCCGGCCTGCAGAAGGGGGACGAAGTGGTCACCTCCGGCGGCATCGCCGGCAAGGTCACCAAGGTCACCGATGACTTCGTGGTCATCGAAGTGTCCGACAGCGTCGAGCTGAAGTTCCAGAAAGGCGCGATCGCGGCGACCCTGCCGAAGGGCACCCTGAAAGCGATCTGACCGATCCATGGATCAACACCGACGGGGCGCCATCAGGCGCCCCGCGTCATAACGGGCGGAGTCATGCTCAACAAGTACCCACTGTGGAAATATCTGCTGATCCTGGCGGTGCTGGCGGTCGGCCTGGTCTATTCCGCACCCAATCTCTATCCGGATGATCCGGCGATCCAGATCAGCGGCGCCAGTACCGCGCTGAAGATCCAGCAGTCTGACCTGGACAAGGCCGCCGAGGCCCTGAAGCAGGCCGGCATCGAACTCAAGTCCGCCGCTGTCGGCGAGCGCGGCGGTCTGCTGCGCCTGAACCGGCTGGGTGACCAGCTGCCAGCCAAGGACGTGATCCGCAAGGCCCTCGGCGACGACTACGTGGTCGCCCTGAACCTCGCCCCGACCACCCCGGACTGGCTGCGCAAGCTCGGCGCCGCGCCCATGAAGCTCGGCCTGGACCTCTCCGGTGGTGTGCACTTCCTGCTGGAAGTGGACATGGAGAAGGCCGTCGATGCACGCCTGAAGATCTATGAAGGCGAAGTCCGCACCCTGCTGCGCAAGGAGCGTGTCCGCTACCGCAGCCTGCCGGCGGTGGATAATGGCTTCCAGCTCGGCTTCACCGACAGCGAATCCCTGGCACAGGCCCAGGCGCTGATCCGCAAGAGCTTCACCGACTTCGACGTCACCACCACCGAGCGTGGCGGTCAGCAGGTCCTGCAGCTGGCGCTGACCCAGGCCAAGCTGGCGGAGATCCGCGAATACTCCATCAAGCAGAACCTGACCACCGTTCGTAACCGTGTGAACGAGCTGGGTGTCGCCGAGCCGATCGTCCAGCGCCAGGGTGCCAACCGTATCGTGGTCGAGCTGCCGGGCGTGCAGGACACCGCCGAAGCCAAGCGTATCCTCGGCAAGACCGCCAACCTGGAATTCCGTCTGGCCGCCGAGGCGACCGCCAGCAAGGCCTCCACCGAGTCCTTCGAATTCCGCGAGCCGGGTCGTCCGCCGGTGCCGCTGGAGCGCAGCCTGATCATCACCGGCGACCAGGTCACCGACGCCCAGGCCAGCTACGACGAGAACGGTCGCCCGCAGGTGAACATCCGCCTCGATGGCCACGGTGGCGAACTGATGAGCCGCGCCACCCGCAACAACGTGGGTCGCAGCATGGCGGTGATCTTCATCGAGCAGCGCCCCGTCACCCGCTACGTGACCCAGGATGTCGACGGCGTCCAGAAGGAAGTGGCGGTTCAGAGCTTCAAGGAAGAGAAGAAGATCATCAGCCTGGCGACCATCCAGTCGCCGCTGGGCAGCCAGTTCCGCATTACCGGCCTGACCGGCCAGGGCGAGTCCTCCGAGCTGGCCCTGCTGCTGCGTGCCGGCGGCCTGGCCGCGCCGATGTACTTCGCCGAGGAGCGCACCATCGGCCCGAGCCTGGGTGCCGAGAACATCGTCAAGGGCATCGAGTCCACCGAGTGGGCGATGGTCTTCGTGTCGCTGTTCATCATGGGCATCTACCGCTTCTTCGGCTTCCTGGCCACCATTGCCCTGGCATTCAACCTGGTGCTGCTGGTGGGCCTGATGTCGGTGATCGGCGCGACCCTGACCCTGCCGGGCATTGCCGGTATCGTGCTGACCTTGGGCATGGCGGTGGACGCCAACGTGCTGATCTACTCGCGGATCCGCGAGGAGCTGAACAACGGCCTGTCGGTGCAGCGCGCGATCCACGAAGGCTTCGACCGTGCCTATACCGCGATCGTCGACAGTAACCTGACCACCCTGCTGGTGGGCGGCATCCTGTTCGCCCTCGGCACCGGTCCGATCAAGGGCTTCGCCGTGACCATGTCGCTGGGCATCATCACCTCGATGTTCACCGCCATCATGTTCACCCGCGGCATGGTCAACCTGATCTTCGGTGGCCGCAACTTCAAGAAACTGTGGATTTGAGGCCCGGCATGATCAAGTCAACCATCCGTTTCATGGCGATACGCAACCTTGCGTTCGCCATCACCGTGATCATCAGCCTGATCGGTATCGGCAGCCTGTTCGTCAAGGGCCTGAACTTCGGCCTGGACTTCACCGGCGGTACCCTGATCGAGTTGTCCTACGAGAAACCGGCCAACCTCGAGCTGATCAAGCAGGAGCTGGGTCAGGTCGGTTACGAGGATGCCGTGGTGCAAAGCTTCGGCGCTTCCACCGACGTGCTGGTGCGTCTGGCTGGCGAGGACCCGCAGCTGGGCAACAAGGTCGCCGATGCCCTGCGCAAGGTGGATGCCGAGAGCAAGTTCGAACTCAAGCGCGTCGAGTTCGTCGGCCCGCAGGTGGGCGAGGAGCTGCGTGACCAGGGCGGTCTGGCAATGCTGCTGGCGCTCGGCGGCATCCTGCTGTACCTGGCCTTCCGCTTCCAGTGGAAGTTCGGCCTGGGCGCCATAGCCTCGCTGGTCCACGACGTGATCGTCACCCTGGGTATCCTGGCGTTCTTCCAGATTCCCTTCGACCTCACCGTACTGGCTGCGGTCCTGGCGATGATCGGCTACTCGCTGAACGACACCATCATCATCTTCGACCGAATCCGCGAGAACTTCCGCGTGCTGCGTCGTGCGGACCTGATCGAGAACATCGACGTGTCCTGCACCCAGACGCTGCTGCGGACCATCGCCACCTCGGTCTCCACCGCGCTGGCGCTGATCGCCCTGCTGCTGTTCGGTGGCGACAGCCTGCACGGCTTCGCCCTGTCGCTGTTTGTGGGGGTGGTGGTGGGTACCTACTCCTCCATCTACATCAGTGCCCCGGTGCTGATCTGGCTGAAGCTGACCTCCGAGGACCTGATCCCGACGGCGAACACCGCCGAGGCGGACGATCGTCCCTGAGTCGCTGCTCCAGCGCTTCACCCAAGGCCCGGCAATTGCCGGGCCTTGTCGTTTTCGCGCGGTGAGACTGCCGTTCCACTTGTCGGAAGAATCCCGGCGATCCGGGAACTTGGCCATTTGCCTTCTATCCAAGGCAAGGAATAGGGCATGCAAGCCCGCCAAAGGAAGAGAGTCAGGAGGTTCATGTGAACAAGTCGATGCTCGTCGGTGCTGTTTTGGGTGCGGTTGGCGTGACTGCCGGCGGCGCCGTGGCCACCTACAGCCTGGTAGGCAACAAGGCCCCGGAATATGCCGAAGTGCTCGCTGTCCAGCCGATCAGTGAAACCATCAAGACCCCGCGCGAGGTTTGCAACGATGTGGCGGTGACCCGTCAGAAGCCGGTCAAGGACCAGCACCAGATCGCCGGTACCGTCATCGGCGCGGTAGCGGGCGGCCTGCTGGGCAACCAGGTCGGCGGTGGTACCGGCAAGAAGATCGCCACCGTCGCGGGTGCGGTGGGTGGCGGTTACGCTGGCAACAAGGTGCAGGAGCACATGCAGTCCAATGACACCTACACCACCACCGAAACCCGCTGCAAGACCGTCACCGACACCAGTGAGCGGGTCGTTGGTTATGACGTGAAGTACCAGCTCGATGGCAAGGTCAGCCAGGTGCGCATGGATCATGACCCGGGTCGGCAAATCCCGCTCACCAAGGACGGCCAGCTGATCCTGACTCAGCAGGCTGGTGGTCAGCCGTCGCAAGGTGGAGTCGCCGGCGTCCAGCAGTAAGCGGAAGTCCAGGGCAACAAAAAACCCGGCCTGGGCCGGGTTTTTGTGGTTGCGTGAAGCGCGATCAGCGCTTCAGCGACGGCGGCAGGTGCGGCTGGATGGCGGTCAGCACCGCCTTGAAGCACTTGGTGTTGCCCGCCACCACGTGGCCTTTTTCAAGGAAGTCGTGGCCGCCGGTGAAGTCGCTCACCAGGCCGCCGGCTTCTTGTACCAGCAGGGCGCCGGCTGCCATGTCCCACTCGGACAGGCCGAATTCCCAGAAGGCGTCGAAGCGACCGGCCGCGACGTAGGCCAGGTCCAGGCTGGCGGAGCCGGCGCGGCGGATGCCCGCGGTCTGGCCGACCAGGGTGCGGAACATGCCCAGGTAGTTGTCGAGGTTGTCCAGCTGGGAGTCGCGGAAGGGGAAGCCGGTGCCGAGCAGGGCGCCTTCCAGGCTCTTGCGCGGGCTGACGCGCAGGCGGCGACCGTTGAGGGCGGCGCCACGGCCGCGGCTGGCGGTGAATTCCTCCTGGCGGACCGGGTCCAGGACCACGGCGTGCTCCAGGCGGCCCTTGTACTTGCAGGCGATGCTGACGGCGTAGTGCGGAACGCCGCGGATGAAGTTGGTGGTGCCGTCCAGCGGATCGATGATCCACAGGTAGTCGGCGCCTTCGCCCTTGCCTTCCAGCAGTCCGCCTTCTTCGCCGAGGATGCCGTGGTTGGGGTAGGCCTTGCGCAGGGCCTGGACGATGGACAGCTCGGCGGCGCGGTCGACCTCGGTGACGTAGTCCTTGGCGTCCTTCTCGTTGATGGAGATAACGTCCAGGCGTTCGATCGAGCGGAAGATCAGTTCACCGGCGCTGCGAGCGGCGCGCAGGGCGATATTCAGCATGGGCTGCATGGGGGATTCACCTGGGTCGTTAAAGAAGAAAGCCGCACATGGTAGCAGAAAAAGCCAGGGGCAGGCAGGGGAGGTGGCGTGATTCGTGGCGTTGCGTCGGGGCCTCCGGTAATATTCCGCTCCCTTGAGGTTCCGCTGAGAGACTAGAGCCTTGCTGCAGAACATTCGCGTGGTGCTGGTCAATACCAGTCATCCCGGCAATATCGGTGGTGCCGCTCGCGCCATGAAGAACATGGGGCTGTCGAAGCTGGTGCTGGTCGATCCCGAGGATTTTCCCAGTCCGGAGGCTCGTGCCCGTGCATCCGGCGCCGATGACATCCTGGACGGCGCCCAGGTGGTCGGCACCCTGGAGGAGGCGCTGGTGGGCTGCAGCCTGGTGGTCGGCACCAGTGCGCGCGACCGTCGCATTCCCTGGCCGCTGCTGGATCCGCGAGAGTGTGGCGGGACAGCCGTGGAGCAGGTGCAGGCCGGTGGCGAGGTGGCCCTGGTGTTCGGCCGCGAGTATGCCGGTCTGACCAACGAGGAGTTGCAGCGCTGCCAGTACCATGTGCACATCCCGTCCGATCCCGAGTTCTCCTCGCTGAATCTGGCCGCCGCGGTCCAGGTGCTGGTCTACGAGGTGCGCATGGCGTGGCTGGAGCGGGAGGGGCTGCCGAGCAAGGTGGAGAAGGTGGAAACCACCGCCATGCTCAATGCCCAGCCGGTGACGGTGGATGAGCTGGAGCGCTATTACGAGCACCTGGAGAGTACCCTGGTGGAAATCGGCTTCCTCGATCCGGAGAAGCCGCGCCACCTGATGTCCCGCCTGCGCCGGCTCTACGGTCGCAGCGGTATCAGCAAGCTGGAAATGAACATCCTGCGCGGCATCCTGACGGAAACCCAGAAGGCCGCGCGGGGCGAAACAAGCAAGCGGAGTGACAAGTGATGTTCGAGCGCATTCGAGAAGACATTCAGAGCGTATTCCACCGTGATCCGGCTGCGCGCAATGCCTTCGAGGTGCTCACCTGTTACCCCGGCCTGCATGCCATCTGGTTGCATCGCGTGGCCCATGCCCTGTGGGTGGCCGGCTGGAAGTGGCTGGCGCGCCTGGTCTCCAACTTCAGCCGCTGGCTCACCGGTATCGAGATCCATCCCGGGGCGAAGATCGGCCGGCGCTTCTTCATCGACCACGGCATGGGCATCGTCGTCGGCGAGACCGCCGAGATCGGCGATGACGTCACCCTCTACCAGGGCGTGACCCTGGGTGGTACCAGCTGGAACAAGGGCAAGCGCCATCCGACCCTCGAAGATGGCGTGGTGGTGGGAGCGGGGGCCAAGGTGCTCGGGCCCTTCACCGTGGGGGCCGGCGCCAAGATCGGCTCCAACGCCGTGGTGACCAAGGCGGTGCCGGCCGGCGCGACGGCGGTGGGTATTCCGGGTCGTATCATCGTGAAGGCCGATCCGGAGCAGGACGCCCGGCGCCAGGCGATCGCCGAGCGTTTCGGCTTCGATGCCTATGGCCTTGGCCAGGACATGCCCGACCCGGTTGCGCGCGCCATCGGTCAGTTGCTCGACCATGTGCAGGCCGTGGACGAGCGTCTGGATGGCATGTGCAAGGCGTTGACCGCCCTGGGTAGCGACTACTGCGCCAAGGCGCTGCCTGAACTTCGCGACGAGGACTTCGCCGGCGTCAAGGACGAAGAGCAGAAACCGGTCGCCTGAGTCGGCCCATTCGACCTTGGTCCAGTGGTCCGTGGTCGGATTCTTAGGATGCTAACGGGATGTGCCTCTGCTATCATGCACGCCCCTGCACGTTGTAATTCCGACTGATTTGATCAGGCTTATAGTTGACTTAAATAGTCGGGAATTGCATACTCGCTGCATTCCAGCGATCCCGTGGTACTCACCATGCGACTGACCACCAAAGGCCGATACGCCGTCACCGCCATGCTCGACCTGGCGCTGCATGCGCAGCAGGGGCCGGTGTCCCTGGCGGATATCTCCGAGCGGCAGGGCATCTCCCTGTCCTACCTCGAACAGCTTTTCGCCAAGCTCCGTCGCGGCAACCTGGTCAGCAGCGTGCGCGGCCCGGGTGGTGGCTACCAGCTTTCCCGTGACATGCATGGCATTCACGTCGCCCAGGTAATAGACGCTGTCAACGAGTCGGTGGATGCCACCCGTTGCCAGGGGCTGGGGGACTGCCATTCCGGCGATACCTGCCTTACCCACCACCTCTGGTGTGACCTGAGCCTGCAGATCCATGAGTTCCTCAGCGGCATCAGCCTGGCCGACCTGGTCAACCGCCGCGAGGTCCAGGAGGTCGCTCAGCGGCAGGATCAACGCCGCTGTGGAAGCAATGGCAGGATGCCGCACCTCGATAAGATTGAAGCGTCCGCCATCGATTGAGCAGGGCGCCGGCCCGTGATTGGCCCCGATACCTGATAGGAGAGCCCAGATGAAATTGCCGATTTACCTCGACTACTCCGCCACTACGCCGGTGGACCCGCGCGTCGCTCAGAAGATGAGCGAGTGCCTGCTGGTGGACGGCAACTTCGGCAACCCGGCCTCGCGTTCCCACGTGTTCGGCTGGAAGGCTGAAGAGGCGGTGGAGAATGCCCGTCGTCAGGTGGCAGAGCTGATCAATGCGGACCCGCGTGAAATCGTCTGGACTTCCGGCGCGACCGAATCCGACAACCTCGCCATCAAGGGTGTGGCGCACTTCTACAGCGGCAAGGGCAAGCACATCATCACCTCGAAGATCGAGCACAAGGCGGTGCTGGACACCACCCGCCAGCTGGAGCGCGAAGGCTTCGAAGTGACCTACCTGGAGCCGGGCGAAGACGGCCTGATCACTCCGAACATGGTCGAGGCTGCCCTGCGTGACGACACCATCCTGGTTTCGATCATGCATGTGAACAACGAGATCGGCACCATCAACGACATCACCGCCATCGGCGAGCTGACCCGTGCCCGCGGCATTCTCTTCCATGTCGACGCCGCCCAGTCCACCGGCAAGGTGGACATCGACCTCGAGAAGATGAAGGTCGACCTGATGTCCTTCTCCGCGCACAAGACCTATGGCCCGAAAGGCATCGGTGCGCTTTACGTGCGCCGTAAACCGCGCGTGCGCCTGGAAGCCATGATGCACGGCGGTGGCCATGAGCGCGGCATGCGCTCCGGCACCCTGGCCACCCACCAGATCGTCGGCATGGGCGAAGCCTTCCATATCGCCAAGCAGGAAATGGCGACCGAGCGCGTGCGTATCAAGGCCCTGTCCGATCGCTTCTGGGCCCAGATCGACGGGATCGAGGAGCTTTACCTGAACGGTAGCGCCACCTCCCGTGTGCCCCACAACCTGAACGTCAGCTTCAACTACGTCGAGGGCGAGTCGCTGATCATGGCGCTCAAGGACCTCGCGGTATCTTCCGGTTCCGCCTGCACCTCGGCTTCCCTGGAGCCTTCCTACGTGCTGCGCGCACTGGGCCGCAACGACGAGCTGGCGCACAGCTCCATCCGCTTCACGTTCGGCCGCTTCACCACCGAGGAAGAGGTGGACTACGCCGCCAGCAAGATCCGTGATGCGGTGAACAAGCTCCGTGAACTGTCTCCGTTGTGGGATATGTATAAAGAGGGCGTCGACCTCTCCACGGTCGAATGGCAGGCGCACTGACGCCCCCCTGATGAGTGAGGAATAGGAACCATGTCGTACAGCGAAAAGGTCATCGACCACTACGAAAACCCGCGTAACGTCGGCAAGCTCGACGCGCAGGATCCCAATGTGGGCACCGGCATGGTCGGCGCCCCGGCCTGTGGCGACGTGATGCGCCTGCAGATCAAGGTCAACGAACAGGGCGTGATCGAAGATGCCAAGTTCAAGACCTACGGCTGCGGCTCCGCCATCGCCTCCAGCTCCCTCGCCACCGAGTGGATGAAGGGCAAGACGCTGGACGAGGCGGCTGCCATCAAGAACACCACCATCGCCGAAGAACTGGCCCTGCCGCCGGTGAAGATCCACTGCTCGGTGCTGGCCGAGGACGCCATCAAGGCGGCCGTCCACGACTACAAGCAGAAGAAGGGTCTGCTCTAAGCGCTCGAACGAGTAAGGAGTTGCAATGGCCATCAGCATGACCGAATCCGCCGCCCGTCACGTGCAGCGTTCCCTGGAGGGGCGCGGCAAGGGTGAAGGTATCCGTCTGGGGGTGCGTACGACTGGCTGCTCCGGTCTCGCCTACGTGCTGGAGTTCGTCGACGAGCTGACCGGGGACGATCTGGTCTTCGAGAGTCACGGCGTCAAGGTGATCATCGATCCCAAGAGTCTGACCTACCTCGATGGCACCGAGCTGGACTTCGTCCGCGAAGGGCTCAACGAAGGCTTCAAGTTCAATAACCCGAACGTACGTGGCGAATGCGGCTGCGGCGAGAGCTTCAACGTCTGAGGCGTGTGTGGGCAGTCCTTGTCATTTCGCTCTGTTCGACCTGAAGCCGGGTTATCGACTGGATCTCGACCAGCTTGCGGTGCGTTATCGCGAGTTGGCGCGTGCGGTTCATCCCGACCGTTTCGCTGATGCCTCCGAGCGCGAGCAGCGCCTGGCGCTGGAGCGCGCGGCGCAGCTCAACGATGCCTACCAGACACTGAAGAGTGCGCCGCGACGGGCCTTGTACCTGCTGGCCCTGAAGGGTCGCGAGCTGCCACTCGAGGTCACGGTGCAGGATCCGCAGTTCCTGCTGCAGCAGATGCAGTGGCGCGAAGAGTTGGAGGAGTTGCAGGATAGCGCCGACCTGGATGGCGTTGCCGCATTCAAGCGCCGGCTCAAGGGCGCCCAGGCCGAGCTGGATGGCGATTTCGCCGAGTGCTGGGACGATTCCGAGCGCCGCGAAGAGGCCGAGCGTCTGGTGCGGCGCATGCAGTTCATCGACAAGCTGACCCATGAAGTGCGCCAACTGGAAGAGCGCCTCGACGATTAACCCGCGATGCCGTCTTGGTTGCCGGTTCGCCTGATAAATAGACAAGCATGGCCTTACTGCAGATCGCTGAACCCGGGCAGAGCCCCCAGCCGCACCAGCGCCGTCTGGCGGTGGGTATCGACCTGGGTACCACCAATTCGCTGGTCGCTGCCGTGCGCAGCGGCGTCTCCGAGCCTCTGCCGGACGCAGACGGCCAGGTCATACTGCCATCCGCCGTCCGTTACCACGCCGACCGTGTCGAAGTCGGTCGCGGCGCCAAGCAGGCCGCCGCCAGCGACCCGCTGAACACCATTCTCTCGGTCAAGCGCTTCATGGGGCGCGGCCTGGAGGACGTCAAGCTGCTGGGTGAACAGTTGCCCTACCGCTTCGTCGATGGCGAATCCCACATGCCCTTCATCGAGACCGTGCAAGGCGCAAAGAGTCCGGTGGAGGTTTCCGCCGACATCCTCAAGACCCTGCGTCAGCGCGCCGAACAGACCCTGGGCGGCGAGCTGGTCGGTGCGGTGATCACCGTTCCTGCCTATTTCGACGAGGCCCAGCGCCAGGCGACCAAGGATGCGGCGCGTCTCGCCGGGCTGAACGTCCTGCGCCTGCTCAACGAGCCCACGGCCGCGGCCGTGGCCTACGGCCTGGACAAGCAGGCCGAAGGTGTGGTCGCCATCTATGACCTGGGCGGCGGCACCTTCGATATTTCCATCCTGCGCCTGACCCGCGGCGTCTTCGAGGTCATGGCTACCGGCGGCGACAGCGCCCTGGGAGGCGACGATTTCGACCACGCCATCGCTGGCTGGATGGTCCAGCGGGCCGGTCTTTCCGCCGACCTGGATCCGGGCGCCCAGCGCAGCCTCCTGCGCGCCGCCTGCGATGCCAAGGAAGCCCTGACCCATGCCGACAGTGTCGAGCTGGCCTACGGTGACTGGCGTGGCGAGTTGACCCGTGCGCAGTTCGACGCGCTGATCGAACCGATGGTGGCTCGTAGCCTCAAGGCCTGCCGCCGCGCCGTGCGCGATTCCGGCATCGACCTGGAAGAGGTCGAGGCCGTGGTCATGGTCGGTGGCTCCACCCGCGTTCCGCGTGTGCGCGAGGCCGTGGCCGAGATGTTCGGCCGCCAGCCGCTGACCGATATCGACCCCGACCAGGTGGTGGCCATCGGCGCTGCCGTGCAGGCCGATACCCTGGCCGGTAACAAGCGTGGCGAGGAACTGCTGCTGCTGGATGTGATCCCGCTGTCGCTCGGCCTGGAAACCATGGGCGGGCTGATGGAAAAGGTGATCCCGCGCAACACCACCATCCCGGTGGCGCGCGCCCAGGACTTCACCACCTACAAGGATGGCCAGACGGCCATGATGATCCACGTGCTCCAGGGCGAGCGCGAGCTGATCAAGGATTGCCGCTCCCTGGCGCGCTTCGAGCTGCGCGGCATTCCGCCCATGGTGGCGGGTGCGGCGAAGATCCGCGTGACCTTCCAGGTGGATGCCGACGGCCTGCTGGGCGTGACCGCCCGAGAGCTGGCCTCGGGCGTCGAGGCGAGCATCCAGGTCAAGCCGTCCTACGGCCTGACCGATGGCGAAATCTCGCGCATGCTGCAGGACTCCTTCCAATACGCCGGCGAGGACAAGCATGCCCGCGCCCTGCGCGAGCAGCAGGTCGAGGCCGAGCGTCTGCTGGAGGCCGTGCAGGCTGCGCTGGATGCCGATGGCGAGCGCCTGCTGGAAGAAACCGAGCGCGCCGCCATCCTGGACAGCATGCAGGCCTTGCGCGAACTGGCCGCCGGCAGCGATGTCGTCGCCATCGAAGCGCAGATCAAGCGTCTGTCCCAGGTGACCGACGCCTTTGCTGCGCGTCGTATGGATGCCGCGGTGAAAGCGGCCCTGTCCGGCCGCCGACTCAACGAAATCGAGGAATGACCCAGAAATGCCGCAGATCATTTTCCTGCCCCATGCCGAGCATTGCCCCGAGGGCGCGGTGATCGAGGCGCAGCCGGGCGAAAGCATCCTGAAGGCTGCGCTGCGCAACGGCATCGATATCGAGCATGCCTGCGAGATGTCCTGTGCCTGCACCACCTGCCACGTGGTGGTGCGCGAGGGGTTCGACTCCATGGAGTCGTCCGACGAACTGGAAGACGACATGCTCGACAAGGCCTGGGGCCTGGAGCCCCATTCCCGTCTGTCCTGCCAGGCGATAGTCGCCGAAGACGACCTGGTGGTGGAAATTCCGAAGTACACGATCAACCAGGTGTCGGAGGGGCATTGAGCATGAGCCTGAAATGGACCGATGTGCTGGAGATCGCCATCCAGCTCGCTGAAACCAGGCCGGATGTCGATCCCCGCTACGTCAACTTCGTCGACCTGCACAACTGGATCCTGGCGCTGCCGGATTTCGCCGATGACCCGCAGCGCGGCGGCGAAAAGGTTCTGGAAGCGATCCAGGCCGCCTGGATCGAAGAAGCCGACTGACCGGCTTCACACCCTGGGTCCCGGCCCTACGCATTTCCCCCTAACCCGCGTATAATTCGCGGGTTTAATTTTTCGCTTTAATCCTTGTTTCTGGAGTTTTCCATGGCTGTCGAACGTACTCTCTCCATCATCAAGCCGGACGCCGTTGCCAAGAACGTGGTTGGTGAGATCATCACCCGCTTCGAAAAGGCCGGCCTGCGCGTCGTTGCCGCCAAGATGGTGCAACTGTCCGAGCGCGAAGCCGGTGGCTTCTACGCCGAGCACAAGGAGCGCGGCTTCTTCAAGGACCTGGTGTCCTTCATGACCTCCGGTCCGGTAGTCGTTCAGGTCCTGGAAGGCGAGAACGCCATCGCCAAGAACCGTGAGCTGATGGGCGCCACCGATCCGAAGAAAGCCGACGCCGGCACCATCCGCGCCGATTTCGCCGTTTCCATCGACGAAAACGCCGTACACGGTTCGGATTCCGAGGCTTCCGCTGCTCGCGAAATCGCCTACTTCTTCGCCACCACCGAGGTGTGCGCTCGCACTCGCTGATAGCGAACGCGCGAGGGTGAAGCCATGACTGAATCGACCGGTAAAGTGAACCTGCTGGGTCTGACCCAGCCGCAACTGGAAAGCTTCTTCGAGTCCATCGGGGAGAAACGCTTCCGCGCCGGCCAGGTGATGAAGTGGATTCACCACTTCGGCGTCGAGGATTTCGACGCCATGAGCAATATCGGCAAGGCCTTGCGCGAAAAGCTCAAGGCCTCTGCCGAGATTCGCGGCCCGGAAGTGGTCAGCCAGGACATCTCCAGCGATGGCACCCGCAAGTGGGTGGTCCGCGTGGCCTCCGGCAGCTGCGTCGAAACCGTGTACATCCCGCAAGGCGGCCGTGGCACCCTCTGTGTCTCGTCCCAGGCCGGCTGCGCGCTGGACTGCAGCTTCTGTTCCACCGGCAAGCAGGGTTTCAACAGCGACCTCACCGCCGCCGAAGTGATCGGCCAGGTGTGGATCGCCAACAAGTCCTTCGGGACCATTCCCGCGAAGATCGACCGTGCCATCACCAACGTGGTGATGATGGGCATGGGCGAACCGCTGCTGAATTTCGACAACGTGGTCGCCGCCATGAACATCATGATGGACGACCTCGGCTATGGCATCTCCAAGCGCAAGGTGACCCTCTCCACCTCGGGCGTGGCGCCGATGATCGACAAGCTGGGCGAGGTGATCGACGTCTCCCTCGCGCTGTCGCTGCACGCGCCGAACGACCCGCTGCGCAACCAGCTGGTGCCGATCAACAAGAAGTATCCCCTGGCCGTGGTGCTCGACGCCTGCCGCCGCTACATCTCCCGACTGGGGGAAAAGCGTGTGCTGACCATCGAGTACACCCTGCTCAAGGACGTCAATGACCAGCCCGAACACGCCACCCAGATGATCGAGCTGCTCAAGGACTTCCCCTGCAAGATCAACCTGATTCCGTTCAATCCCTTCCCGCACTCCGGTTACGAGCGGCCGAGCAACAACGCCATCCGCCGCTTCCAGGACCTGTTGCACAAGGCCGGGCACAATGTCACCGTCCGCACCACTCGTGGCGACGACATCGATGCCGCCTGCGGCCAGCTGGTGGGCCAGGTCATGGATCGTACGCGCCGCAGCGAGCGCTATATCGCCGTGCGCCAGCTGAGTGCCGAGGCGGAGGCCTCCCGCGACGCCGCGAACCGGAACTAGAGAAGGACGCCCCATGACCCTGCGCGCTGCGCTGCTCATCGTTTCCACCGCATTGCTCGCGGCCTGCGTGTCGACCGGCCAGGTCGACCCGATGAAGACCCAGGAGGGTCGCGATGCAGCACGTGACGCCTATATCGAGCTGGGCATCGGCTACCTGAAGGAGGGTGCCACCGAGCGCGCCAAGGTTCCGTTGAAGCAGGCCCTGGAACTGGACCCGTCCAATCCCGCCGCCAACGCCGCCCTGGCCCTGGTGTTCCAGACCGAGATGGAACCGGATCTGGCCGACCAGCACTATCGCAAGGCCCTGTCCTCGGGTAACGATGCGCGAATCCTGAACAATTACGGCAGCTTCCTGTTCGAGCAAGGGCGTTACAAGGACGCCTACGCGCGTTTCCAGGAGGCCGCCGAGGACAATCTCTATCCCGAGCGCTCCCGGGTGTTCGAGAACCTGGGCCTGACCGCCCTGAAAATGAACGATCCGGCCCTGGCCAAGCAGCATTTCGACAAGGCCCTGCGCCTGAACCGCCAGCAGCCACGGGCGTTGCTGGAAATGGCCCAGCTGTCCTTCGATGAGAAACAGTACGTGCCGGCCCGGGACTTCTACCAGCGCTACTCCAGGATCGCCCCGCAGAGCGCTCGCAGCCTGTTGCTGGGAGCGCGACTGGCGACCATATTCGAAGACCGCGACCAGGCTGCCAGCCTCGGTCTGCAGTTGAAGCGACTCTATCCCGGCACGCCGGAATATCAGCAATACCTGTCGGAGCAATGATGAAAGCGTCGCATCCCGAAGCTGTAGCGGCGACCCGTGCCAACCCAGGCGAGACCCTGCGTCAGGGCCGTGTGGGCAAGGACTGGAGCCTGGGCGAGGTCGCCCGCCACCTCAACCTGACCGAGCAGGCCCTGCGTCAGCTCGAAGCAGGTGATTTCGACCAATTGCCGGGACATACCTTCGCCCGCGGCTACGTACGCGCCTACGCCAAGCTGCTGGGCATGGACCAGGCTGCCCTGGTGGCCGAGTTCGACCATTTCACCGGCACCGATGCCAAGGGCAGCAATGTGCACAGCCTGGGGCGCATCGAAGAGCCGGTGCGCCTGTCCCAGAGCGTGCTGCGCATCGTCAGCTTCATCATCCTGGTGGTCCTTGGGGCCGTGGGCTTCTTCTGGTGGCAGGAACATTCCAGCCGCAACGGCGATGAGGCCTCCAGCGTGAGCATCGAACACGTGGAAGTGGAAAGTGCCGACGGCACCACCCAGATCCATCCCCTCGATGAACCGGAAGACCAGGCTGTGGCCGAAGCCCGGGAGGGCCAGGCTCCGGCACCTGCCGAGGCCGCGCCGGAAGCGGCCGCCCAGCCCGCCCAGCCGCCGGCTGAAGGCGCCCCGGCAGCGCCGGTCGGCGAAACCGCGCCGGCGGCTCCCGCTGCGTCCGTCCAGGCCCCGGCCGTAGCGGCTGCGCCTGAGGTGCCGGCCGTCCAGCCTGCCGCGCCGGCCGCCGTGGCGCCCAGTGCGCCGGCCGCTGTCACGCCTGCCGTTCCCGCCGCCCCGGCAGCGCCTGCCGCAACCCCGGCAGCCGCCGCTCCTGCCGCGGCCCCGGTGGTCGCGGAGCAGGGGCAGGGCGTGGTGCGTATCCAGTTCACCGCCAATTGCTGGACCCAGGTCACCGATGCCAACGGCAAGGTGCTGGTCAGCGCCCTCAAGCGCACCGGAGACAGCCTGGAACTCGCCGGGAAGGCGCCGCTGGAAGTTCGCCTGGGCTTCGCCCGCGGCGCCCAGCTCAGCTACAACGGCCAGTCGGTCGATGTATCCCCTTACGTCCGTGGCGAAACCGCACGCCTGAAGTTGGGGCAATAAGCCATGCATTGCGAATCTCCGATCAAACGCCGCGCTTCGCGGAAAATCTGGGTCGGCTCGGTGCCGGTGGGCGGTGATGCGCCCATCGCCGTGCAGAGCATGACCAATACCGACACCTGCGACGTCGCCGCCACCGTTGGCCAGATCCAGCGCCTGGTGGATGCCGGCGTGGATATCGTCCGTGTGTCCGTGCCGGACATGGACGCCGCCGAGGCCTTCGGCCGCATCAAGCAGCAGGTCCAGGTACCGCTGGTGGCGGACATCCACTTCGATTACAAGATCGCCTTGCGCGTCGCCGAACTGGGCGTCGACTGCCTGCGCATCAACCCGGGCAACATCGGTCGCGAGGATCGCGTCAGGGCCGTGGTCGACGCTGCCCGTGACAAGGGCATCCCGATCCGTATCGGCGTCAACGCAGGTTCCTTGGAGAAGGACCTGCAGAAGAAGTACGGCGAGCCGACCCCCCAGGCCCTGGTGGAGTCCGCCCTGCGCCACGTCGAGCACCTCGACAAGCTGGACTTCCAGGACTTCAAGGTCAGCGTCAAGGCCTCCGACGTGTTCATGGCGGTGGAGGCCTACCGCCTGCTCGCCAAGCAGATCGTGCAACCCCTGCACCTGGGCATCACCGAAGCCGGCGGCCTGCGTTCCGGCACCGTGAAGTCCGCGGTGGGCCTGGGCATGCTGCTGGCCGAGGGCGTCGGCGACACCATCCGCATTTCCCTGGCGGCGGACCCGGTGGAAGAGGTCAAGGTCGGCTTCGACATCCTCAAGTCCCTGCACCTGCGCTCCCGTGGCATCAACTTCATCGCCTGCCCGAGCTGCTCGCGGCAGAACTTCGATGTGGTCAAGACCATGAACGAGCTGGAAGGCCGCCTCGAAGACCTGTTGGTGCCGATGGACGTGGCCGTGATCGGCTGCGTGGTCAACGGCCCGGGCGAGGCCAAGGAAGCCCATATCGGGCTGACCGGCGGCACCCCGAACAACCTGGTCTACATCGACGGCAAGCCAGCGCAGAAGCTGAACAACGACAACCTGGTGGACGAGCTGGAACGGCTCATCCGCGAAAAGGCGGCCGCCAAGGCCGAAGCTGACGCGGCACTGATCGCCCGTAGCTGAGATTAAGGAACCTTCGTGAGCAAGACCCTGCAAGCCATTCGTGGCATGAACGACATCCTGCCGGAGCAGACGCCCACCTGGCGTTACCTGGAGAACACCCTCGCCGAGCTGCTGGATGGCTATGGCTACCAGGAAATCCGCCTGCCGATCCTCGAGTTCACCGAGCTTTTCGCCCGCGGCATCGGCGAAGGCACCGACGTGGTCGACAAGGAGATGTACACCTTCCTCGACCGCAACGAAGAGTCCCTGACCCTGCGCCCCGAGGGCACCGCGAGTTGCGTGCGCGCCATGCTCGAGCATGGCCTGATCGGTGGCGGCCAGGTGCAGAAGCTCTGGTATGCCGGCCCCATGTTCCGCTACGAGAAGCCGCAGAAGGGGCGCTACCGCCAGTTCCACCAGATCGGTGTGGAAGTCTTCAACCTGCCCGGGCCGGACATCGATGCCGAGCTGATCGTGCTGACCTGGCGCCTGTGGCAGAAACTCGGCCTGGCCGACTCCGTCACCCTGCAGCTCAACAGCCTGGGTTCCAGCGAGGCCCGTGCCCGCTACCGCGACGCCCTGGTGGCCTACCTCCAGGAGCGTTACGACCTGCTCGACGAAGACAGCCAGCGGCGCCTGACCACCAACCCGCTGCGCATCCTCGACAGCAAGAACGGCGGCACCCAGGCCCTGCTGGTGGACGCGCCGACCCTGCACGACTACCTGGATGAGGAGTCCCTGGCCCACTTCGAGGGCCTCAAGGCGCGCCTGGACGCCGTGGGTATCCGTTACGAAATCAACCAGAAGCTGGTACGCGGTCTGGACTACTACGGCCGTACCGTCTTCGAGTGGGTGACCGACAAGCTCGGCGCCCAGGGCACCGTCTGTGCCGGCGGTCGTTACGACGGCCTGGTCAGCCAGTTCGGTGGCAAGCCGACTCCGGGCGTTGGCTTCGCCATGGGCGTGGAGCGCCTGGTGCTGCTGCTGGAAACCCTGGGCCTGGTGCCGGAAGAGCTGAACAGCCCGGCCGATCTCTACATCTGTGCCTTTGGCGAGCCGGCCGAACTGGCCGCGCTGTCCCTGGCCGAACGCCTGCGCGATGCGCTGCCGGGCCTGCGCCTGCTGGTCAACGCCGCGGGCGGCAGCTTCAAGAGCCAGTTCAAGAAGGCTGACAAGAGCGGTGCCCGTTACGCACTGATCCTGGGGGACGACGAACTGGCCAAGCGCGTGGTAGGTTGCAAGCCGCTGCGCGACGACAGCGAACAACAAAGCATTGCCTGGGATGCTCTGGCCGAGCATCTCGCAGCCTGCCTGAAGCGGGCTTGAGCATCCAAAGATCAGGAGTACGGGGTTAAGCATGCAGACTGAAGAAGAACAGATTGCGCAGTTCAGGGACTGGTGGCAGCGCAACGGCAAACCCATGCTCACTGGCGGCGCACTGGCGCTGGTAGTGGTCTTCGGCTGGCAGGCCTGGCAGAAGTACCAGACCAACCAGTCCCAGGGCGCGTCCATCGTCTACCAGCAACTGCTGGAGACCGCGCTGAACCCCAGCGGTACCCCCGATTCCGCCAAGGTGGCGGAGCTTGCCGGCAAGCTGAAGAGCGACTTCGGCGGCACCCATTACGCCCAGTACGGCAGCCTGTTCGTGGCCAAGGTCGCGGTCGAGTCCGGCAAGCTGGACGATGCCGCTGCGGAACTCAAGTCGGTGCTCGACAAGCCCGCCGACGCGACCCTGGGCGAGCTGGCCCGCCAGCGCCTGGCCCGTGTCCTGGCTGCCCAGGGCAAGGTCGAGGACGCCCTCAAGCTGCTGGACGGCGACGCCGACAAGGCCTTCCTCGCCAGCCGCGAAGAACTCAAGGGTGACCTGCTGGTCCAGCTGGGCCGCACCGATGACGCGCATGCCGCCTACCAGAAGGCGAAGGACGCGCTGCCCGAGGACGCCGCCGTGGGCGGCCTGCAGATGAAGCTCGACGACCTGGCAAAAGGGGACGCGTGACGTGATGCGCTGGAAGAATGCCGCAGTGCTGGCCCTGGCCATCCTGGCCGTGGGCTGCAGCAGCAACAGCAAGAAGGAACTGCCGCCGGCCGAGCTGCCCGATATCACCGAGGAAGTGAAGCTGGACAAGGGCTGGAGCCGCTCCATCGGCGATGGCCAGGGCGAGAGCTACAACCTGCTGGTGCCCGCCATCGATGGCGACACCATCTACGCTTCCGACGTCAACGGTGAGGTCATGGCGATCAATCGCTTCAATGGCGACGTGATCTGGAAGCAGGACCTCGAACTGCCGGTCTCCGGCGCGGTGGGCGTGGGCTACGGCCTGGTCATGCTGGGAACCCTGAAGGGCGAAGTCATCGCCCTGGACGCGAGCAACGGCGAGGAACGCTGGCGTGCGCGGGTCAACGGCGAAGTGCTCGCCCCGCCGGCCAACAACGGTGACGTGGTGGTGGTGCAGACCCAGAACGACACCCTGTTCGGCTTCGACGCCGCCACCGGCAACCAGCGCTGGATCTACGAGAACACCCCGGCGGTGCTGACCCTGCGTGGTACCGGCGCGCCGATCGTGACCAACAACCTGGCCGTGGCCGGCCTCTCCACCGGCAAGGTGCTCGCCCTGGACATCCAGCGCGGCATTCCGGTCTGGGAGCAGCGCGTGGCCGTGCCCCAGGGCCGTTCCGAGCTGGACCGTGTGGTGGATATCGACGGCGGCCTGCTGCTGTCCGGCGGCACCCTCTACCTGGTCACCTATCAGGGCCGCGTCGCCGCCCTGGACCTGGAAAGCGGCCGCGTGCTCTGGCAGCGCGAGGCGTCCAGCTACGCCGGCGTCGCCCAGGGCTTTGGCAACGTCTACGTGAGCCTGGCCAATGGCACCGTGGAAGGCGTGGATGAGCGTTCCGCCTCCGCCCTGTGGAGCAACGACGCCCTGGCCCGCCGCCAGTTGTCCGCTCCGGAAGTCTTCTCCAGCTACGTGGCCGTGGGTGACTTCGAAGGCTACCTGCACCTGCTGAGCCAGGTGGACGGCCATTTCGTCGGCCGTGCGAAGATCGACGGCGACGGCCTGCGTGCCCGTCCGCTGGTGGTCGGCGAATGGATGTATGCCTATGGCAATGGCGGCAAGCTGGTCGGCCTGACCATCCGCTAAGCTCAAGGCTGATGTGTGGCCGCTGTCGTCAAACGGCAGCGGCCTTTGTGTTTTCTGAAATAACCAGTGGAGAGCCTCATGGTTCCCGTAATCGCCCTGGTGGGTCGGCCCAACGTCGGCAAGTCCACCCTGTTCAACCGCCTGACCAAGACCCGCAACGCGATTGTCGCGGAATACGCCGGTCTGACCCGTGACCGCCAGTACGGCGAGGCGAAGTGGCAGGGTCGCACCTATATCGTCATCGATACCGGGGGTATCTCCGGCGACGAGGAAGGCATCGATGCCAAGATGGCCGAGCAGTCCCTGCAGGCCATCGAGGAGGCCGATGCGGTGCTGTTCATGGTCGACTCCCGCGCCGGCATGACCGCCGCCGACCAGATGATCGCCGAGCACCTGCGCAAGCGGAACAAGCGCAGCTTCCTCGTCGCCAACAAGGTCGATACCGTCGATCCGGACATCGCTCGTGCCGAGTTCAGCCCCCTGGGCCTGGGCGACGCCCTGCCGATCGCCGCCGCCCATGGCCGTGGCATCAGCCAGATGCTCCAGGCTGCACTGGGTGAATTCCCCCGTGACGACGGCGCCGATGAAGAAGAGGCCGCCGAGGCCGAGGAAGTCGCCGAAGGCGAAGAGGCCAAGCGCATCCCCGGCCCGAGCGAAAAGGACGGCATCAAGATCGCCATCATCGGCCGCCCCAACGTCGGCAAGTCCACCCTGGTCAACCGCATGCTCGGCGAGGAGCGGGTGATCGTCTATGACCAGGCCGGCACCACCCGCGACAGCATCTACATTCCCTTCGAGCGCAACGAAGAGAAGTACACCCTGATCGACACCGCCGGCGTGCGCCGTCGCGGCAAGATCTTCGAGGCGGTGGAAAAGTTCTCCGTGGTGAAAACCCTGCAGGCCATCCAGGACGCCAACGTGGTGATCTTCGTGATGGACGCCCGCGAAGGCGTGGTCGAGCATGACCTCAACCTGCTCGGCTTCGTGCTGGAAACCGGCCGTGCGCTGGTCATCGCCCTGAACAAGTGGGACGGCATGGAGCCCGGCGAGCGCGACTACGTGAAGACCGAGCTGGAGCGCCGGCTGTTCTTCGTCGATTTCGCCGACATCCACTTCATCTCCGCGCTGCATGGCACCGGCGTCGGTCACCTGTACAAGTCGGTGCAGGAGTCCTTCCGCTCGGCCATCACCCGCTGGCCCACCAGTCGCCTGACCCAGATCCTCGAGGACGCGGTGCAGGAGCACCAGCCTCCGCTGGTCAACGGCCGCCGCATCAAGCTGCGCTACGCCCACCTGGGCGGTGCCAACCCGCCGCTGATCGTGATCCACGGCAACCAGGTGGAGTCGGTGCCCAAGTCCTACTCGCGCTACCTGGAAAACACCTACCGGCGCGTGCTCAAGCTGGTCGGCACGCCGATCCGCATCGAGTACAAGGGCGGCGAGAACCCCTACGAGGGCAAGAAGAACACCCTGACCGAGCGCCAGGTGAACAAGAAGCGCCGCCTCATGTCGCACCACAAGAAGGCCGAGAAGAAGCGCCGCGACAAGAAGCGCTGATACCGGCTGGAATGGAGGAGGGCGCCCACGGGCGCCCTTTTTCGTTCCCAAGGCTTCACTTTGGGCGGAATTCATTCTTTCGTAGGAGCGAGCTCTGCTCGCGAATGGCGCAGGCACAACGTTTCGCGAGCAGAGCTCGCTCCTACAGGAGTATTCCTGTGGTCGCGAAACCCCCTCAAGGCTTAAGCTATGGGCCACCTTTCCCATTCGCCAACAGCCGGATTGCAATGATCACCAGCAAGTTGCCCAACGTCGGCACCACCATCTTCACCCGCATGTCCCAGCTCGCCGCCGAAGTCGGCGCCATCAACCTGTCCCAGGGCTTCCCGGACTTTTCCGCACCGACCGCCCTGTGCGAGGCGGTCGGCCAGCACATCGCCGCCGGACACAACCAGTACGCCCCGATGACCGGCCTGCCGGCCCTGCGCGAGCAGGTGGCGGCCAAGGTGGCCGCCTTCTACGGCCGCCAGGTCAGCGCCGACGCGGAGGTGACCATCACCCCCGGCGCCACCGAGGCCATCTTCTGCGCCATCCAGGCCGTGGTGCGTTCCGGCGACGAGGTTATCGTCCTCGACCCCTGCTACGACAGCTACGAGCCCTCGGTGGAACTGGCCGGCGGCCGTTGCGTGCATGTGCCCCTTGCGCTGCCGGGCTTCTCCATCGACTGGCAACGGATGCGGGATGCCCTCAGCCCGCGCACTCGCATGATCATCCTCAACAGCCCGCACAACCCCAGCGGCGCGCTGATTTCCCGCGCCGAGCTGGACCAGCTGGCCGAACTGATCCGCGACCGCGACATCTACCTGGTGTCGGACGAGGTCTACGAACACCTGGTGTTCGACGGTGTCGGCCACGTCAGCGTGCTGGCCCATGATGAGCTCTATGCCCGCGCCTTCGTGGTCAGCTCCTTCGGCAAGACCTACCACGTCACCGGCTGGAAGACTGGCTACGTGGTTGCGCCGCCGGCGCTGTCCGCCGAGCTGCGCAAGGTCCACCAATACGTCAACTTCTGCGGCGTCACCCCGCTGCAGTGGGCGCTGGCCGACTTCATGGCGGCCCACCCGGAACACCTTGCCGAGCTGCCGGGCTTCTACCAGGCCAAGCGCGACCTGTTCTGCGACCTGCTGGCCGACTCGCGCTTCCAGTTCACCCGCGCCGCCGGCACCTATTTCCAGCTGGTGGACTACAGCGCCATCCGTGATGACCTGGACGACGTCGCCATGTCTGAATGGTTGACCCGCGAGCACGGCGTAGCCGCCATCCCGGTCTCGGTGTTCTACCAGCAGGCGCCCAAGGACCTGCGCCTGGTGCGCTTCTGCTTCGCCAAACGGGAGGAGACGCTGCGTCAGGCAGCGGAGAAACTATGCGCGATCTGACCACGCTGCCCGACCTCAAGCTGGCCCTGGTGCAGACCACCCTGGCCTGGCACGACTGCGCCGCCAACCACGCTCATTTCGAAGCGCTGCTGGAGCAGGCCAAGGGTGCCGACCTGATCGTCCTGCCGGAGATGTTCACCACCGGTTTCTCCATGGATTCGGAGGCCCTTGCCGAGCCCGAGCAGGGCCCGACCCACGCCTGGCTGCACGGGCAGGCCCGGCGCCTGGATGCGGTGATCACCGGCAGCGTGATCATCCAGGCCGCCGACGGCAGCCACCGCAATCGCCTGCTCTGGGCGCGGCCGGACGGCGAGGTGCTGCACTACGACAAACGTCATCTGTTCCGCATGGCCGGCGAGCACAAGCACTACACCCCCGGCGAGACCCAGGCGCTGTTCGAGGTCAAGGGCTGGCGGGTGCGTCCGCTGATCTGCTACGACCTGCGCTTCCCGGTGTGGAGCCGCGACCCCCATGACACCGACCTGCTGCTCTACACCGCCAATTGGCCGGCCGCCCGCCGCCATCACTGGAATCGTCTGCTGCCGGCGCGCGCCATCGAGAACCTCTGCTACGTGGCGGCGGTGAACCGGGTGGGTGCCGACGGCAAGGGCTACGCCTACAGCGGCGACAGCCAGGTGCTGGATTTCCAGGGCGAAAGCCTGCTGGATGCCGGAGATGCCGATGGCGTGTTCTCCATCGGTCTGTCCGCTGCGCAATTGGCGGCCTACCGCGAGCGATTCCCGGCGATGCGCGATGCGGATGGCTTCGACCTGCACCTCTGAGAGCGGGGTAGGAGCATGAGCGAACACAAGCCGCTGCCGGCCGCGGGCAATCTGCTGGTGGCGGGCGAGAAGGTCTACAACACGCCGGTGGAAGTCACCCTGGCGGTGATCGGCGGCAAGTGGAAGTCGCTGCTGGTCTACCACCTGATGCCCGAAGCGCGGCGCTTTTCCGAGCTCAAGCGACTGGTGCCGGGCATCACCGAGAAGATGCTGGCCCAGCAGCTGCGCGAGCTGGAGCGCGATGGCATCGTCTCGCGCACCGTCTACGCCGAGGTGCCGCCGCGGGTGGAATACCGCCTGACCGAGCATGGCCTCAGCCTCAAGCCGGTGCTGGATTCCATGTGCGCCTGGGGCAAGTGCCACTGGCAGCAGCAGGGGTAGGAACCAGGCCGACGTGGTGGAAATCCGCCACACGGATTTCCACCCTACGTGTAGACATCCAGTGGATGTAGGGTGGATGTAGGGGGATAGCGCTTTTCTATCCACCAGCTCTTCAAAAAAGAAAACCCCGCCGAATGGCAGGGTTTTTCTTTGCGGCATCAGCCTCAGGCCGCTTCGGCCTCGGCCTGGCTCAGGGCGCGGTTGAGGGCGCTGAACAGGGCGCGGAAGCTGGCGGTGGTGAGGTTCTCGTCGATGCCGATACCGTGCAGCGCACGGCCGCCGTTTACGCGCAGCTCGATGTAGGCCGCGGCCTTGGCGTTGGTGCCGGCGCCGATGGCGTGTTCGGAGTAGTCCATGATCTCCACCTTCACCGGCAGGCTGGCCACCAGGGCTTCCAGCGGGCCCTTGCCCATGCCGCGCAGGTGTTGGGTCTCGCCCTTGACCTGGACTTCGATGTCCACGGCGCTGGTGCCGTTCTCTTCCTGCAGGCGATGGCCTTTCAGGGCGAAGGGACTGCTGGCCTGCAGGTATTCGCTGTCCAGCAACTGGTAGATCTGCTGGGCGGTCATTTCCAGGCCCAGGCGATCGGTTTCCTTCTGCACCACCTGGCTGAACTCGATCTGCATGCGGCGCGGCAGGCTGATGCCGTACTCCTGCTCCAGCAGGAAGGTGATGCCGCCCTTGCCGGACTGGCTGTTCACCCGGATTACCGCCTCGTAGCTGCGGCCGATGTCGGCCGGGTCGATCGGCAGGTAGGGCACTTCCCACAGGGCATCTTCCTGCTGCTGGGCGAAGCCCTTGCGGATGGCGTCCTGGTGGGAGCCGGAGAAGGCGGTGTGCACCAGGTCGCCCACGTAGGGGTGGCGTGGGTGGACCGGCAGCTGGTTGCACTCTTCCACCACCTTGCGCACGGCGTCGATGTCGGAGAAGTCCAGCAGCGGGTGCAGGCCCTGGGTGTACATGTTCAGCGCCACGGTCACCAGGTCGACGTTGCCGGTGCGCTCGCCGTTGCCGAACAGGCAGCCTTCCACGCGGTCGGCGCCGGCCATCAGGCCCAGCTCGGTGGCGGCGACGCCGGTGCCACGGTCATTGTGGGTGTGCAGGCTGATGATCACCGAGTCGCGGCGGCTGATGTGGCGTCCGAACCATTCGATCTGGTCGGCGTACACGTTCGGCGTGGCGCATTCCACGGTGGCCGGCAGGTTGAGGATGATCTTCTTCTCCGGGGTCGGTTGCCAGACGCCGATCACGGCGTCGCAGACCTGCACGGCGAAGTCCAGCTCGGTGGAGCTGAAGATTTCGGGGGAGTACTGGAAGGTCCAGTCGGTTTCCGGCTGCTTGGCCGCCAGTTCCTTGATCAGGGTGGCCGCCTTCACGGCGATGTCGATCACGCCGGCCTTGTCCTGGTTGAAGACGATACGGCGGAAGGACGGCGCGGTGGCATTGTAGACGTGGACGATGGCCTTCTTCGCACCCTTCAGGGATTCGAAGGTGCGGGTGATCAGGTCTTCGCGGGCCTGGGTCAGCACCTGGATGGTCACGTCATCCGGGATATGGCCGCCTTCGATCAGTTCGCGGACGAAGTTGAAATCGGTATCCGAGGCGGACGGGAAGGCTACCTCGATTTCCTTCAGGCCCACCTGCACCAGCGTCTTGAAGAAGCGCATCTTCTTCTGCGCGTCCATCGGCTCGATCAGCGACTGGTTGCCGTCGCGCAGGTCGGAGCTGCACCAGATCGGCACTTCGGTGATGGTCTTCGAAGGCCAGGTGCGGTCCGGCAGGTCGATGGCCGGGAATGCGCGGTACTTGCGGGACGGGTCTTTCAGCATGCTCATGGGGCAAATCCTTTTTACTGCGGGCCTTTGGATGGAAGGCCAGGCATTGAAATCGGCAGGTGTGGCGGAGGCGGGTTTCAGCCACGCAGTCGTGGGCTGACCAGTCGCAGGCAGGCGTGTTGACGCAGAAGGATGAGGGTGTGTGCGGTTTTCATAGGGGCTAACCCTATTCATCGTGAGTGAATATGGCAAGCATCGCGGAAAAAATGGTGAAAAAGAGCGCAATAAAGTGCGGTGAAGGAAGTTATTGCGCAACTTATGGTGTTTTCTCGATTTGATTGCGCTTTCGGTTTCGGCGACCGTGGCCGGCCCGCGAAATGCCCCGTGCCGGGCAATTCGCGGGCAGCTCGCTGGTCACTCCGCTGCTGGCAGGCGCAGTGCGCGCATGTCCGCGCCGCCGGGGTGCTGGAACACCCGCAGGCCGAACTCGGGGAGGATCGCCAGCAGGTGGTCGAAGATGTCCGACTGGATGGCCTCGTAGCGAGACCAGGCGGTGGTGGCGGTGAAGCAGTACAGCTCCAGGGGCAGGCCGTCGGCACCGGGCGCCAGCTGGCGGACCATCAGGGTCATGTCCTGACGGATGTCGGCGTTCGCTCGCAGGTAGTTTTCCACATAGGCGCGGAAGGTGCCGAGGTTGGTCAGCTGGCGGCTGTTGACTGGCAGGCGGAGGGCCTCGTCCAGCTGGCTGTTCCAGCTGAGCAGCTCGCTTTCCTTGGCCTTGAGGTAGCCGTCCAGCAGCCGGAAGCCGTGCAGGCGGGCGATGTCTTCCTGGCTGAGGAAGCGCACGCTGTTCTGGTCCAGGTAGAGGCAGCGCTTGATCCGTCGCCCGCCGGATTCCTGCATGCCGCGCCAGTTCTTGAAGGAATCGGTGATGAAGCGCTTGGTGGGGATGGTGGTGATGGTCTTGTCCCAGTTCTGCACCTTGACCGTGTGCAGGGCGATGTCGATCACGTCGCCGTCGGCGTTGAGCTGCGGCATCTCCACCCAGTCGCCGACGCGGATGATGTCGCTGGAGGTGATCTGCACGCTGGCCACCAGCGACAGCAGGGTGTCCTGGAAGATCAGCATCAGCACCGCGGCCATGGCGCCGAGACCCGAGAGCAGGATCAGCGGCGAGCGGTCGATCAGGCTGGCGATCATCAGGATGGTGGCGATGGCGAAGATGGCGATCTTCAGCACCTGCAGATAGCCCTTGATGGGCCTCAGGTGTGCGTCTTCGCGGCGCTGGTAGAGGTCGTTGGCGATGGTCAGCGTGGCGCTCAGGGCCAGGGCGACGGTCAGGATGATGAAGGCAGCGCAGACGTTGGTCACCACCGTCACCAGGGTGTCCGGCAGGTTGGGGACGACCTTTACCCCGCCGGCCAGCACCAGCGCCGGCACTATGTTGGCCAGGCGCTTGACCAGGCCATGGTCCGGAATCTGCGCGTGGCGGCCGTAGGCTATGACGCCGGCGGCATGGAACAGGCCGCGGACCAGGATGCGCTTGACTATCCAGTTGGACAGCCAGGCCACCAGGACCAGGAAAGTGGAGGCGACTATGGTGTGCAGCTCGTCATGCTGCCGCAACCAGTCGAGCCAGGAGGTGATTTCGCTATGCATGGGCTACTCCCTGTAACGGATCGGCTTGGCTGGGGCTGACCCCGGAACCGACGGACCTTAGCAAACCCCTTGCCGTGTACCCAAGGCCGCGCCCTGTGCGCGGCTGTAGGATCAGGGCTTGTAGGCGCCGATGAAAATGGCCGGGTCCACCCGCACGTCGTTGAGGCTGACGTTCCAGTGCATGTGCGGCCCGGTGGCGCGGCCGGTGGCGCCGACCCGGCCCACCACCCCGCCCCGGGGCAACTGCTGGCCGAGTTTCACATCCACCTTCGACATGTGGCAGAACATGCTGATCAGGCCCTGGCCGTGGTCGACGAATACCGTGCGGCCATTGAAGAAGTAGTCGCCGATGAGGATCACCTTGCCCGCCGCCGGGGCCTTGATCGGGGTGCCGGCACCCACCGCGAAGTCCAGGCCGGAGTGCGGATTGCGCTCTTCGCCATTGAAGAAGCGGCGCAGGCCGAAGGGGCTGGACAGCGGGCCGTCCACCGGCTTGTCGAACAACAGGTTGCTCGGCGTGCCGGGGCTGAAGCGGCGGTAGGCGGTGGTCTGCTCGGCCAGTTCGCGGTCGATGCGCTCGAGGTCTTCCGGCAGCGGGTTCACCTGGCGGGTATTGGCCAGTTTGATGCGCTGCTCGCGGTAGGTCCGCGTGCCGACGCTGAAGGCCAGGCGGCGTCCGTCGCTCACCTCGATCCGCTGTTGCCCGGCGTTGGTATCGAGGGGGATCCCGACTATGGCGATCCAGTCGCGGCCCTCTTCCTTCACCACCAGTACCGGCTTGCCCTGGAAGCGCGCGGTCGGCGCCTGGGCGCCGCTGCCCAGCTGGACCACTGCCACGCCGCCGGGCACCGGCTTGTTCAGCAGGCGGGTGATGAAGCCTTCGGCGTGGACGGGGAGGGCGAGGCAGAGGAGCAGGGCGGTGAGCAGGCGCATGGTCAGTCCAGCAGGGAAAGGTTCACGGGGGTGAGGTGATTGTCTTCGACGCGGACGTCCAGTTCGCCTTCACCCAGGCGGGCCTTGAGGCGCTGGCCGGGGCGCGTCTGGCTGGCGGCGCGGATGGCCTGGCCGCGTTCGTCGAGGAGGATGCTGTAGCCGCGCCCGAGGGTGGCCAGGGGGCTGACCACGTGCAGGGTCTGGGCCAGGGCGTCGAGGCGCTGGCGGCGATCCTTGAGGGCGTCGCGGGCAGCGCGGGGCAAGCGGGTGGCGAGGCCGTCCAGCTTCTGCCGCAGCAGGGCCAGGGTGCGCCCCGGATGCTGCGCGGCGAGGCGGGTGTCCAGGCGCGCCAGGCGCTCGTGGCGCACCTGTTGCTGACGTTCGAAGGCGCGGCGCAGGCGCATGTCCAGGTCGTCCAGGCGCTGGGCTTGCTGGCGCAGCCGCTCGCCGGGGTGGCGCAGGCGCCGGAACAGACCATCCAGGCGCAGGCGTTCGCGCATCAGGCGGTCCTGCAGGCGCAGGACCAAACGTCGGTGCAGGCTGTCGAGGCGCTGCTGCAGGTCCCCGGCATCCGGCGCCAGCAGCTCGGCGGCCGCCGAGGGCGTCGGGGCGCGTACGTCGGCGACGAAATCACTGATGGAGACATCCGTCTCATGGCCCACGGCGCTGACGATGGGTGTGCGGCAGGCAGCCACGGCACGGGCCACGGCTTCCTCGTTGAAGCACCAGAGGTCTTCCAGGGAACCACCGCCCCTGGCCAGGATCAGCGCATCGAAACCCTGGGCATCGGCCAGGGCCAGGGCTCGGACGATCTGCGCGGTGGCTTCGCGCCCCTGCACGGCGGTGGGCACCAGGGTCAGCCGGACCTGGGGGGCGCGGCGGCGGAACACACTGATGATGTCGCGGATCACCGCCCCGGTGGGCGAGCTGACGATGCCGATGCGTTGCGGGTGGGCCGGCAGCGGGCGTTTGCGTTCGGCGGAGAACAGGCCCTCGGCGGCGAGCTTCTCCTTCAGCGCCTCGAAAGCCAGGCGCAGGGCGCCGTCGCCGGCCGGCTCCACGGCGTCGGCGATCAGCTGGTAGTCGCCGCGGCCCTCGAACAGCGAGACCTTGCCGCGCACCCGCACGGCCAGGCCATCGCGCAGGGCCTGGCGCACGCGCTGGGCGTTCTGCCGGAACAGGGCGCAGCGCACCTGGGCCTGGGCGTCCTTGAGGGTGAAGTAAAGGTGGCCTGAGGCGGGGCGGGCGAGGTTGGAAATCTCGCCTTCCACCCAGACCTGCGGGAACACGTCCTCCAGCAGGTGGCGGGCGCGTTGGTTGAGCTGGCTGACGGTCAGCACCTCGCGATCGAGGCCGAGCCGCTGGAAGGGGTCATTGATCATGGGCGGGGATGATAATGGCTTTGCCGCCATGCGCCATAGTTGACGGGTGAGGGGGGGCGGTTAACCTGCGCGCCCCTTCCATCGCCGCAGGAGTCCGACATGGAATCGAGCCAGTTGATCATAGTGCCGCAGATATCCAGCGTGCCCGGGCACCAGGTCCTGGCCGGGCGCATGCTGCGCTGGCTGGCCCAGCGCGACGTGGTCGAGGCGCTGCCCAGCACCTGTGGCCTGCGCGGCAATCGCATGGCCTACGCCATCGCCGCCGGTGCGCGGCAAGTGGTGGAGCATCCGCGGCGCCTGCCCTTCGGTCAGAAGGTTAACGGCCTCGAACTGGTGGACAAGCGCTGCATCTACACGCCTACGCGCGATTTTCTCAATGAAGCGGGCTGCCCGGAATGCCGCCAGGAGGTCGGCGAGCCATTGTTCGAGAGCCTGGAAGACTGGTGGCCGGGGCACACCGATAACTTCACCTGCCCGGAATGCGGCTTCGAGGACGACATCAACGGTTTCCTCTTCCTGCAGCCCTGCGGCTTTTCCAACCTGGGTTTCATCTTCAACGGCTGGGGTGAAACGGCCTTCACCCAGGGTTTTCTCGATGCCTTTGGCGAGCGCCTGGGCTTCGCTGTGCGGCAGGTGCGGACGAACGGTTGAGCCCTGGGGAGCGTTTCAGCTGGCTTTTGGCCAACGGATTTCTGCAGGAGCCGACGGGCCTGGCACGTTTTTTTCACGGGAAAGGCTCTGCAGCCCGTCGGCTGCGTTGAGCGAAGCCCGTGGCCCCGTTATAATGGCGCGCTTCCAATTTTCCCGCCTGGGAGCCCCCGCCATGCTGCGCATCAGCCAAGAAGCCCTGACCTTCGACGACGTTCTCCTGATCCCGGGTTATTCCGAGATTCTGCCGAAGGATGTCAGCCTCAAGACCCGCCTGACCCGCGGCATCGAACTGAACATCCCGCTGGTATCCGCAGCGATGGATACCGTGACCGAAGCCCGCCTGGCCATCGCCATGGCCCAGGAAGGCGGCATCGGCATCATCCACAAGAACATGACCATCGAGCAGCAGGCTGCCGAGGTGCGCAAGGTCAAGCGCCATGAGACCGCCATCGTCCGCGATCCGGTGACCGTCACCCCCTCCACCAAGATCATCGAGCTGCTGCAGATCGCCCGCGAGTACGGCTTCTCCGGCTTCCCGGTGGTGGAAGAGGGCGAGCTGGTGGGCATCGTCACCGGCCGCGACCTGCGCTTCCGTCCGAACGTCGGCGACAGCGTCGCCGCGATCATGACGCCCAAGGACAAGCTGATCACCGCCCGCGAAGGCACCCCGCTGGAAGAGATGAAGGCCAAGCTCTACGAAAACCGCATCGAGAAGATGCTGGTGGTCGACGAGAACTTTTACCTGCGCGGCCTGGTGACCTTCCGCGATATCGAGAAGGCCAAGACCTACCCGCTGGCCTCCAAGGATGACCAGGGCCGCCTGCGCGTAGGCGCGGCGGTGGGCACCGGCGCCGACACCGGCGAGCGCGTTGCCGCACTGGTCGCCGCTGGCGTCGACGTGGTGGTGGTGGACACCGCCCACGGTCACTCCAAGGGCGTGATCGAGCGCGTACGCTGGGTCAAGGACAACTTCCCGCACGTGCAGGTGATCGGCGGCAACATCGCCACCGGCGAAGCTGCCAAGGCCCTGGCCGAAGCCGGCGCCGACGCGGTCAAGGTCGGTATCGGCCCGGGCTCCATCTGCACCACCCGTATCGTCGCCGGTGTCGGCGTACCGCAGATCTCCGCCATCGCCAACGTCGCTGCCGCCCTGGCCGGCTCGGGTATCCCGCTGATCGCCGACGGCGGCATCCGCTTCTCCGGCGACCTGTCCAAGGCCATCGTGGCCGGCGCTTCCTGCGTGATGATGGGCTCCATGTTCGCCGGTACCGAAGAGGCTCCGGGCGAGGTCGAGCTGTTCCAGGGCCGTTCCTACAAGGCCTACCGCGGCATGGGTTCGCTGGGCGCCATGTCCCAGTCCCAGGGCTCGTCCGACCGTTACTTCCAGGACTCCTCGGCCGGCGCCGAGAAGCTGGTTCCGGAAGGCATCGAAGGCCGTGTTCCCTACAAGGGCACCCTCACCGCCATCGTCCACCAGCTGATGGGCGGCCTGCGCGCCTCCATGGGCTACACCGGTTGCTCCACCGTCGAAGAAATGCGCACCAAGCCGCAGTTCGTGCGCATCACCGGCGCCGGCATGGCCGAGTCCCACGTCCACGACGTGCAGATCACGAAAGAAGCGCCCAACTACCGGGTCGGTTGATCGGCCTACATACAGGTGCTGGAAGCTGGAAGCTGGAAGCCTGAAGCGATGACTTCAGGCTTTTACTTCCAGCTTCTGGCTTTCCGCTTCAAGCACTTTCCGAAGGAAAGCTCATGGCTCACCAAGATATCCACGCCCACCGCATCCTGATCCTCGACTTCGGCTCCCAGTACACCCAGTTGATCGCCCGCCGCGTGCGCGAGATCGGCGTGTACTGCGAAATCCACCCGTTCGACATGGACAACGAGGCGATCCGCGCCTTCGCCCCGCGCGGCATCATTCTCGCCGGTGGCCCAGAGTCGGTGCACGAGGCCAACAGCCCGCGCGCGCCCCATGCCGTGTTCGAACTCAACGTGCCGTTGCTGGGCATCTGCTACGGCATGCAGACCATGGCCGAGCAACTGGGCGGCCAGGTGCAGGGTTCCGACCTGCGCGAGTTCGGCTACGCCCGCGTCGACGTGGTGGGCAAGGCGCGCCTGCTGGACGGCATCGAAGACCATGTGGACGAAGACGGCGTGCTCGGCCTCGACGTATGGATGAGCCACGGCGACAAGGTCACCGACCTGCCCGCCGGCTTCCATATCCTGGCCAGCACCCCGAGCTGCCCGATCGCCGCCATGGCCGACGATCATCGCGGCTACTACGGCGTGCAGTTCCACCCGGAAGTGACCCACACCAAGCAGGGCGGCCGCATCCTCTCGCGCTTCGTCCTCGAGATCTGCCACTGCGCGGCTCTCTGGACCCCGTCCAACATCGTCGAAGACGCCATCGCCACCGTGCGCGCCCAGGTGGGCTCGTCCAAGGTGTTGCTGGGCTTGTCCGGCGGCGTAGACTCCTCGGTGGTGGCGGCCCTGCTGCACAAGGCCATCGGCGACCAGCTGACCTGCGTCTTCGTCGACAACGGCCTGCTGCGCCTGCACGAGGGCGACCACGTGATGGCCATGTTCGCCGAGAACATGGGCGTGCGCGTGGTCCGCGCCAATGCCGAGGACAAGTTCCTCTCGCGCCTGGCAGGCGTCGCCGATCCGGAAGAGAAGCGCAAGATCATCGGCCGCACCTTCATCGAGGTCTTCGATGAGGAAGCCACCAAGCTGCAGGGCATCCGGTTCCTTGCCCAGGGCACCATCTACCCCGACGTGATCGAGTCGGCCGGCGCCAAGACCGGCAAGGCCCATGTGATCAAGTCCCACCACAATGTCGGCGGCCTGCCGGAAGACATGCAGTTCGAACTGGTGGAACCGCTGCGCGAGCTGTTCAAGGACGAAGTGCGCAAGATCGGCCTGGAACTGGGCCTGCCCTACAGCATGGTCTACCGCCATCCGTTCCCCGGCCCGGGCCTGGGCGTGCGCATCCTTGGCGAAGTGAAGAAGGAATACGCCGACCTGCTGCGTCGCGCCGACCACATCTTCATCGAAGAGCTGCACAAGGCCGAGTGGTACCACAAGACCAGCCAGGCCTTCGTGGTGTTCCAGCCGGTGAAGTCCGTCGGCGTGGTCGGTGACGGCCGTCGCTACGCCTGGGTCGTCGCCCTGCGCGCGGTGGAAACCATCGACTTCATGACCGCCCGCTGGGCGCACCTGCCCTACGAGCTGCTGGAGACCGTCTCCAACCGCATCATCAACGAGATCGAAGGCATCTCCCGCGTCACCTACGACGTATCGAGCAAGCCGCCGGCGACCATCGAGTGGGAATGATGCGCAAGCTTTCGGGCGAGCGTTGAACGACCGGCCAGGCCCTGAAAAGCCTGGCCGGTTTTGTTTTGGGTGCTCCTTGCGGAGCGGACTTTTTGCAGGGGCGAATTCATTCGCCAAGCAGGCCGAAGGCCTGCCCTGCAAGAGCAAAGGGGGCAGCTGTGCTGCCCATGGCGAATGAATTCGCCCCTGCAGACCTATGCATTCGCGTGGGTATCGACCACCAGCGTCAGCCGTGCGATGAAACCCTCGCCATCCGCCCGCATGTCGGCAATCGACTGTTCGCCGTGCTGGCGGCGATAGATGTAGTCCTGCTCCAGGGGCGTCCAGTCCTCGCCCGGATGCAGATAGGGCGGCCGGGCCATGGCGGGGCGGATGACGGCTTCGGGGAAGTACAGCTGGCCGGTGTGGATATCCCGCTCGCCCAGGTGAACCCTGAAGTGGACGTGGTTGGTGCGTCCCGGGTAGTTGCCCGGGAGGATGCTGCGAAATTCCGCGCGCCCCTCGCCGTCGGTGATCTGCACGCCGCGCAGGAAGCGGCTCGCCTGGTTGGTGCCGACGCCCGAGTAGGCGCCCTCGGCATCGCAATGCCAGACCTCCAGGGCGGCATCGTCCAGGGGCCGGCAGCCGTCCAGTTGCAACACCTGGAACTCCAGCCGAAGGGGGATGCCCGGCCGGCCATCGGTGATGTCCTGTCGCAGCAGCGCGTCCTCCAGGTAGAAAGGCCCGGCGGTCTGTTCCGGGCTGAGGCGGCAGGTGCTGGCGGCGGCCTGGCCGAATCGCGGCCAGTGCAACGCAACCAGGCTACCCACACAGAGCTGAATCATCTGGCGGCGGGTGGGATGCATGAAGGCGCTCCTCTGCTGAAAAGCCGTGAGGACTTTCCATCCTACGCCTGGCGGGGGAGGTCGGCTGCGCCCATCGGTCGCGGCCGATGCAGATGCTTTCACTTATCTTTCACAGCCCCCGGGTGTATCTTGTGCGCCCCGTAAGCCGGCCCGACAGAGGCTGGTTCGATTAGCCGATGGGACAGCCCCGTTCTTCCCCAGAGGAGCCTGACCCCATGTCCTTCACTCGCAGACAGATTCTCGGTGGCCTGGTGGGCCTCGGTGTGGTCGGCCTCGGCGCCGGCGGCGCCCGCTACTGGCTCGGCCGCCCCCTGGATGCCAAGAGCCACGACTTTGAGCTGATCGCCGCGCCGCTGGACCTCGAACTGGTCGCCGGCCACAGCACGCCCGCCTGGGCCTATGGCGGCCAGGCACCGGGGGTGGAGTTGCGTTCGCGCCAGGGCGACTGGCTGCGGGTGCGCTTCATCAACAAGCTCGACGAACCCACCACCATCCACTGGCATGGCATCCGCGTGCCGCTGGAAATGGATGGGGTGCCCTACGTCTCGCAGCTGCCGGTACTGCCCGGCGAATATTTCGACTACCGCTTCAGGACCGACGATGCCGGCAGCTTCTGGTACCACCCGCACCTGTCCAGCGCCCACCAGCTGGGACGCGGCCTGGTCGGCCCGCTGATCGTCGAGGAGCGCGAACCCACGGGGTTCCGGCATGAGAAGGTGCTCAGCCTGAAGACCTGGCACGTGGATCAGGACGGTGCCTTTACCGCCTTCAGTGTGCCCCGTGAGGCCGCCCGGGAAGGTACCCGTGGCCGCCTGACCACCATCAACGGCAAACCCCTGCCAACCCTGGAGCTGCCCGCCGGCCAGGTGGTGCGCCTGCGCCTCCTGAACCTGGACAACACCGTTACCTACCGGCTCAACCTGCCGGGGGCCGAGGTGCGCATTTATGCGCTCGACGGTCATCCCATCCAACCCCGCGAGCTGGGCAAGGAATACTGGCTCGGCCCGGGCATGCGCATCGAACTGGCGCTCAAGGTGCCGGCGGCAGGCACCGAGCTGCCGCTGCGCAACGGCCCGCTGCGCCTGGCGACCCTGAAGAGCGTGGCCAGCAGCGACGCCCCCGGCGACTGGCCGGCGCCGCTGCCGGCCAACCCGGTGCCCGAACCCGACCTGGAAAAGGCCCAGGTGCTGCGCTTCAACTTCGAATGGGCGGCCACCCTGGCCAGTGCCGCCGGGCGGCCGAGCAACTATTGGCAGATCAACGGCAAGGCCTGGGACATCAACGACAAGACCTGCGCCGACCGGCCCATCGCCAAGCTGAGGAAGGCCGGCCACTACATCTTCGAGCTGCGTAACATGGCCCAGTACCTACACCCCGTCCACCTGCACGGCATGGCCTTCAAGGTGCTGGATTCGGATCGCAAGAGCATCGTTCCCTACTTCACCGACACCTACCTGCTGGGCAAGAACGAGACCGCGCGCATTGCGCTGGTGGCGGATAACCCGGGGGTCTGGATGTTCCACTGCCACGTCATCGACCACATGGAAACCGGCCTGATGGCCGCCATCGAGGTTGCCTGAGCCGACCATGCGCCAACCCCAGATCATCGACCGCAGCCGCGACGAACACTTCATGCGCGAAGCCCTCGAACTCGCCCGCCAGGGCGCGGAGCTGGGCGAGGTGCCGGTGGGGGCGGTGCTGGTCAAGGACGGCGAAATCGTCGGACGCGGCTTCAACTGCCCCATCTCCGGCCACGATCCCAGCGCCCATGCCGAGATGGTGGCGGTGCGCGATGCCGCCAGCCGGCTGGAGAACTACCGCCTGGTGGGCAGCACCCTCTATGTGACCCTGGAGCCCTGCAGCATGTGCGCGGGGCTCATCGTCCATTCGCGGATCACCCGCGTGGTCTACGGTGCCACCGAGCCCAAGGCCGGCGTGGTGGTCAGCCGGGGACAGTTTTTCAGCCAGGAGTTCCTCAACCACCGGGTGCTGGTGGAGGGCGGGGTGCTGGCGCAGGCGTGCAGCGAACTGCTCTCCGGCTTCTTCCAGGCCCGCCGCGCGGCGCGCAAGGACGCAGATTCGTAGCGCTGATGCCGTGGTTCAACCTTCGAACTCCGCAGTCCCCGTAGGGTGGATGGCGCTCTTCCATCCACCATTCGGCGCTCCGCCTGACACCGTTGGTGGAGCGGAAAAGCGTGGTCCACCCTACGGAGGAGCCGTGCGTAGGGTGGAAATCCGCGTGGCGGATTTCCACCGAAGCTACGGAAGGCAGTGCCCGGGGGAGGGCCTCAGAGCTTCTCGTCCTGCTGCTCGGTGGGCCGGGTCTTGTTCACCCCGGGGAGGTGGGTGGCGTTCTCCGCCAACTGGCTGCCTTCCATCTGCGGCTGGGTCACCCAGGTGAGGATGTCGTAGTAGCGGCGGATGTTCTGCACGAAGTGCACGGTCTCGCCGCCACGGGCGTAGCCGTAGCGGGTCTTGCGGTACCACTGCTTCTGCGACAGGCGCGGCAGCATCTTCTTCACGTCCAGCCACTTGTTCGGGTTCAGGCCCTCGGCCTCGGCCAGCTTGCGCGCATCGCTGAGGTGGGCGATGCCGATGTTGTAGGCCGCCAGGGCGAACCAGGTGCGGTCCGGCTCCTTGAGGTCGTCGGAGAGGCCGTCCTTGATCATGGTGAAGTACTTGCCGCCGCCGTGGATGCTCTGCCTGGCGTTAAGCCGGTTGGACACCCCCATGGCCTTGGCCGTGCCCTCGGTGAGCATCATCAGCCCGCGCACGCCGGTCTTGGAGGTGGCGCTGGGTTGCCAGAGGGATTCCTGGTAGCCGATGGCCGCCAGCAGGCGCCAGTCCACCTCGTTCTTCTGCGAAGCCTGGCGGAAGTGCTGCTCGTACTTGGGCAGGCGCTGCTGCAGGTGCTTGGCGAAGGTGTAGGCGCCGACATAGCCCAGTACGTCGACGTGGCCGTAGTAGCGGTCCTTCAGGCGCTGCAGCGTGCCGTCCTTGCGCGCCTTGTCGAGGAAGGCGTTGACCTCGTCGTACAGGCTGTCGTCCTCCCCCGGCGCCATGGCCCAGGCCAGGCTGGTGGCGTCGCCCAGGTCGAAGGCCACGCGCACGTTGGGGAAGTAGACCTGGTTCATCGCCAGTTCGTTGGAGTCCACCAGGGTCAGGTCGATCTGCCCTTCGTCGACCATGCGCAGCAGGTCGACCATTTCCACTTCGTCGGATTCCTCGTACTTCAGGCCCGGCAGGGTGGCTTTCAGCGCCGCCAGCTGTTCGGCGTGGCTGCTGCCCTTGAGCACCATGATGCGCCGGCCCACCAGGTCCTCGGGACGGGTAGGGCGGCGTTCGCCGTTGCGGTAGATGACCTGGGGGGTGACGTCCAGGTAGGAATGGGAGAAACGCACCTCATCCTTGCGCGCCGGGCTCGCCACCAGGCCGGCGGCGGCCAGCACCGGGCCATTGGCCTGGCCGAGGCGGAAGAAGACGTCGTCCAGCTTGTCGGCGGTCTCGATCTTGAGTTCCACGCCCAGGTCATCGGCGAAGCGCTTGACCAGTTCGTACTCGAAGCCGGTTTCGCCGTTGCGGTCCTCGAAGTAGGTGGCCGGGCTGTTGCGGGTGATCACGCGTAGCACGCCCTCCTCCTGAACGCGCTCGAGGGTGGTGGGCTGCTTGCAGCCGACGAGCATCAGGAAGAATCCGGTAGCCAGGGCCCAGAAAGCCCGACGTGTGCCGAACACGTGTTGATTTAGCATCCACGGAGTATACGCAAAGCCTGGCGGGCGCCATATCTCGACAGTGGGCATCTTCTCTGCTAGCTGCCTGGCGACGCGAGGCGCCTTCAGAGGTGCCGGAAAGCGGCGCTTTGCGCTAGAATGCACGGCCTCCAAGCACACCCCTTCCCCAGAGGCTGTCACGAAGATGTTGATCCTGCGCGGTGCTCCCGCCCTTTCCGCCTTTCGCCACGGCAAACTGCTCGAGCAACTGACCCAGAAGGTCCCCGCCGTCAGCGGACTCTACGCCGAGTTCACCCACTTCGCCGAGGTGACTGGCGTACTCGGCGGGGAGGAAGAGCAAGTCCTGGCCCGCCTGCTCAAGTACGGCCCCAGCGTCCCGGTGCAGGAGCCCAGCGGCCGCCTGTTCCTGGTGGTGCCGCGCTTCGGCACCATCTCGCCCTGGTCGAGCAAGGCCACCGACATCGCCCGCAACTGCGGCCTGGCCAAGATCGAGCGCATCGAGCGCGGTATCGCCTACTACGTGGCCGGCGAGATCGGCGAGGCCGACGCGCAACTGATCGCCAGCGTCCTGCATGACCGCATGACCCAGCTGGTGCTGGCCGGCCAGGAAGAGGCCGCCGGCCTGTTCAGCCATGCCCAGCCCAAGCCGCTGACCGTCGTCGACATCCTCGGTGGCGGCCGCGCCGCGCTGGAGAAGGCCAACGTCGAGCTCGGCCTGGCGCTTGCCGAGGACGAGATCGATTACCTGGTGAAGAGCTTTGTCGAACTGGGCCGCAACCCCCACGACGTCGAGCTGATGATGTTCGCCCAGGCGAACTCCGAGCACTGCCGCCACAAGATCTTCAACGCCAGCTGGGACATCGACGGCCAGGCGCAGGAGAAGAGCCTGTTCGGCATGATCAAGAACACCTACGAGATGCACCGCGAGGGCGTGCTGTCCGCCTACAAGGACAACGCCTCGGTCATCGAGGGCTTCACCGCCGGCCGCTTCTTCCCGGACCCGGCGACCCGCCAGTACGGCGCGACCCAGGAGCCCGTGCACATCCTGATGAAGGTGGAAACCCACAACCACCCGACCGCCATCGCCCCCTTCCCCGGCGCCTCCACCGGTTCCGGCGGCGAGATCCGCGACGAAGGCGCCACCGGCCGCGGTGCCAAGCCCAAGGCGGGCCTGACCGGTTTCACCGTCTCCAACCTGCAGATCCCCGGTTTCGAGCAGCCCTGGGAGAAGCCCTACGGCAAGCCCGAGCGCATCGTCACCCCGCTGGACATCATGATCGAAGGCCCGCTGGGCGGCGCCGCGTTCAACAACGAGTTCGGCCGTCCGGCCCTGACCGGCTACTTCCGTACCTTCGAACAAGCCATCGACACCCCCCACGGCGAAGAAGTACGCGGCTACCACAAGCCGATCATGCTTGCCGGCGGCATGGGCAACATCCGCGCCGAGCACGTGCAGAAGGGCGAGATCTCGGTCGGCGCCAAGCTGATCGTCCTCGGCGGCCCGGCCATGCTCATCGGCCTGGGCGGCGGCGCCGCCTCCTCCATGGCCACCGGTGCCAGCTCCGCCGACCTGGATTTCGCCTCGGTACAGCGCGACAACCCGGAAATGGAGCGCCGTTGCCAGGAAGTGATCGACCGTTGCTGGCAGCTGGGTTCGGAAAACCCCATCAAATTCATCCACGACGTGGGTGCCGGCGGCATCTCCAACGCCCTGCCGGAACTGATCAACGACGGTGGCCGCGGCGGCCGCTTCGAACTGCGCGCCGTGCCCAACGACGAGCCGGGCATGAGCCCGCTGGAAATCTGGTGCAACGAGTCCCAGGAGCGCTATGTGCTCTCCGTGGACGCCGCCGACTTCGAGCGCTTCAAGGCCATCTGCGAGCGTGAGCGCTGCCCGTTCGCCGTGGTCGGCGAGGCCACCCTGGAGCGTCACCTGACGGTGAACGACAGCCACTTCGGCAACAAAGCGGTGGACATGCCGCTCGAGGTCCTGCTCGGCAAGCCGCCGCGCATGCACCGTTCGGTCGCCCGCGAGGCCGAGCTGGGCGATGACTTCGCCGCCGCCGGCCTGGACTTCGACGACGCCGTGGGCCGCGTGCTGCGCCACCCGGCCGTGGCCAGCAAGAGCTTCCTGATCACCATCGGCGACCGCACCATCACCGGCCTGGTGGCCCGCGACCAGATGGTCGGCCCCTGGCAGGTACCGGTGGCCGACTGCGCCGTCACCGCCACCAGCTTCGACGTCTATACCGGCGAAGCCATGGCCATGGGCGAGCGCACCCCGCTGGCCCTGCTGAACGCCCCGGCCTCCGGCCGCATGGCCATCGGCGAGACCATCACCAACCTGGCCGCCTCGAAGATCGAGAAGCTTTCCGATATCAAGCTCTCCGCCAACTGGATGGCCGCCGCCGGCCACCCCGGCGAGGACGCGCGCCTGTACGACACGGTCAAGGCCGTGGGCATGGAGCTGTGCCCGGCGCTGGGCATCACCATCCCGGTGGGCAAGGACTCCATGTCCATGAAGACCCGCTGGCAGGACGAGGGTGTGGACAAGTCCGTCACCTCGCCGCTGTCGCTGATCGTCACCGGCTTCGCCCCGGTGCAGGACGTGCGCCAGACCCTGACCCCGCAGCTGCGCCTGGACAAGGGCGAGACCGACCTGATCCTGGTGGACCTCGGCCGTGGCCAGAACCGCCTGGGCGGCTCCATCCTCGCCCAGGTCTACAGCAAGCTCGGCCAGCAGGTGCCGGACGTCGACGACGCCGAAGACCTCAAGGCCTTCTTCGCCGTGATCCAGGGCCTGAACGCCGACGGCCACCTGCTGGCCTACCACGACCGCTCCGACGGCGGCCTGCTGGCCACCGTGCTGGAAATGGCCTTTGCCGGCCACTGCGGCCTGGACCTCTACCTCGACGCCCTGGCCGACGACCGTGAAGAGCTGGCCGCCGTGCTGTTCAACGAAGAACTGGGCGCGGTGATCCAGGTGCGCCAGGACGCCACCCCGGAAGTGCTGGCGCAGTTCAGCGCCGCCGGCCTCGGCGACTGCGTGGCGGTGATCGGCCAGCCGGTCAACGGTGCCAACGTTGCCATCAGCTTCAACGGCGAAGCCGTGTTCGGCGGCGAACGCCGCCTGCTGCAGCGCCAGTGGGCCGAAACCAGCTACCAGATCCAGCGCCTGCGCGACAACGCCGACTGCGCCGACCAGGAATTCGACGGCCTGCTGGAGGAAGACAACCCCGGCCTGTCGACCAAGCTCGCCTTCGACGTCAACCAGGACATCGCCGCGCCCTACATCAGGAAGGGCGTGCGTCCGCAGGTGGCGATCCTCCGCGAGCAGGGCGTCAACGGCCAGGTGGAAATGGCCGCGGCCTTCGACCGCGCCGGCTTCGCCGCCATCGACGTGCACATGAGCGACATCCTCGCCGGCCGCGTCAGCCTGGAAGACTTCAAGGGCCTGGTGGCCTGCGGCGGCTTCTCCTACGGCGACGTGCTCGGTGCCGGTGAAGGCTGGGCCAAGTCCATCCTCTTCAACACCCGTGCCCGCGACGGCTTCCAGGCCTTCTTCGAGCGCAAGGACAGCTTCGCCCTCGGCGTGTGCAACGGTTGCCAGATGATGTCCAACCTGCACGAGCTGATCCCCGGCACCGAGTTCTGGCCGCACTTCGTGCGCAACCGCTCGGAACAGTTCGAGGCCCGCGTGGCCATGGTCCAGGTGCAGGAATCGTCCTCGATCTTCCTGCGTGGCATGGCCGGTTCGCGCATGCCCATCGCCATCGCCCACGGCGAAGGCCATGCCGAGTTCGAAAGCGAGGAAGCCCTGCTCGAAGCCGACCTGTCTGGCTGCGTGGCCATGCGCTTCGTCGACAACCACGGCAAGGTCACCGAGACCTACCCGGCCAACCCCAACGGCTCGCCCCGTGGCATCACCGGCCTCTCCAGCCGCGACGGTCGCGTGACCATCATGATGCCGCACCCGGAGCGCGTGTTCCGTGCCGTGCAGAACTCCTGGCGCCCGGACGAGTGGCAGGAAGACGCCGGCTGGATGCGCATGTTCCGCAACGCCCGCGTCTGGGTGGATTAAAAGCGGCCGAAGGCCATCTGATGACCCTCTCCCTCTGGGAGAGGGTGCCCGAAGGGCGGGAGAGGGTGCTCCCATCCGACTCCGACTTCCCCAGGCCGAAGGCCATCT
>NZ_JBHSOU010000002.1:0-214526 GCF_042656385.1 Pseudomonas sp. GCM10022186
ATGTTCGAGAGCAAGGGCGAGAGGGGTCCGCCTTGCGGCGTACCCTCTCGGCGCGGGCTCACGAGCCCGCCCTCCATGACCCCAGCCTCCAGGTAGCGACGGATTGGGCCGCCTCACCCCGCTACGCCGCCTCCATCCGCTTCCTGTTCGTCAGGCCAGCAATTTGCTTCCGGCTTCCTTCAGATTCGCAGTCACCCGCGACACCCTTGCCTTCCGCTAGCACTTCCCCTTGCCGGGCGTGCAGAGGACTTTCACCTCCAAGTCGTCCAGTTCACCACCACAGTGAACCGAACAGCGCCAGTCACGGCGCTACGCGCCATGCCTGGCGCACCCAAGAGAAAGGGCCGCTTGCGCGGCCCCTCATGCTTACCCGTGATACTGCGCCGACAGCTCGTGTACCGCCTCGAAGAAGGCACCGGCGTGGGCCGGGTCGACTTCCGGGGTGATGCCGTGGCCGAGGTTGAACACATGGCCCGAACCCTGGCCGTAGGCCGCCAGGATGCGCCCCACCTCGGCGCGGATGGCGGCCGGGTTGGCGTAGAGCACGGACGGGTCCATGTTGCCCTGCAGGGCCACCTTGGCGCCGACGCGGGCACGGGCGCTGCCGATGTCGCAGGTCCAGTCCAGGCCCAGGGCCTCGGCGCCGGTGTCGGCCATGGATTCCAGCCAGAGGCCGCCGCCCTTGGTGAAGAGGATCACCGGTATGCGGCGACCGTCCTGTTCGCGGATCAGGCCATCGACGATCTTCTTCATGTAGGCCAGGGAGAACTCCTGGTAGGCCGCTGCCGACAGCGCACCGCCCCAGGAATCGAAGATCTGCACCGCCTGGGCGCCGGCCCTGATCTGGCCGTTGAGGTAGGCGGTCACCGCCTGGGCCAGCTTGTCCAGCAGGGCGTGCATGGCCTGGGGATTGTCGTAGAGCATCGCCTTGGACTTGCGGAAGTCGCGGCTGGAACCGCCTTCCACCATGTAGGTGGCCAGCGTCCAGGGGCTGCCGGAGAAGCCGATCAGCGGCACGCGGCCGTTCAGCTCGCGGCGGATGGTGCGCACGGCATCCATCACGTAGCCCAGGTCCTTTTCCGCGTCGGGAATCGGCAGCGCGTCGATATCGGCCTGGCTGCTCACCACCTTCCTGAAACGCGGGCCCTCGCCGGCCTCGAAGAACAGACCCTGGCCCATGGCGTCGGGGATGGTGAGGATGTCGGAGAAGAGGATGGCCGCATCCAGCTGCGGGTAGCGGTCCAGCGGCTGCAGGGTGACCTCGCAGGCCAGCTGCGGGTTCATGCACAGGCTCATGAAGTCGCCGGCCTTGGCGCGGGTGGCGCGGTACTCCGGCAGGTAGCGACCGGCCTGGCGCATCATCCAGACCGGAGTGACGTCGACTGGCTGCTTCAGCAGGGCACGGAGGAAACGGTCGTTCTTCAGGGCGGTCATGGCAGGATTCCAGCAAAAAAAGTGCGGGCATTCTCCCAGAATCTGATGAAGCCGAGTAGAGCGGCTGGAGGCTAGAGGCTGAACGAAACGGGGACATCCGTCGTCCAGCCTTCAGCCTCCAGCGCTTTTATCGGCTTTATACCCCCAGATAGTCGAGGATGCCCTCGGCAGCAGTGCGCCCTTCGAAGATCGCCGTCACCACCAGGTCGGAACCGCGGACCATGTCGCCGCCGGCGAAGATCTTCGGGTTGCTGGTCTGGTGCTTGAACTGCGACTGGGCGGGAGCGACCACGCGGCCCTGGTTGTCGATGCCGATGTCGAACCGCTCGAACCAGGGGGCCGGGCTCGGACGGAAGCCGAAGGCGATCAGCACGGCTTCCGCCGGGATGATTTCCTCGGAGCCCGGGATCGGCTCGGGGCTGCGACGGCCACGGGCATCCGGCTCGCCGAGACGGGTCTCGACCACCTTCACGCCTTCCACCTTGTCCTCGCCGACGATGGCGATGGGCTGGCGGTTGAAGAGGAACTTCACGCCCTCTTCCTTGGCGTTCTTCACTTCGCGGCGCGAACCCGGCATGTTCTCTTCGTCACGGCGATAGGCACAGGTCACGGCCTTGGCGCCCTGGCGAATGGAGGTGCGGTTGCAGTCCATGGCGGTGTCGCCACCACCCAGGACCACCACGCGCTTGCCCTTCATGTCGACGAAGTCCTCGGGGGACTTCTCGAAGCCGAGGTTGCGGTTGACGTTGGCGATCAGGAAGTCCAGCGCATCGTGCACGCCCGGCAGGTCCTCGCCGGGGAAGCCGCCCTTCATGTAGGTGTAGGTGCCCATGCCCATGAAGACTGCATCGTATTCCTCGAGCAGTTGGTCCATGGTCACGTCCTTGCCCACCTCGGTGTTCAGGCGGAATTCGATGCCCATGCCGCTGAAGACTTCGCGGCGACGGCTCAGCACCTGCTTCTCGAGCTTGAACTCGGGGATGCCGAAGGTCAGCAGGCCGCCGATTTCCGGGTTCTTGTCGAACACCACCGGGGTCACGCCATTGCGCACCAGCACGTCGGCGCAGCCCAGGCCTGCCGGGCCGGCGCCGATCACGGCAACGCGCTTGCCGGTGGGCTTGACCTTGGACATGTCCGGACGCCAGCCCATGGCGAAGGCGGTGTCGGTGATGTACTTCTCCACCGAGCCGATGGTCACCGCGCCGAAGCCGTCGTTCAGGGTGCAGGCGCCTTCGCAGAGGCGGTCCTGCGGGCACACCCGGCCGCAGACTTCCGGCAGGGTGTTGGTCTGGTGCGACAGTTCGGCGGCGGCCAGGATATTGCCCTCCGAAACCAGCTTCAGCCAGTTCGGAATGAAGTTGTGCACCGGGCACTTCCACTCGCAATACGGATTGCCGCAGCCGAGGCAGCGGTGGGCCTGGTCGGCCGCCTGCTGCGGCTTGAACAGGTCATAGATCTCGACGAATTCCTTCTTGCGCTGGCGCAGCAGTTTCTTCTTCGGATCCTTGCGCCCGACCTCGATGAACTGGAAGTCGTTGTTCAGACGTTCAGTCATTAAAAAAACCTCTTAACAGCAGCGGCAAGCTACTAGCTGCAAGCTGCAAGACTCATCACGGTGGCGGCAAGCCTCTTGCCCTTGGAACTCGAGGCTTGCCGCTTGGGCTGCTCGTTATTGCGGGTTGGCACGGGTGCTGGAGAGCAGCGAAGCGAGGCTCGCGGCCTTCGGCTTGACCAGCCAGAACTTGCGCAGGTAATCGTCCAGGTTTTCCAGCAGGTGGGCGCCCCAGTCGCTGGAGGTTTCCTTGACGTACTCCACCAGCACGCTGTGCAGGTGGCTGCGGTAGGCCTCCATGGCCTCGTTGCTGATGCGCTGGATTTCCACCAGTTCGTGGTTGACCCGGTCGACGAAGCTGTTGTCCTGGTCGAGCACGTAGGCGAAGCCGCCGGTCATGCCGGAACCGAAGTTATAGCCGGTCTTGCCCAGGACACAGACGAAACCGCCGGTCATGTATTCGCAGCAGTGATCGCCAGTGCCTTCCACCACGGCGTGGGCGCCGGAGTTACGCACCGCGAAGCGCTCGCCCGCGGTACCCGCGGCGAACAGCTTGCCACCGGTGGCGCCATAGAGACAGGTGTTGCCGACGATGGCCGATTCCTGGCTCTTGAAGGGGCTGCCCTTGGGTGGGGTGATCACCACCTTGCCGCCGGTCATGCCCTTGCCCACGTAGTCGTTGGCGTCGCCTTCGAGGTACAGGTTCAGGCCACCGGCGTTCCACACACCGAAGCTCTGGCCAGCGGTGCCGCGGAAGCGGAAGGTCACCGGAGCATCCTTCATGCCCTGATTGCCATGGCGACGGGCGATCTCGCCGGAGATCCGCGCGCCGATGGAACGGTCGCAGTTGCAGATTTCCAGGTCGTAGACGCCGCCGGACTTGTTCTCCACGGCCGCCTTGGCGATGCCCCACATCTTCTCGGCCAGCAGGCCCGGATCGAAGGGCGGGTTCTTCTCCACCTCGCAGAACTGCGGCTTGTCGGCCGGGACATGGTCGCTGCCGAGCAGCGGGCTGAGGTCCAGATGGCCCTGCTTCTCGGTGTCGCCCGGGAGCATTTCCAGCAGGTCGGTGCGACCGATCAGTTCGCTCAGGCTGCGCACGCCCAGCCTGGCCAGCCACTCGCGGGTTTCCTCGGCGATATAGGTGAAGAAATTCATCACCATTTCGACGGTGCCGATGAAGTGGTCCTTGCGCAGCTTGTCGTTCTGGGTGGCGACGCCGGTGGCGCAGTTGTTCAGGTGGCAGATGCGCAGGTACTTGCAACCCAGGGCGATCATCGGCGCGGTGCCGAAGCCGAAGCTCTCGGCGCCGAGGATGGCGGCCTTGATCACGTCGAGGCCGGTCTTCAGGCCGCCGTCGGTCTGCACCCGGACCTTGCCGCGCAGGTCGTTGCCGCGCAGGGTCTGGTGGGTTTCCGCCAGGCCCAGTTCCCAGGGGCTGCCGGCGTACTTGATGGAGGTCAGCGGGGATGCGCCGGTGCCGCCGTCGTAACCGGAGATGGTGATCAGGTCGGCATAGGCCTTGGCCACGCCGGCGGCGATGGTGCCGACGCCCGCCTCGGCCACCAGCTTCACCGAGACCAGGGCCTGCGGGTTGACCTGCTTGAGGTCGTAGATCAGCTGCGCCAGGTCTTCGATGGAGTAGATATCGTGGTGCGGCGGCGGCGAGATCAGGGTCACGCCGGGCACCGCGTAGCGCAGGCGGGCGATCAGGCCGTTGACCTTGCCACCGGGCAGCTGGCCGCCCTCGCCGGGCTTGGCACCCTGGGCCACCTTGATCTGCAGCACTTCGGCGTTGACCAGGTATTCCGGGGTGACGCCGAAACGGCCGGTAGCCACCTGCTTGATCTTGGAGCTCTTCACGGTGCCGTAGCGCGCCGGATCCTCACCGCCCTCACCGGAGTTGGAGCGGCCGCCCAGGCGGTTCATGGCCTCGGCCAGGGCCTCGTGGGCTTCCGGAGACAGCGCGCCCAGGGAGATGCCGGCGGCGTCGAAGCGCTTGAAGATGGACTCCAGCGGCTCGATCTCTTCCAGCGGCAGCGGCTGCGAGGCGACCTTCACCTTGAGCAGGTCGCGCAGCATCGATACCGGGCGGTTGTCCACCAGCGCGGTGTATTCCTTGAACTTCTCGTAGTTGCCCTGCTGCACTGCAGCTTGCAGGGTGTTCACCACGTCCGGGTTGTAGGCGTGGTACTCGCCGCCGTAGACGAACTTCAGCAGGCCACCCTGCTGGATGGCCTTGCGGTTGTTCCAGGCCTCGAAGGCCAGCAGCTTCTGCTCGGACTCGATATCGACGAAACGTGCGCCCTTGATGCGGCTGGCGACGCCACGGAAGCTCAAGTCCACCACTTCCTCGGACAGGCCCACGGCTTCGAACAGCTGGGCGCCGCGATAGGAGGCGATGGTGGAGATACCCATCTTCGAGAGGATCTTCAGCAGGCCCTTGGAGATGCCCTTGCGGTAGTGCTTGAAGACTTCGTAGAGGTCGCCCAGCACCTCACCGGTGCGGATCAGGTCGGCCAGAACCTCGTAGGCGAGGAAGGGGTACACGGCGGACGCGCCAAAGCCCACCAGCACGGCGAAGTGGTGCGGGTCGCGGGCGGTGGCGGTTTCCACCAGGATGTTGCAGTCGCAACGCAGGCCCTTCTCCACCAGGCGGTGGTGCACGGCGCCGACGGCCAGGGAGGCGTGGGCCGGCAGCTTGCCAGGGGCGATATGGCGGTCGGTCAGCACCAGCAGCACCTTGCCGGCACGCACGGCTTCCTCGGCCTGGTCGGCCATGTTGCGCACCGCGGCTTCGAGGCCGAGGCTCTCGTCGTAGTTCAGGTCGATGATGTGGCGCTCGAAGCCCGGGCGGTCCAGGCTCATCAGCGCACGCCACTTGGCCGGGGAGATCACCGGGCTGCTGAGGATCACACGGGTGGCGTGGTCCGGCGACTCTGCGAAGATGTTGCGCTCGGCGCCCAGGCAGATCTCCAGGGACATCACGATGGCTTCGCGCAGCGGGTCGATCGGCGGGTTGGTCACCTGGGCGAACTGCTGGCGGAAGTAGTCGAACGGCGAACGCACGCGCTGGGAGAGCACGGCCATGGGGGTGTCGTCACCCATGGAACCCACCGCTTCCTGGCCTTGCTCGGCCAGCGGGCGCAGTACCTGGTCACGCTCCTCGAAGGTGACCTGGAACATCTTCATGTACTGCTTGAGCTGGTCGCTGTCGTAGCTGGCCACGCCGTGGTCGTCGTCCAGCTTGGCCTGGATGCGCACGGCGCTCTGGCGCAGCCACTGCTTGTAGGGGTGGCGCGACTTCAGGCGGTTGTCGATGGCCTCGGTGTTGAGGACCTGGCCGGTCTCGGTGTCCACCGCGAGGATCTGTCCCGGGCCGACACGGCCCTTGGCCAGCACCTCTTCCGGCTTGTAGTCCCACACGCCGATTTCCGAGGCGAGAGTGATGTAGCCGTTCTTGGTGGTGACCCAGCGGGCCGGGCGCAGGCCGTTGCGGTCGAGCAGGCAGACGGCGTAGCGGCCGTCGGTCAGCACGACGCCGGCAGGGCCGTCCCAGGGCTCCATGTGCATGGAGTTGTATTCGTAGAAGGCACGCAGGTCGGCATCCATGGTTTCCATGTTCTGCCAGGCCGGCGGGATGATCATGCGCACGCCACGGAACAGGTCGATGCCGCCGGTGACCATCAGCTCCAGCATGTTGTCCATGCTCGAGGAGTCGGAGCCCACACGGTTGACCAGCGGGCCCAGTTCGTCGATGTCGGGCAGCTGCTCGTTGGCGAACTTGGTGCGACGGGCCACCGCCCAGTTGCGGTTGCCGGTGATGGTGTTGATCTCGCCGTTGTGGGCGAGGAAGCGGAAGGGCTGCGCCAGCGGCCACTTCGGCAGGGTGTTGGTGGAGAAACGCTGGTGGAAGACGCAAATGGCGGTCTGCAGGCGTTCGTCACCCAGGTCCGGGTAGAACTGCTGCAGGTCGGCCGGCATCATCAGGCCTTTGTAGATGATGGTCTTGTGCGAGAAGCTGCAGATGTAATGGTCGGCATCCGCGGCATTGGCCACGGAGGAGCGGCGACGGGCGCTGAACAGCTTGACCGCCATTTCCTGGTCGCCAAGGCCTTCACCGCCGACGAACACCTGCTCGATCTGCGGCAGGCGCTCCAGGGCCAGGCGGCCGAGGACGCTGGTGTCCACCGGGACCTTGCGCCAGCCGATCAGCTGCAGGCCGGCCGCGACGATTTCGCGGTTCATGTTCTCGCGAGCCGCTTCGGCCCGAACCGGGTCCTGGTTGAAGAAGACCATGCCGACAGCGTACTGGGCAGGCAGCTCGACCGCGAAGGTCTCCTTGGCCACGGCACGCAGGAAGAGGTCGGGCTTCTGGATCAACAGACCACAACCGTCACCGGTCTTGCCGTCGGCGTTGATACCGCCGCGGTGGGTCATGCAGGTCAGGGCTTCGATGGCGGTTTTCAGGAGATGGTGGCTCGCCTCGCCCTGCATATGGGCGATCAAGCCGAAACCGCAGTTATCCTTGAACTCATCAGGATGGTACAGACCTGCTTTCATAGGGGAACTCTCACCAGGGCTGCCTTCAGAAAAAGGCAGAATTGCTTTGTAATTCAACTCCTTACCATACGCACCGGACTTGTCGCCAGCTTTTGCGTAGGGCAAAGGGAGGTCATTGTACATAGCCCTTTGGTCGACCACAAATTTTAGTGGCCAACTAGTGAAAGTCGATGTCGCAAAAATGAATGATTGAGCCAGGAGGTCGTGCTAGCGACCACCTGGTCAGAAGGCGAAGGATCAGGCTCGTGAAGGACTAGCGAGCCATCTCCTGCTGGATGCTGGCGAAGGTCTTGGGCCAGGGTTTACCAGCCTGGACCTTGGCCGGCAAGGACTTGACCGCCGCCAGGGCAGCATCTCGACTGGCGAAGTTGCCGTAGGTCACCACATAGAGCGCCTTGCCCTGGTGCTGCTTCTTGAAGTAGCGGTACTGCCCGCCGTTCTGCTGCACGAAGGCCTTGGCGCTGTTTTCCGAACTGGTGCCCAGCACCTGCAAGGCGAAGTGGCTGCCGGACTGGCTGCGGTACCAGCCGTTTCCGGCTGCGCCGGCGGCGGCGGGTACAGACGCCTGTACGGGCTTGGCGGCTGGCTTGGCCGCCGGTGCAGGAGCGGGCTTGGCCGCGGCCTGGGTCGGAGCGAGCACCGGTTTCGCGGCAGGCGCAGGGGCAGGAGCCACCGGTTTCGGCGCAGCAACCGGCGCGGTCGGCGCCACAGCGATTGGCTGAACCGGCTGCGGCAACGGCTTGGCCGAGGCGATGGGCTCGATCGGCGCGGCCGGCGCCGGGCCGGCTGGGACACCCTGGGGCGGCGCGATGCTGGTGACCGTGGGCGGCACGCTCGCTCCACCCTGGGCAGGAGCCGGGCCATCTTCCGGCTCGCCCTGACCCGCGGCCTGGGCCAGGGGTTCACGAATCACCGGCTGGGCCTCGCCAACCAGCGGCAGGGGCAACGGCTGCGAGGAACCGGCGAACTCGACGGACGGAGCCCCAGAATCCCCCTCGGCCTGCCCGGCCGTCGCCTGAGCCTGGTCCTGGGGCAGTTGGGCCGTGGCGGGAGCGGTCTCGACGTCGTTGCGACCCTGCATCATCCAGGCGGCGATTACACCCACACCCACTACGGCCAGGGCCAGCAGGTGCTTCTTCGGCAGATTGAAGCCCGCCGTGGATTTCCGTACCGCGCCGCGCTGGGCAAGCATCGCCTCGACCAGCATATCGCGGGCCACCTGATTGATGGCCCCGGGCCAGCCGCCGGACTGCAGGTGAATTTCCTCCACCTGCTCATCGCTCAGCAGCTCGACACCACGCCCCGCACCCTCGAGGCGCTGGGCGAGGTATTCGCGGGTCTCTTCCAGGCTGTAAGGCTGCAGCTCGATGACATGGAAACGCTCTTCACCCTCCACCAGCGCATCGAGGCGCGCCAGCAGGGAGTCCTCGCCAAACAGGAATACGTGGGGCCGTGCCTCGACATTGCCTTCGGCCAGGGCCAGCAATTGCTCGAGGGAGGCATCGTCCAGTTCCTCCGCGTCATCTACCAGCAGGTAGACCTCCTGGCCGGTGAGGGCCAGTTGGCCGATCTGGGCGAGGATGGAACGCAGGTCGGCCTGGGCGACGTTCAGCCCCTGGGCGATCTGGCGCAGGAGGCCGCCGGCCTCCACCGAACTGCGCGCCGAAACCACCAGGCTCTGCACCGACTGCTTGTTGGTGCTGGCCACCAGCGCCTGGCGCAGCAGGGTCTTGCCACTGCCGTGGCGACCGCTCACCACCAGCATCAGTTGGCTGTAGCGCGCCAGGTGGTGCAACTGGCCGAGCACCGGCTTGCGCTGGGCGGGGAAGAACTTGAACCCGGGAACGCGGGCCGCGAAGGGATCATGGGTGAACTGGTAGTGGCCGAGGTAGGCCTCGTCGGCGTGCAGGCTGCTCATGGGAATCCTTTACTCTCCAAGCTGGTCGGCCAGGGCGCGATAGTCGGCGGCCAGGGTGGCCTCCAGCACATCGCGCGGGTAGTCGGCGGTCACGACAGCGTCCCCGATCCGGCGCAGCAGCACCAGACGCAATTGGCCATCGAGCACCTTCTTGTCTACGGCCATGTGCCGAAGGAAATGTTCCGGCGCCATGTCCGCCGGCGGGACGACCGGCAGACCGGCGTTGCGCAGCAGGTGAATCGCCGCGTCACGCTCGTCGGTGGAAATCCAGCCCAGGCGGCTGGACATTTCCAGGGCCATGACGGTCCCCGCCGAAACCGCCTCGCCATGCAGCCAGGCACCATAACCCTGCTGGGTCTCGATGGCATGGCCGAAGGTGTGACCCAGGTTGAGGATGGCGCGCAGCCCGGACTCACGCTCATCCACCCCGACCACCCGCGCCTTGGCGGCGCAGGAACGCTCGATGGCTTCGGTCAGTGCACCGGCATCGAGGCCGCGCAGGGCTGGCATTTTCTCGTCCAGCCAGGGCAGGAAGGGCTCGTCGCAGATCAGTCCGTACTTGATCACCTCGGCCAGGCCCGCGGACAGCTCGCGTTCCGGCAAGGTGCGCAGGCTGTCGGTGTCGATGATCACCGCCCTGGGCTGGTAGAAGGCGCCCACCATGTTCTTGCCCAGGGGATGATTGATCCCGGTCTTGCCTCCGACCGAGGAGTCGACCTGGGACAGCAGGGTGGTGGGCACCTGGATGAAGTCCACCCCACGCTGGTAGCAGGCCGCGGCGAAGCCGGCCATGTCGCCGATCACGCCGCCGCCGAGGGCGATGACGGTGGTCCGGCGGTCGTGGCGCGCACCCAGCAGGGCGTCGAAGATCAGCTGCAGGGTTTCCCAGTTCTTGTGGGCCTCGCCATCCGGCAGCACCACCGGCAGCACGGAGTAGCCCTGGAGGGTGCGGGTCAGCTGCTCGAGGTAGAGGGGCGCCACGGTCTCGTTGGTGACGATGGCCACCTGCCGGCCGGCGATGTGCGGCTTGAAGAGTTCGGGCTGCGACAGCAGACCCGAGCCTATGTGGATGGGATAGCTACGCTCGCCAAGATCGACCTGAAGTGTCCGCATGGGGCCCCCGACATAAAAAGGGCTAAAGGATAGCGCAGTTCCGCCCGCGCTTTAACGGGGCGGCAGTTTCTGCAGGCGCGCCAGTATCTCTTGCACCACCATGCGCGGCGGCCTCTCGTCCGTCTCGATGATGATGTCGGCGATCTCGCGATACAGGGGATCGCGGATGGCCATCAGATCGCGCAGGACCTGGCCCGGGTTGACCGACCTCAGCAACGGCCGATTGCGGTCGCGGGAGGTGCGTTCAATCTGCTGCTCCACCGAGGTGTGCAGATAGACCACGCGACCGCCGCCGCGCAGCGCCTGGCGATTGGCCGGGCGCAACACCGCGCCGCCACCCGTGGCCAGGACGACGCCGTCGTGTCCGCAGAGCTCCTCGATCATCGACTGTTCGCGATCTCGAAACCCCTGCTCCCCCTCGACATCGAAGATCCACGGGATGTCCGCCCCGGTACGCTGTTCGATTTCCTTATCGGAGTCCTTGAAAGGAAGACGTAGCTCTTTGGCAAGTAAACGCCCGATGGTGCTTTTTCCTGCCCCCATCGGGCCGATCAATATCAGATTTCGCACCGCAATCAACGACTCACAGCAATGGCCTGGCTGTTCATGATACGCGGTGTGAGGAAGACCAACAGCTCGGATTTCTTGTCCTGGACCACATCACGACGGAATATCCGACCAAGGAACGGCAGGTCGCCCAGGAACGGCACCTTGTCCACCGCCTTGATCTGGGTGTTGGAGAAGACACCACCGATGACGATGGTCTCGCCGTCATTGACCAGCACCTTGGCGTTGACCTCGTTCTTGTTGATCGGCGGCACACCGTTCAGGGCATTGGCGAAGTCCGGTGCATCCTTGGTCACCTTGACCTCCATGATGATGCGGTTGTCCGGGGTGATCTGCGGAGTCACTTCCAGGGACAGCGCCGCTTCCTTGAAGGAGGTGCTGGTGGCGCCGCTGGAGCTGGCCTCCTGGTAGGGGATCTCGGAACCCTTGAGGATCTTCGCGGTTTCCTTGTCGGCGGTGACCACCTTGGGTTGCGAAACGATCTCGCCGTTGCCGCTCTTTTCCATGGCGGAGAGCTGCAGGTCGAGAATCGCATGGCTGGAGACGAAGCCGATCCCCAGGCCGGAGGTGCTGTTGACGGCCCCGAGGTCGACGAAGGGGGTGGGCGAGTCGTTCTCGGTGACCGGCAGGGTGCAGTTGCCAGCGAAGGGACCGCAGCTGACACCCTCGTCGTCGCCGATGCCGATATTGCCGTCCTTGCCGAACAGGGCGAAGTTGCCGTTGGTGACGGCCCCGCCCCAGCGGACGCCCAGCGCCTTGTCGTAGTCCACGTTGGCTTCGACGATACGCGCCTCGATCATCACCTGGCGCACCGGGATGTCCAGCTGGGTGACGATGCGGCGCAGCTCGTCCAGCTTGTCCTGGGTCTGGTAGGCGATGATGCTGTTGGTGCGGTCATCCACGGTGATCGAGCCGCGCTCGTCGGCACCGGCGGCACTTGGCTCGCCACTGGTAACGGACTGGAAGAGCTTGGCGATATCGGCCGCCTTGGCGTAGTTCACCTGGATCAGCTCGCGGCGCAGGGGCGCCAGCTCGGCCAGCTGCTTCTGGGATTCCAGCTCCTGGCGCTCGCGGGCGGCGATTTCGTCGGCCGGAGCCACCAGCAGCACGTTACCCACCTTGCGCTTGTCCAGGCCCTTGGTCTTCAGCACCAGGTCCAGCGCCTGGTCCCAGGGCACATTCTGCAGGCGCAGGGTGATATTGCCCTGCACAGTGTCGGAGGCGACCAGGTTGAGATCGGTGAAATCGGCGATCAGCTGCAGCACCGAGCGCACGTCGATGTCCTGGAAGTTCAGCGACAGCTTCTCGCCGGAATAGGCGAAGCGCTCGGTCTTGCGCTTCTCGACATCATCCTGGGACAACGGCTTGACGCTCACGGTCAGCTTGTTGTCGGTCTGGTAGGCCAGGTAGTCGTAGAAGCCGGTGGGCTCGATGCTGACGCTGGCATTGCTGCCGGAGCCCGAGGCGCTGACGAACTGCACCGGCGTCGCGAAGTCCTTCACGTCCAGGCGCACGCGCAGGGGTTCGGGCAGCTGGGTCTTGGAGAAGTCCAGGCGAATCTTGCCGCCCTGCTCCTGGATGTCCGGACTGACACTGGGGTCGGACAGGGTGATGACCACATTGCCTTCGCCCTGCTCGCCACGCTGGAAGTCGATGTTCTCGATGGCGCGGCTGGCGCGGGAATAGCTCTTGGCCGGTTGCGCAGCGGCCAGGGGAGCGGCCACGGGGGCCGGCAAAGCGGCGACGGTGCGGGGTGCGACCGGTGCGGAAGCGGCATCGCCCACCAGGACATAGAGATTGCGACCGTCCACACGGGTGCTGTAAGGCACCAGGGTGGACAGGTTGATGATCAGACGGGTGCGATCCTTGGCTTCGACCACGGTCAGGCTGCGGGCATTGCCCACGCCCAGTTCGCGGTTCTTGCTGCCGAGCTTGTTGGCCACCCCTGGCAGGTCCAGGGCGATACGCGCCGGCTGCTCGATGGTGTAGCCACGGGGCGCCGCCACCGGCTCGTCGAACCCCAGCTTGAGCTCGACCCTGTCACCCGGCAGGGCCGCAACATCCAGTGCCTGCAGGTTCGCGGCCAGCAGCGCGGGCGATAGCAGGGCGGCCAATAGCGTGATACCGAGGCGCGATAGCGAGCTTTTCATCATCTGGTTCCGTTGTGCAGACCGGTAGTTATTCTTCATCGGTTGACCTCGCCCTCAAGAGCGCTCCCTGAGCGCGAGACTACGCGGACGCTCCAGCCATCCGCCCTCCCCGTCGGGGACGATTTCAACCACATCGACCCTGGCTTCGTCGATCGCGACGATACGGCCATGGTTGCGCCCCAGGTAATCGCCCACCTTGACCCGGTGCACCCCTCCCGCACCACTGATCAGGGCGAAGGTCCCCGCGGCATTGGACAGGGTGCCCACCATCTCGAAGGACTCGATATTGAAGCCCTCGAGGAACTGCTTGACCCGCGTTTCGTCCGGATGGATGTCCTTGGAACCCTTCTGCTGCTGCGCCAGATCGATCTTGACCGGCGGTTGGAAGGGGCTGCGCAATGCCGCAGCACTGTAGGTGAAGGCCTCGTAGGGCTGGAATTTCGGCAGGGGCTCGATGGCCCCCTTGGGACGGGCGCGCACCTCATCCATGTAGGCCTGCAAGTCGCTGAAGTCGTCGCCGACACCGCAACCGGAAAGGCTGGCCAGGATCAGGGCACAGAACGCCATTCGGGCGCGAGCACTACTCATTTCTGCAGCCCCTTGTCGTTATAGCGATAGGTCTTGGCAAGGATCGACATATGCAGCTTGGAGCCGCTGTCCTCGGCGACCGGCTTGATCTCGAAATCATGCAGGGTGACGATCCGCGGCAGGCTGGCCACGCCACTGACGAAGGTGGCAAGGTCATGATAGCCACCCACTACCGAGATCTGGATCGGCAGCTCGATGTAGAACTGCTGGGTGACCTCGGGGAGCAGCTTGATCTCTTCGAACTCCAGGCCGCTGCCCAGGCCGGTGCGCGTGATGTCCTCCAGCAGCCCGGGAACCTCGGTGTCGCTGGGCAACTGGCGCAGCAGGGCGCCGAAGGAGGTTTCCATCTCCTTCATCTGCTCCTTGTAGGCTTCCAGGTTGGCCGCCTGGAAGGCCTTGGTGGAAAACTGCTGCTTGAGCGTCTCTTCTTCGGCGCGCTGGGAATCCAGCTGAGCCTGGAGATCCTTCAGGTGGAAGTTGTAGCCCAGCAACAGGACCACCACGAGCAGCAGGATGCAGGTGATGACCTTGACCGCGATGGGCCAGGAACCAAGGTTATTGAAATCCAGATCCGCCAGGTCGATCTTGCGCAGGCTTTCGAGGGAGTCGGAGAAACTCATTTCGCGGCTCCTTGGGTGGCGGCAGCACTATTCGCGGCACCTGGCTTGCCCGCCTGTTCCTCGGAACCGGGCTGGGTCTGTTGCACGGTGAGCTGGAAGACGTTTGCCTGGTCGACGGCACCGGCGGTGACCGCCTTGACCTCCGTCAGATTGGGCGACATCAGCCATTCGGATGCATCCAGGTTGCGCATCAGGTTGGACACCCGGTTGTTGGACTCGGCGGCGCCGACGATGGCGATGTTCTTTCCGGTCATCTTCAGTCCGGTGAAGAAGACGCCTTCCGGCAGAGTCCGCACCAACTGGTCGAACACGCGGCCGATGATCGGGCGGTTGCCCTGCAGGTCCTGGATGATCTTCATCCGCTCCAGCAACTGCTGGCGGCGGGTCTTCAGCTCGCTGATCTCCTTGATCCTGGCATCCAGGACGGCGATTTCCTTGCGCACGAAATCATTGCGCGCCTGCTGGTTCTCGATGGCGCTGTTCAGGTACTGGTCGCCCAGGAACACCGTGACAGCGCCCAGTGCCAGGACGGCGCCAAGCGCCACCAGGAAGCGCTGCTTGCGCTCCTCTCGCAGCTGCTCGCGCCAGGGGAGTAGGTTGATGCGTGCCATCAGTCGAAACTCCTCATCGCCAGGCCGCAGGCAATCATCAGTGCAGGTGCATCACTGGCCAGCGCTCCGGCGTTGACCTTGCTGCTCAGCGCCATGTCGGCGAAAGGGTTGGCGACCAGGGTCGGGGTGCCGATCTTCTGCTGGATCAGGCGATCCAGGTCCGGAAGGGACGCGGTGCCGCCCGCCAGCAGGATGTAGTCCACGTCGTTGAACTGGCCCGCGGCGAAGAAGAACTGCAACGAACGGGATACCTGCTGGACGACCGCATCCTTGAACGGTTGCAGAACCTCGCTGTCGTAGTCATCCGGAAGACCGCCCTGCTTCTTGGCAAGACCAGCTTCCTCGACGGAGAGACCGTAGCGGCGCTGGATCTCCTCGGTCAGCTGGCGGCCGCCGAAAAGCTGTTCGCGGGTGTAGATGGTGCGGCCGTTGTGCAACACGCTGAGGGTGGTCATGGTCGCGCCGATATCGACCACCGCCACGGTGAGTTCATCATGCGCTTCGCCCAGCTGGGCCGAAAGCAGCGAATAGGCGCGTTCCAGGGCATAGGCCTCGACATCGACCACCTTGGCATTGAGGCCCGCGAGCGCCAGGGCGGCCTCGCGCACCTCGACGTTTTCCTTCCGGCACGCGGCCAGCAGCACATCGACCCGCTCCGGGTTGCGCACGGACGGACCTTGAACCTCGAAGTCGATGGCCACTTCTTCCAGCGGGTACGGAATGTACTGATCGGCCTCGATTTTCAGCTGGTTCTCCATCTCATCGTCGGAGAGACCCGCTTCCATCTCTATGGTCTTGGTGATGACCGCCGAGCCGGCCACCGCCACGGCGGCGACCTTGGCCCCGGTTCGCGCCTTGGTGACCACCCTGGAAAGCGCCTGCCCCACGCCTTCCAGCTCGGCGATGTTCTTCTCGATCACCGCATTGGGCGGCAGCGGCTCGACGGCGTAGGACTCCACTTTGAAGCGGCTTCCCGAACGACTCAATTCAAGGAGCTTGACGGAGGTCGAGCTGATGTCGATCCCCAACAGCGAATTCGCTTTCTTATTGAAGAGCCCTAGCACGACCGATTTCCTATCAGCGTCCGAGACTTACGGACGATTTATGTTTTTTCACATTAAATAGCAGTCTTGACAGAAGCGCAAATGGCTCCCCCGGAAAAAAAACGCTTATAATGTGATCGGTTTTTTGTCTTTTATCATTGCCTTCCGCTCAACTCATTCTTTTGCCTGGAAATCCACAAGCCTTGATGCGTCTGTTGAAGTTCTTCGGGTGGTCTTTCGTCGCCGTTTTCTGTGGCCTGTTGCTCAGTTTCAGCGGTGCCTACCTCTATCTTAGCCCCAGCCTTCCGTCGGTCGATTCGCTACGCCGGATCCAGCTGCAGATCCCCCTGCGCGTCTACAGCGGTGATGGCAAGCTGATCGCCGAATTCGGCGAGATGCGCCGCTCCCCGGTGCGCTTCGCCGACATCCCGCCGGACTTCATCCAGGCACTGCTGGCCGCCGAGGATGACAATTTCGCCAACCATTATGGCGTCGACGTGGCCAGCCTGATGCGCGCTGCCACGCAATTATTGAAGACCGGCCACATCCAGACGGGCGGTAGCACCATCACCATGCAGGTGGCGAAGAACTACTTCCTTACCAGCGAAAGAAGTTTCTCCCGCAAGATCAATGAAATATTGCTGGCCCTGCAAATTGAACGGGAACTCAGCAAAGACGAGATTCTTGAACTTTATGTGAACAAGATCTACCTCGGTAACCGCGCTTACGGCATCGAGGCCGCCGCCCAGGTCTACTACGGCAAGTCCATCCGCGAGCTCAGCCTGGCGCAGATGGCCATGATCGCCGGCCTGCCCAAGGCCCCCTCGCGCTTCAACCCGCTGGTCAACCCCACCCGCAGCAAGGAGCGCCGCGACTGGATCCTCGGCCGCATGTACAAGCTGGGTCGCATCGACGAAGCCCGCTACCAGCAGGCCATCGACGAACCGATCGACGCCAGCTACCACGTCCCCACCCCGGAACTGGCCGCCCCGTACATCGCCGAGATGGCCCGCGCCGAAATGGTCGGCCGCTACGGTAGCGACGCCTACACCGAAGGCTTCCGCGTGACCACCACGGTGCCCAGCGATCTGCAGGAAGCGGCCAACAGCGCCCTGCGCGAGGGCCTGATCGACTACGACGAGCGCCACGGCTACCGCGGCCCGGAAACCCGACTGCCCGGCATGACCAAGGAGTCCTGGCTCCAGGAACTGGCCAAGCAGAAATCCCTGGGCGGCCTGGATCCGGCCATCGTCACCCAGGTCGAGAAGAGCGGCATCCTGGTCCTGACCCGCAGCGGCCAGGAGGAAGCCGTGAGCTGGGACAGCATGAAATGGGCCCGCCCCTTCCTCAACACCAACAGCCTCGGCCCACGCCCGCAACGACCCGCGGACGTCGCCCAGGTCGGCGACCTGATCCGCGTGCAGCGCCAGGCCGACGGCAGCCTGCGCTTCGTCCAGCTCCCGGCCGCGCAGAGCGCCCTGGTCTCCCTGGATCCGAACAACGGTGCGATCCGTGCCCTGGTAGGCGGCTTCTCCTTCGAGCAGAGCAACTACAACCGGGCCGCCCAGGCCAAGCGCCAACCGGGCTCCAGCTTCAAGCCCTTCCTTTATGCCGCCGCACTGGACAACGGCTTCACTGCCGCCAGCCTGGTCAACGACGCCCCCATCGTCTTCCAGGAAGCCGGCATGGAAGAAGCCTGGCGACCGAAGAACGACAACAACACCTTCCTCGGCCCCATCCGCCTGCGGGAGGCCCTGTACAAGTCGCGCAACCTGGTGTCGATCCGCGTGCTCCAGGCCATTGGCATCGACTATGCGCTGAACTACGTCAGCCGCTTCGGCTTCAACAAGGACGACCTGCCGCGCAACCTGTCCCTGGCCCTGGGCACCGCCAACCTCACCCCGCTGGAGATCGCCGGCGGCTGGAGCACCTTCGCCAACGGCGGCTACAAGGTGCAGCCCTACCTGATCGAGCGCATCGAAAGCCGTGACGGCAGGATCCTGTTCACGGCCAACCCGCCGCGAGTCCCCGAGGGCGAGCCCCAGCCCGACGAGGTCGCGCATACCAGCGCGGCTCCGGATACCCTGCTCGCCTCGACCGATGCTTCGGCACCCCAGGGGCATTCCCCCGCCACTGCCGAGCGCATCCTCGACCCACGCACCACCTACATCCTCAACAGCATGCTGCAGGATGTGATCAAGCGCGGCACCGGCCGACGCGCCATGTCCATGGGCCGTAGCGACATCGCCGGCAAGACCGGGACCACCAACGAGTCCAAGGACAGCTGGTTCTCCGGCTACAACGCCGACTACGTCACCACTGTCTGGGTCGGCTTCGACCAGCCGGAAAGCCTGGGCCGCCACGAATACGGCGGCACCGTGGCACTGCCGATCTGGATGAACTACATGAGCGCCGCACTGAAGGACAGGCCAGCCCATGTCCAGCCGGAACCCGCCGGCCTGCTGACCCTGCGCATCGACCCGCTCAGCGGCCGGGCAGCCAGCCCGGGAACGCCGGATGCCTTCTTCGAGCTGTTCAAGAGCGAAGACACGCCGCCGCCCATGAGCGAATTCGAGCCCGGCCTGGCCATCCCCGGCAGCCCGCTACCAGCCGACGAGACGGCCCCCATCGACCTGTTCTGAGGAACAGGCGCCCAATAAAAAGCCCCGCGTTGCGGGGCTTTTTATTGGAGCTCGGCTTAGCCGTTGAACACCTCATCCACCGACGTCAGCGGATAGTGCTTCGGATAGGGCAGGGTCGCCACGCCGGACTCGATGGCGGCCTTGGCCACGGCATCGGATACGACGGTGATCAGGCGCTTGTCCATCGGTTTCGGAATGATGTACTCACGGCCGAACTCCAGGGAGTCCACGCCGTAGGCGTCGCAGACATCCTTCGGTACCGGCAGCTTGGCCAGGTCGCGCAGGGCGATGGCCGCAGCGATCTTCATCTCTTCGTTGATGCGGGTGGCGCGTACGTCCAGGGCGCCGCGGAAGATGAAGGGGAAGCCCAGCACGTTGTTGACCTGGTTCGGATAGTCGGAGCGACCGGTGGCCATGATCACGTCGTTGCGGGTCGCATGGGCCAGTTCCGGCTCGATTTCCGGATCCGGGTTGGAGCAGGCGAAGACGATCGGGTTGGGCGCCATGCGCTTGAGGTCTTCCGCGCTCAGCAGGTTGGCACCGGACAGGCCGACGAACACATCGGCGCCATCCAGGGCTTCGGACAGAGTGCGCTTGTCGGTCTCGTGGGCGAAAACGGCCTTGTACTGGTTCAGGTCGTCGCGGCCGGCGTGGATCACGCCCTTGCGATCGATCATGAAGATGTTCTCGACCTTGGCACCCATGCTCACCAGCAGCTTCATGCAGGAGATGGCGGCAGCGCCGGCGCCGAGGCAGACGATCCGGGCTTCGGCCAGGGTCTTGCCGGAGATTTCCAGGGCGTTGAGCATGCCGGCGGCGGTCACGATGGCGGTACCGTGCTGGTCATCGTGGAATACCGGGATATCGCACTGCTCGATCAGGGTGCGTTCGATCTCGAAGCACTCGGGCGCCTTGATGTCTTCGAGGTTGATGCCGCCGAAGGTGATGGAAATGCGCTTGACGGTGTCGATGAAGGCCTGCGGGCTTTCAGCGTCCACTTCGATGTCGAATACGTCGATGCCGGCGAAGCGCTTGAACAGCACGCCCTTGCCTTCCATTACCGGCTTGGAGGCCAGCGGGCCGAGGTTGCCCAGGCCGAGGATCGCGGTGCCGTCGGAAATTACCGCTACCAGGTTGCCCTTGCCGGTGTACTTGAAGGCCAGTTCAGGATCACGCGCGATTTCGCGTACCGGCTCGGCGACGCCCGGGCTGTAGGCCAGCGACAGGTCGCGGGCGGTGGCGGTCGGCTTGGTCAGCTCGACGCTGAGTTTCCCGGGGCGGGGTTGGGCATGGTATTCGAGAGCGGCCGTTTTCAGATCAGACATTTTGGCATTTCCGCTTTTGCTTGTGACAGACGTGACGGGCGAGCATACGCAAGATGCCGGGGGCTAACAAGACCGTTCAGTCACCCGGCGTCAACCCCTCTAACGTACGACTTTAAGCCAATCTCCTGGCTTCGGCTCGCCGATTGGATACAAATTATTCAGTAATCGGATACGATTTTCCAGATCAGATTGGGACCCCGGTAATTTGCTCTCCCGCGCCAGGCTGGCGACGGTCTGGCCGGGCTTCGTCTGGACCAGATGCAGGCGCAGCGGCTGGGCCAGCGCCTGCTCTTCCTTCTTCATGGGGCGGAAACTTCTGATCACAGCAAGGAAATTATTGTCCTGGGTTTCCAGGGACGCACGATTGCGGATCGCTCCGACGAAAAGGTAGGCCTTGTCGTCCTTGTAGAGCACCGCAATGCGCCGTGCCGGAGCTCCGGGCAGCACGGCGGTGGCGCCTTGCAGACCGGCCTGCTGCAGCGATTCCTCCATGGCCAGGCGCTGCCCGCCGGCCTTCTTGCGCAGATAGTCCGCCGGGGCGAGGTCGGGCTTGCGCCCGTCCAGGCTCATGGCGATAAAGGCCTGCTGGTCGGCGCTGTGGATGATCACCGCGTCGGGGCGGTTGACCAGGCCCCAGCCATCCGGGAAATGCAGGGTGAAATCCAGCCCGGCATGGTAGAAATCCTGGCCGCGACGCACGCCGGTTTCCGCCGAATCGCCAAAGGGCAGGCCCTCCAGATGCTTGAGAAAGGCTTCCCGATTGACCACCTGATTGCCGCCGGCCAGGGCCTTGGCCGGACCGACCACCTGCTGCAGGCGGCGGTCATTGTCCGGGTGGGTATCGAACAGGCCGTGATAACCCGAAGGCGGCTCCGCCTGCCCTTTGCGCCGGGCCTGGTCGCGGGCGAAATCTTCCTGGTTCTTCAGCACCTTGACCACCTCGATCATGGCCTGCGGGTCGTAGCCGCTGCGCTCCAGGTATTGGGCACCCAGGCCGTCGGCCTCCAGCTCCATGTCGCGACCGTAGCCGCGCACGAAGGCGGTTCCCAGCACATTGGTCAGGTCTCCGGCGGCGCCGACACCGGTGCCGATGGCCACCGCCTGGCCGAGGATGTTCCAGGCAGTGGACTGGCTCTGCTGCTGCACGCTGTGGCGCGCGGTGACATGCCCCACTTCGTGCCCCAGCACCGCGGCGAGTTCGGCCTCGGAATTCAGGTAGGCCAGCAGGCCGCGGTGGATATAGATGTAGCCGCCCGGCAGGGCGAAGGCATTGATGTCCGGCGAATCCACCACGGTGAACTGGTAGGGGATATTGCTGCGATGGCTATGAATGGCGACCCGCTGCCCCACCTGCTGGACATAGGCCTGGAGCTTCTCGTCCGCGTAGCGCGGATTCTGCTTGGCGATCTCCTGGTTGTAGCGGCGACCAAGATCGAGCTCCTGCTTTTCGCTCATCATCACGAAGTTGGTGCGCCCGGTGGCCGGATTGACCGCGCAACCGGCCAGCAGGGAAGGCGCCAGCAGCAGCGCCAGACTGAGCGCGGACCATTTCATCGAAGTACCTCGAGCATTGCGTGATGGGTCAGCGGGAGCATCCAGCGGGATTTCCCAGTATTTACGCCGCGCCCTTGCGCGCGGTCAATCACCCAGCCCCGAGCCTCCACGCGCCGCCCCACCAGGCGCTCCAGGAAGGCGGCATCGAACTGGCGCAGCCGTTTCGGCTCGACCCGCAGCACCAGCGGCCCGTCCAGCTGCAACCAGAGCCCACCGCGATTGCGCTCGACCCGGGTCACCCGCCCCTGCACCAGCGCGAAACCGGCCTGGCGCAACTGCCAGGGCGCCCGCTGGGGCGGCCTGCCCCAGAGACCGCGACCGGCCCGCCGGGCCTCGCGCTCGGCGGCTGCATGGCAGTCGCCCAGGGCGGCGTTGGGCGCGATGACGACGTGAAACCCCAGGCCGTCGGCAAGCAGGGCCTCTTCCAGATTGCGCCCGCGATCGTCGTAGAGATGCGCCAGGGTGCGGCCGTACCTGTCCTTAGGCTCGCGGCCGGGTCGCAACCCGACACGCCCGCCACTGGACTGCACCAGTTGCTGGAGGCGCTGACGCGCCGCCACGGCGTAGGGTTCGGCCGACCGGCCCTTGCGTGCAAGCTCGGGCGCATTCAGACCGATCAGGCGAACGCTTCGGCCATCGACCAGACGCAATGTGTCGCCGTCGACGACGTTTCGGACCTTGAAGGCAGGAAGATCACCCGGAACCGGGCAGGCGGCCTGAAGGGAGAAACTCAGGACCAGAAAAAAGAAAAAGGCGCCTGCTGGAGGCGCCTTTCTTGTCAGCGGGGACCTGGCCATTTGGCCTTCCCGGGCCGTTCGGGCTCTTACTTGGAGCCGAACACGCCGAAACGCTGCTTGAAGCGATCGATACGGCCGCCGGTGTCCAGGACCTTCTGCTTGCCGGTGTAGAACGGGTGGCACTCGGAGCACACGTCGAGGCTGATGTTCTTGCCGAGGGTGGAGCGGGTCTTGATGACGTTGCCGCAGCTGCAGGTAGCTTCGATCGCGACGTACTCGGGATGGATTTCCGGTTTCATTGCATGATCCTCAGGTCTGGCGTGCCGCCACCCGACCCTATGTCGAGCACCGCACGGAAACAGGCGGCGGATGATACCAGAGTGATGGGGCGTTGCAACCCGCCGGCCGCGCCGGCTGTCGCGCGGCGGCATGCTAAGATCGCGCCTTTTCCGAAGGGATCGCCAGCGTGCCCGACGCCCCCATCCTGCGCCTCGCCCTGCCCTCGCCCCTGCGCCGCCTGTTCGACTACCGCGCACCGGCTGGCGTACCCCGCGCCGCGCTGCAGCCAGGGGTGCGCCTGCGGGTACCCTTCGGCCGCCGCGAGATCATCGGCGTACTGGTGGAGCTGGCCGACCGCAGCGAGGTGCCGGCGGACAAACTCAAGCCCGCCCTGGAGCTGCTGGACAGCCGTCCACCGCTGCCACCCACGCTGTTCAAGCTGTGCCTGTGGACGGCGCAGTACTACCAGCACAGCCTGGGCGATACCCTGAGCTGGGCCCTGCCGGTGCTGCTGCGTCAGGGCGAGCCGGCAGAGGCGCGGCAGGAGCGTTACTGGCACGCCGCCCCTGGCGCCAGCCTCGACGACCCGCGCCTGGCCCGCGCCCCGCGCCAGCGCCAGGCCCTGGCCACCCTGGCGCAGCATCCCCATGGCGTGCCCCACCAGCTCCTCGGCCAGTTGCAACTGAACAAGGACAGCCTCGACATTCTCCTGGACAAGGGCCTGGCCCGGATCGAGGTGCGCCGCCAGGTATCCAGCCAGCGCCACGGCCCGCTGCTGGCCCAGCCGGAGCTACCGCTGAACCCGGAACAGCGCGCAGCCTTCGATGCGGTGCACGCGTCCTTCGGCGGTTTCAACGCCCTGCTCCTGGCCGGCGTCACCGGCAGCGGCAAGACCGAGGTCTACCTGCAGCTGATCCGCCAGACCCTCGAGGCCGGCAAGCAGGCCCTGGTACTGATCCCCGAGATCAACCTCGGCCCCCAGACCCTGGAGCGTTTCTCCCGCCGCTTCAACGCACGGATCGCCCTGCTGCACTCGGCGGTGAACGATCGCGACCGCCTGGATGCCTGGCTGGCCGCCCGCGATGGCGAGGCCGACATCGTCATCGGCACCCGCTCGGCACTCTTCACCCCGCTGAAGAATCCCGGCCTGATCATCATCGACGAAGAGCACGACGCCTCCTATAAACAGCAGGAAGGCCTGCGCTACCACGCCCGCGACCTGGCCCTGGTACGCGCCCGCCAGGAGAACATCCCGATCCTGCTGGGCTCGGCCACGCCCTCCCTGGAAAGCCTGCAGAACGCCCATGCCGGCCGCTACGGCCTGCTGCGCCTGACCCAGCGCGCCGGCGGCGCCCGGCAGCCACGCTTCCTGCGGCTGGATGTGAAAAGCCTGCCGCTGGACTCCGGTATATCCATGCCACTGCAGCAGGCCATCGCCCAGACCCTGGCCTCCGGCCAGCAGGTACTGGTGTTCCTCAACCGCCGCGGCTTCGCGCCGACCCTGCTGTGTCACGACTGCGGCTGGATCAGCCAGTGCCCGCGCTGCGACGCGCGCATGACCCTGCACCAGCGCTACAACGAACTGCGTTGCCACCACTGCGGCCACACCCAGCGCCAGCCGGCCTGCTGCCCCGATTGCGGACGGGTCGACCTGCGCCCCGTGGGCGCCGGCACCGAGCGCGCCGAAGAGCGCCTGGCGATCCTCTTCCCGAAGACGCAGGTACTGCGCATCGATCGCGACAGCACCTCGCGCAAGGACGCCATAGACAAGCTGTTCGCCACCATCCAGCGCGGCGAGCCCTGCATCCTGGTGGGCACCCAGATGCTCGCCAAGGGGCACCACTTCCCGCGGGTCACCCTGGTGGCCATCCTCGATGCCGATGGCGGCCTGTTCTCCGCCGACTTCCGCGCCAGCGAACGCATGGCCCAGCTCATCGTCCAGGTCGCCGGGCGCGCCGGACGCGCCGAGGAACCGGGCCGGGTGATCATCCAGACCCATCTCGCCGAGCACCCGTTGCTGGTGCAGCTCACCGAACAGGGCTACTTCGCCTTTGCCGAACAGGCCCTCTCCGAGCGCCGCGCCGCCGGCCTGCCGCCCTTCGCCCACCTCGCCCTGCTGCGCGCCGAGGCCCACAAGCCGGGCCAGGCGGAGGCATTCCTCGACAGCGCCTGCGCCGAAGCCGAGCAGCAGTTGGCCGAAATGGGCGTCGACGGAGTCGAACTGCTGGGCCCGGTGCCCGCCCCCATGGAACGCCGCGCCGGCCGTTACCGTGCGCAGTTGTTGCTGCAGGCCAGCGCCCGGGCGCCGCTGCACCGCCTGCTGACACCCTGGAGCCAGGCCCTGGAACAGTTGCCCGGAGGCCGCGCGGTGCGCTGGTCGCTGGATATCGACCCCATCGATCTGTTTTAGGTGGAGCTTCCGACCATCCACCGCTTAAAACTTGAAGCTGCAGCCGCAGGCCGCCGATAATGCACAGTTTTCAACCAGCGCCAGCCCTCTGCGGGGCGGCCGGAAGAGCAGAAGATGAAAGACACCATTCGCCACCTGATCCAGCAAGCCCTGACCCGTCTCGCCAGCGAGGGCGTGCTGCCCGAGGGCCTCAGCCCGGCCATCCAGGTGGAGAACACCAAGGACAAGAGCCACGGCGACTTCGCCAGCAACATCGCCATGATGCTGGCCAAGCCCGCCGGCATGAAGCCGCGCGACCTGGCCGAGAAGCTCATCGCAGCCCTGCCCCAGGACGATCAGGTGGCCAAGGTGGAGATCGCCGGCCCCGGCTTCCTCAACTTCTTCCAGAACACCCAGGCCCTGGCCCAGCGCCTGGAAGCCGCCCTGGCCGACGCTCATCTCGGCGTACGCAAGAACGGCCCGCAGCAGCGCGTGGTCATCGACCTGTCGGCGCCGAACCTGGCCAAGGAAATGCACGTCGGCCACCTGCGTTCCACCATCATCGGTGACGGCGTGGCGCGGGTCCTCGAGTTCCTCGGCGACACCGTGATCCGCCAGAACCACGTCGGCGACTGGGGCACCCAGTTCGGCATGCTGCTGGCCTACATGCAGGAGCAGCCGGTGGGCAGCGATGCCGAGCTGTCGGACCTGGAATCCTTCTACCGCGCCGCCAAGAAGCGCTTCGACGAATCCCCCGAGTTCGCCGACCGCGCCCGCGAACTGGTGGTCAAGCTGCAGGCCGGCGACCCGGATTGCCTGAGCCTGTGGAACCGCTTCAACGACATTTCCCTGAGCCACTGCCAGGCCGTCTACGACCGCCTGGGCGTGAAGCTCAGCATGGCCGACGTGAAGGGCGAGAGCGCCTACAACGACGACCTGCCCCAGGTGGTCGCGGACCTGCGCGCCAAGGGCCTGCTCACCGAGAGCGACGGTGCCCTCTGCGTGTTCATGGACGAGTTCAAGAATGCCGAAGGCAACCCGCTGCCGCTGATCGTGCAGAAGGCCGGTGGCGGCTACCTCTACGCCACCACCGACCTCGCCGCCACCCGCTACCGCAGCGGTGTGCTCAAGGCCGACCGCGCGCTGTATTTCGTCGACCAGCGCCAGGCCCTGCACTTCCAGATGGTCTTCGCCTGCGCCCGGCTGGCCGGTTTCGTGCCCAACGACTTCGAGATGGAACACATGGGCTTCGGCACCATGAACGGCGCCGACGGCCGCCCCTTCAAGACCCGCGACGGCGGCACCGTGAAGCTGGTCGACCTGCTGGACGAAGCCGAGCAGCGCGCCTACGAGCTGGTCAAGGCCAAGAACCCCGAACTGGACGAGGCCGAGCTGCGCCGGATCGCCCGTGCCGTGGGCATCGGCGCGGTGAAGTACGCCGACCTGTCCAAGCACCGCACCAGCGACTACAGCTTCAACTTCGAACTGATGCTGAGCTTCGAGGGCAACACCGCGCCCTATCTGCTCTACGCCTACACCCGTGTGGCCAGCGTGTTCCGCAAGCTGGGCAAGGACTTCAGCGAAGTGGACGGGCAGATCCAACTGGTGGCCGAGCAGGAACAGGCCCTGGCCGCCAAGCTGGCGCAGTTCGCCGACACCCTGGGCAATGTCGCCGAGAAGGGCGTGCCGCACATCCTCTGTGCCTACCTCTATGACCTGGCCGGCCTGTTCTCCAGCTTCTACGAGAACTGCCCGATTCTCACCGCCGAGGACCCGGCCACCCAGCAAAGCCGCCTGCGCCTCGCCGCGCTGACCGGCCGCACCCTCAAGCAGGGCCTGGAACTGCTTGGCCTGCAAACCCTGGAACGCATGTAACGGACTATGGCGAAAAAGAAACCTGCACCCAAGCGCGGGGCCAGCCGCTACCAGGCGCCGGCCAAGAAACCGGTGCCCGGCTGGGTCTGGCTGGCCATCGGCCTGGTCATCGGTGGCTTCGTGATGTTCCTGAACAAGCTCGAGCCCGGCCGCGACGAAGTCCGCCGCGCCAAACCCGAGCAGGCCGCAGCCGGCACCGCTGGCGGCGCCAGCAGCGGCAAGGCCGCCAATGAGACCGACAGCGCCGGCAAGGCCCAGCCCCAGGCCAAGCCCACGCCCTCATCCCAGGAGCCGGTGAAGCCGAAGTACGACTTCTACACCCTGCTGCCGGAATCGGAAGTCATAGTGCCTCCCGAAGCCGTGCCCAAGGCGCCCCCGCCTCCGCCCCCGCAGCAGAAACCGGTCACCCCGGAGGAAGCCGCGAAGATCGACGCCGCGCGAGCGCAAGCCGCCCTCAATGGCGAGACGCCGCCTCCGCCGCCGGTGGTCGCCAAGGCACCGGTCACCAACCAGTTCTTCCTCCAGGCCGGCTCCTTCCGCAAGCGCGACGACGCCGACCGCGTGCGTGCGCAGATCATCCTGCTCGGACAGAACGTCCAGGTGGAATCCGGCACCGTCCGCGAAGAAACCTGGTATCGCGTACTGGTCGGCCCCTTCGCCAACCGCGAGCAGCTCGCCTCGGCGCAGAAGCAGCTGGCAGGCAGCGGCTTCAGCAACCTGCTGTTACAGCAGCGGCAGAGCCGTTGAGCCGCTGGCAGGCCTTGTGCAGTTGAAAAGCTGGGCAAGGCCCCCCATCTGAGTTTCCATTCGGGCATTCCGCCCCGCTGCGTGGAGACTCTCCCCTTGACCACCATCGTTTCAGTCCGCCGCAATGGCAAAGTCGTCATGGGCGGCGACGGCCAGGTTTCCCTCGGCAATACCGTCATGAAGAGCAACGCCCGCAAGGTCCGTCGTCTCTACCACGGCCAGGTCCTTGCCGGCTTCGCCGGTGCCACCGCCGACGCCTTCACCCTGTTCGAACGCTTCGAAGGCCAGCTGGAAAAACACCAGGGCCATCTCGTCCGTGCCGCCGTCGAACTGGCCAAGGACTGGCGTACCGACCGCTCCCTGAGCCGCCTGGAAGCCATGCTCGCGGTAGCCAACAAGGATGCCTCGCTGATCATCACCGGCAACGGCGACGTGGTCGAACCCGAGCACGGCCTGATCGCCATGGGCTCCGGCGGCGGTTTCGCCCAGGCCGCCGCCCTGGCACTGCTGCAGCACACCGAGCTGTCCGCCCGCGAAGTGACCGAGACCGCCCTGAACATCGCCGGCTCCATCTGCGTGTTCACCAACCAGAACCTGACCATCGAGGAGCTGGACAGCGCCGAGTGAGGCCGCCGTCCCGCATTGGAGCACTTTTCATGTCCATGACGCCCCGCGAAATCGTCCACGAACTCAACCGCCACATCGTTGGCCAGGACGACGCCAAGCGCGCCGTCGCCATCGCCCTGCGCAACCGCTGGCGGCGCATGCAGCTGCCCGCCGAGCTGCGCGCCGAGGTGACGCCGAAGAACATCCTGATGATCGGTCCGACCGGCGTCGGCAAGACCGAAATCGCCCGTCGCCTGGCCAAGCTGGCCAACGCTCCCTTCATCAAGGTGGAAGCCACCAAGTTCACCGAAGTGGGCTATGTCGGCCGTGACGTCGAATCCATCATCCGCGACCTGGCCGATGCCGCCGTGAAGATGATGCGCGAGCAGGAGATGCACAAGGTGCGCTACCGCGCCGAAGATGCCGCCGAGGAACGCATCCTCGATGCCCTGCTGCCCCCCGCCCGCACCGGCTTCGGCGACGAGCAGCCGCGCGAGGATTCCAACACCCGCCAGCTGTTCCGCAAGCGCCTGCGCGAAGGCCAGCTGGACGACAAGGAAATCGACATCGAAGTGGCCGAATCCCCGGCCGGCGTGGAAATCATGGCCCCGCCCGGCATGGAGGAAATGACCAACCAGTTGCAGAACCTCTTCTCCAACCTCGGCAAGGGCAAGCGCAAGACCCGCAAGCTGAAGGTCAAGGAAGCCCTCAAGCTGGTGCGCGACGAAGAGGCCGCACGCCTGGTCAACGAGGAAGACCTCAAGGCCGCTGCCCTGGAAGCCGTGGAGCAGAACGGCATCGTCTTCATCGACGAGATCGACAAGATCGCCAAGCGCGGCAACGTCGGCGGCGCCGATGTGTCCCGCGAGGGCGTGCAGCGCGACCTGCTGCCGCTGATCGAGGGCTGCACCGTGAACACCAAGCTGGGCATGGTGAAGACCGACCACATCCTGTTCATCGCATCCGGCGCCTTCCACCTGTCCAAGCCCAGCGATCTGGTGCCGGAGCTGCAGGGCCGCCTGCCGATCCGCGTCGAGTTGAAAGCTCTCTCCCCCGAGGACTTCGAGCGCATCCTTACCGAGCCCCACGCTTCGCTGACCGAGCAGTACAGCGCCCTGCTGAAGGTCGAAGGCCTGAACATCGAGTTCGCCCAGGACGGCATCAAGCGACTGGCCGAGATCGCCTGGCAGGTCAACGAGAAGACCGAGAACATCGGTGCCCGCCGCCTGCATACCCTGCTCGAACGCCTGCTGGAGGAGGTCTCCTTCAGCGCCGGCGACCTGGCCGCGCAGCATGACGAGAAGCCGATCCGCATCGACGCCGCCTACGTCAACGGCCACCTCGCCGAACTGGCCCAGGACGAGGACCTGTCGCGCTACATCCTCTAAGAGCGCGAGCCGCTGGAGGCTGGAGGCTGGACGAAAAGTCGATCCGCGTTCAGCCTAGAGCCTCCAGCCTCAATTCGGCCTTTACGACCATGCGCATCCCCACCGCCATCAAACTGCACAAGGCCTCCAGGACCCTGGAGCTGGAATACGGCCCGGACGAGCGCTATCAGCTCAGTGCCGAATTCCTGCGCGTGCACTCCCCCTCCGCGGAGGTGCAGGGCCACGGCAAGCCCATCCTCCAGTACGGCAAGCTCAGGGTCGGCCTGACCCGCCTCGAGCCCGCCGGCAACTATGCCCTGAAATTGATCTTCGACGACGGCCACGACAGCGGTCTCTTCACCTGGGACTACCTCTATCAGCTCGCCACGCATCAGGAGGAGCTGTGGAGCGACTACCTGCAGGAGCTGGCGGCCGCCGGCCGTTCCCGCGACCCCGACGAGTCGGTGGTCAAGCTGATGCTCTGAAAAAGTGCGGGGCGCGCCCCATTCCGGCTCGCACCGCCCGAGGTTAGGGCGCTTTTTCTAAACCCGCGCGACATACTCCCGCTGCAGCGAACTCTCTGCGACCAACTTGCGCAAACTGACAAACTCGAGTAACCAAGTTCTGGCAGGGTCCATGCATTTGGCATCGCCAGATACAGAGAAATACGCGAAGTTCGCTTCGCCTTCCCGGTAACCCGAGCGAGTCAGCGCACTGTTGTGCCAGGGCGCTGTTCGACTCAGGACAATGGAGCGTCGTAGATGAGCAACAAGAACAATGAAGACCTGCAGTACCAGGCTTCGGACAACACCCTGAACCTCAACCCGGTGATAGGGATCCGCGGCAAGGACCTGCTGTCTTCAGCGCGGATGGTGCTGTTGCAAGCCATCAAGCAACCTTTCCACAGTGCAAAACACGTCGCCCATTTCAGCCTTGAACTGAAGGACGTACTGCTCGGCAAGTCCGGCCTGCAGCCCGAATCCGACGACCGCCGCTTCAACGACCCGGCCTGGAGCCAGAACCCGCTGTACAAACGCTACCTGCAGACCTACCTGGCCTGGCGCAAGGAGCTGCACAAGTGGATCGAAGAGAGCAACCTCTCGGCACAGGACACCAGCCGCGGCCACTTCGTCATCAACCTGATGACCGAAGCCATGGCGCCCACCAACAGCATGGCCAACCCGGCTGCGGTCAAGCGCTTCTTCGAAACCGGCGGCAAGAGCCTGCTTGACGGCCTCTCCCACCTGGCCAAGGACCTGGTCAACAATGGCGGTATGCCCAGCCAGGTGAACATGTCCGCCTTCGAGGTCGGCAAGAACCTCGCCACCACCGAAGGCGCGGTGGTGTTCCGCAACGACGTGCTGGAGCTGATCCAGTACAAGCCCATTACCGAGAGCGTGCACGAGCGCCCGCTGCTGGTGGTGCCGCCGCAGATCAACAAGTTCTATGTCTTCGACCTGTCGCCGGAGAAGAGCCTGGCGCGCTTCTGCCTGCGCAACGGCCTGCAGACCTTCATCGTCAGCTGGCGCAACCCGAACAAGGCCCAGCGCGAATGGGGGCTGTCGACCTACATCGACGCCCTCAAGCAGGCCATCGACGTCATCCTGAAGATCACCGGCGCCAAGGACCTCAACGTCCTCGGCGCCTGCTCCGGCGGCATCACCACCGTGGCCCTGCTCGGCCACTACAAGGCCATCGGCGAGCACAAGGTCAACGCCTTCACCCAGATGGTCAGCGTCCTCGACTTCAACCTCGACACCCAGGTAGCCCTGTTCGCCGACGAGCAGACCCTGGAAGCCGCCAAGCGCCGCTCCTACCAGGCCGGCGTGCTGGAGGGCAAGGACATGGCCAAGGTCTTCGCCTGGATGCGCCCCAACGACCTCATCTGGAACTACTGGGTCAACAACTACCTGCTGGGCAACGAGCCGCCGGTCTTCGACATCCTCTACTGGAACAACGACACCACGCGCCTGCCCGCCGCCCTCCACGGCGAGCTGGTGGAGATGTTCAAGACCAACCCGCTGACCCGCCCCAATGCCCTGGAAGTCTGCGGCACGCCCATCGACCTCAAGCAGGTCACCGCCGACTTCTACTGCGTGGCCGGCACCACCGACCACATCACCCCCTGGGAAGCCTGCTACCGCTCGGCGCGGCTGCTGGGCGGCAAATGCGAGTTCGTGCTGTCCAACAGCGGCCACATCCAGAGCATCCTCAACCCTCCCGGCAACCCCAAGGCGCGTTTCTCCACCAGCAGCGATATGCCGGCGGACCCCAAGGTCTGGCTGGAGAACGCCACCAAGCACGCCGACTCCTGGTGGCTGCACTGGCAGAAGTGGATAGCCGAACGCTCCGGCGAGATGAAAAAAGCCAGATTCACCCTGGGCAACAAGGCCTTCCCGGCCGGTGAAGCGTCGCCCGGCACCTACGTGCACGAGCGATGAGAGATTGCGCCCTGCGCACCACTGCCCACGGCACCAGGACGTGCCTTGCGCACCGCCGGCAATCACCGGCGGTGCTATCCAGGCTCAGCCTGGCGGATACCGGGGAGGCCGGGGAGGCCCTCCTCCGGCCTTCAAAACAATAGGGCCCTGCGCATGCCGCTACCATTCGTCTTCAGAACCATCGAGCTGGACGGCCAGACCATCCGCACCGCGGTGCGACCCGGCCAGTCGCACATGACGCCCTTGCTGATCTTCAATGGCATCGGCGCCAACCTCGAGCTGGTATTCCCCTTCGTCCAGGCGCTGGACCCTGACCTGGAGGTGATCGCCTTCGACGTGCCAGGTGTCGGCGGCTCCTCGACCCCGAGCATGCCCTACCGCTTCTGCGGCCTGGCCAAGCTGGCCGCACGCATGCTGGACTACCTGGACTACGGCCAGGTCAGCGCCATCGGCGTGTCCTGGGGCGGCGCCCTGGCCCAGCAGTTCGCCCACGATTATCCCGAGCGCTGCAAGAAGCTGATCCTCGCCGCCACCTCGGCCGGCGCCGTGATGGTGCCCGGCAAACCCAAGGTGCTCTGGCGCATGGCCAGCCCGCGGCGCTACATCCAGCCGTCCTATGGTGTCCACATAGCCCCGGACATCTATGGTGGCGCCTTCCGTCGCGACCCGAGCCTGGCCATGGCCCACGCCAGCAAAGTGCGCTCCTCCGGCAAGCTGGGCTACTACTGGCAACTGTTCGCCGGCCTCGGCTGGACCAGCATCCACTGGTTGCACCGCATCCGCCAGCCGACCCTGGTACTGGCCGGCGACGACGACCCGATCATCCCGCTGGTGAACATGCGCCTGCTGGCCTGGCGCATTCCGAACGCGGAACTTCACGTGATCGACGACGGTCACCTGTTTCTCGTGACCCGCGCCGAAACAGTGGCGCCGATCATCATGAAATTCCTCGCCGAGGAGCGACAACGTGCGGTGATCCACCCCCAGGCAGTGCCGCTGCGCAGCGGCTGAACGGCAGCCGCTCCCATGTGGGGCAGAGGCCAGGCGCCCGAACCAGACCAGTGCGCCGTGTCATCAACTTGAATTCTGCCCGCGATAGTCTGGAATGCACTTCGGGCTTCTGATGGTACAACCCTTGCTGTAGACCTCCTGAACCACGGACCGAATACGGAGCGCTGCCCCAATGCGAGAAAAACAAATCCCGGGCACCTTGCCGGCACCTGCCGCCTTCATGAACGCGCAAAGCGCCATCGTCGGCCTGCGCGGCAAGGATCTGTTTTCCACGGTACGCAACCTGGCGCTGCAGGGACTGCGGCATCCGGTGCACAGCGCACGACACGTGCTCGCCTTCGGCGGCCAGGTCGGCCGCGTCCTGCTCGGCGACACCCTGCACCAGCCCAACCCGCAGGACAGCCGTTTCGCCGACCCCTCCTGGCAGCACAACCCCTTCTACCGCCGCGGCCTGCAGGTCTACCTCGCCTGGCAGCGGCAGCTCAGCGCCTGGATCGATGAAAGCGACCTCAGCGACGACGACCGCGCTCGCGCACGTTTCGTCCTGGCCCAGCTGAGCGACGCACTGGCGCCCACCAACAGCCTGCTCAACCCGCTTGCGGTGAAGGAGCTGTTCAACACTGGCGGGCTCAGCCTGGTCAAGGGCCTCGGCCACCTGCTGGACGACCTGCTGCACAACGACGGCATGCCCAGCCAGGTCAGCAAGCACGCCTTCGAGATCGGCCGCAACCTGGCCACCACCCCCGGCGCAGTGGTCTTCCGCAACGAGCTGCTGGAGCTGATCCAGTACAAGCCGATGAGCGAGAAACAGTACCTGCGCCCGCTGCTGGTGGTGCCACCGCAGATCAACAAGTACTACATATTCGACCTCAGCCATGACAAGAGCTTCGTCCAGTACGCCCTGAAGAACGGCCTGCAGGTGTTCATGGTGAGTTGGCGCAACCCCGATGCGCGCCACCGCGAGTGGGGTCTCTCCACTTACGTGCAAGCCCTGGAGGAAGCCTTCGAGGTCTGCCGCGCAATCACCGGCAGCAAGGAAGTCAACCTGGTCGGCGCCTGCGCCGGCGGCCTCACCAACGCCGCACTGCAGGGCCACCTGCAGGCGCGCCGGCAGCTGCGCAAGGTCAGCAGCGCCACCTACCTGGTCAGCCTGCTGGATAGCCAGGTGGACAGCCCCGCCGCGCTCTTCGCCGACGAGCAGACCCTGGAAGCCGCCAAGCGCCGCTCCTACCAGGCCGGCGTGCTGGACGGCAAGGCCATGGCCAAGGTCTTCGCCTGGATGCGCCCCAACGACCTGGTGTGGAACTACTTCGTCAACAACTACCTGCTGGGTCGCGAACCCCCGGCCTTCGATATCCTCTACTGGAACAACGACAACACCCGCCTGCCCGCTGCGCTGCACGGCGACATGCTGGACTTCTTCAAGCACAACCCGCTGACCCGCAGCGGCGGCCTGGAGATCTGCGGCACCCCGATCGACCTGCAGAAGGTCAACGTGGACAGTTTCAGCGTGGCCGGCATCAACGATCACATCACGCCCTGGGACGCCGTCTACCGCTCCGCCCTGCTACTGGGTGGCGACAGCCGCTTCGTGCTGTCCAACAGCGGCCACATCCAGAGCATTCTCAACCCGCCGGGCAACCCCAAGGCCAACTACTACGAGAACGGCAAGCTCAGCTCCGACCCGCGCGCCTGGTACTACGATGCCCGGCACGTGCAGGGCAGTTGGTGGCCGCAGTGGCTGGGCTGGGTCCAGGAGCGTTCCGGCGAGCAACGGGAAACCATCATGGCCCTGGGCAACCAGGACTATCCGCCGATGGAAGCCGCGCCTGGAACCTATGTGCACGTGCGCTGAACCCTCCACGAGCCGGCCGGGCGAGCGCCCGGCCGGCTCATCAACCCGCTACGCAACGCCTGGCAAGACACCTGGATGAAGACCCGCGACCGCATCCTCGAATGCGCCCTCGATCTGTTCAACCGCAATGGCGAACCCAACGTCACCACCCTGGAAATCGCCACCGAACTGGGCATCAGCCCCGGTAACCTCTACTACCACTTCCACGGCAAGGAGCCGCTGGTGATGGTGCTGTTCGAGCGCTTCCAGGAAGAACTGGCGCCCCTGCTCGACCCGCCGGCCGAAGCGCGACTGGATGCCGAAGACTACTGGCTGTTCCTGCACCTGATCGTCGAACGCCTGGCCAAGTACCGCTTCCTCTTCCAGGACCTGTCCAACCTCGCCGGGCGCCTGCCGAAGCTGGCCCGCGGCATACGCAGCTGGCTCAACCACCTCAAGCGTACCCTGGCCGCCCTGCTGGCCCGCCTCAAGGCGGAGCGCCAGTTGGTCAGCGATACCGAAGCCCTCGGCCAACTGGTGGAGCAGATCACCCTGACTCTGCTGTTTTCCCTCGACTACCAGCGGGTGCTGGGCAGCGGCGGTGAAATCCGCCTGGTGGTCTACCAGGTGATGATGCTGGTCGCGCCGCACCTGCGCCCCGGCCCGCGGCACGCCGCGGAGAGCCTGGCCAGGCGTTATCTGGACGCCTGAAACGCAAACGCCCGGCGAAGCCGGGCGTCTGGGTCATGCCGGTAAAGCTCAGGACTGGCTGGACGGCGGCGTGACCGGTGCAGCTGCCGGAGCCGGTGCCGCGGGTGCGGCCGGCGCAACGCTCGGAGCCGGAGCGGCACTGGCGGCCGGAGTGGCTGCCGGGGTCGGGCTCGCAGCCGGAGCGGCGGGCTTGGCTGCCTTGGGCGCGGCGGGCTTCTTCGCTGCCGGTTTCTTCGCGGCGGCGGGTTTCGCCGCTGCAGGCTTGGCAGCGGGCTTGGCGGCAGCGGCCGGCTTGGCAGCAGCTTTCGCGGCGGGCTTGGCAGCAGCAGCCTTGGCAGCCGGTTTGGCAGCCGCAACCTTGGCGGCGGGCTTCGCGGCGGCCTTGGCAGCCGGTTTGGCGGCAGCCTTGGCCGCAGGCTTGACCGACTTGGCCGACACACCGGTGAGTTTCTCGATCTGCTTGGTCAGGGCATCGACCTTGCCTTGCAGGTCCTTCACCTCACTGCGGCTGGGCACGCCGAGACGGGAAATGGCGCTGTTCAGGCGTTTGTCGAACGCCTCTTCCAGCTCGCCCCACTTGCCGATCGCCTTGCCCTTGACCTCTTCGACCTTGGATTTGGCCGAACCCACGCGGGAGTCGACCCGCGACTTGACCGCCTCGACCTGCTTGTCCACCTCGGTCTTGGCCTGCTTCTCGGCCTTCTCGCCATCCTTTACCAGCGTGTCGAACAGCTTGGAGCCGTCGTTGCTGATCTTCGAGTAGGCCCCCAAGCCAGCCAGCCAGATCTGGCGCGAGTATTTCTCGATCTCGCCGATCCAGGAGTTGGTGTCTTTATCGGTTTTCTTCTTGCCAGCCATCCTGCTCTCCTTATTTGGTTCGCGCGACGTGCTCGAGCAACGCGCTCAGCTCATCAAGCTTAGCAGAGAGTGCCTCAACATCCTGCCGGGAGGGAATACCGATGCGGTTGAGAGCACTGGCCACACGGTTGTCGAAGGCTTTCTCGATCTTGTCGAGCTGCAGCTCGACCTTTTCCTTCACGCCGGTGACGCTGCTCTTCACGCTGTCGAACTGGCTGTTGGCGGCCTCGACCTGCTCGTCCACCAGTTTCTTGCCCTGCTTCTCGACGCCTTCGCCGGTCTTCACCAGCTCCTTGAAGTAATCGACACCCTCGGCACCGGCCTTGGCGTAGGCCCCCAGGCCGGCGAGCCAGATCTTGCGGGCGTAGACTTTGACGTCAGCGAGGACGGTGGACTTGCTTTCTACTTTCTCGACTTTCTTCTTGACGGCTACTTTGGCCATGGCGCACCTCACGCGGAAAGTTGGATGACTCGCCCTTTTTCAGGGCTTGAGCGCAAGGTAACGAGGAAAATTAGAAACCGCATACTAGCGATGGCGCGGTCATGCTCGGACCGTAGGTTGGTGCCGAGCGCAGCGAGGCCCAACAAGGGCAGGCGCATCGGAAATGCTGGGCTTCGCAAGCTCGGCGCCAACCTACACAGGTATCATTCCCGGCGAGCCTGGCCCCGAATCACACCAGGTACTCGTCCAGCGCCTTCTCGATCTCGCGCCTGATCATGCCGCCCATGGCCGACAGCAACAGGCCCAGCCTGACCTCCACACGCACCTTGTCGGCACCCACCTCGATCTGGCCATCGGCACCGCTGCGCTTGAACTCCAGGGTGTCGCCGCGCCACTGGTAACGCACGTCGTACTCGCGCGCCAGGCGTTCGGCCAGCTTCTCGGCCTTCTCACGCACGGCCTCGTGGCTCAGGGTGTGCGAACGTTCGACATGGATACGGGACATGGACTGCTCCTGCTGCGACCTTTGGTCGCGCGACTATACCAGCCCCCGCGAGCCCTCGCCGCGTCCGGCGTCCACCGTTGCCAAGACAAAGCCGGACGCCGGCATTAGAATGGCCGCCATTCAATTCCGGTGGCAGCGACATGAACGACCCGCGCAAAGGCAACGACGCCGAACCCACGACCCACTTCGGTTACCAGCAGGTCCCCGAGAGCCAGAAGGCCGACAAGGTCGCCGAGGTGTTCCACTCGGTGGCGGCCAAGTACGACCTGATGAACGACCTGATGTCCGGCGGCGTCCACCGCCTGTGGAAGCGCTTCACCATCGAGCTGTCCGGCGTGCGCCCGGGCAACCGGGTGCTGGACATCGCCGGCGGCACGGGCGATCTCACCCGCCAGTTCTCGCGCCTGGTGGGCATGACCGGAGAAGTGGTGCTGGCGGACATCAATGCTTCCATGCTCAAGGTCGGCCGCGACAAGCTGCTGGACAGCGGCGTGGCCGGCAACGTCAGCTTCGTCCAGGCCGACGCCGAGAAGCTGCCCTTCCCCGACAACCACTTCGACGTGGTCACCATCGCCTTCGGCCTGCGCAACGTCACCCACAAGGAGGACGCCCTGCGCTCCATGCTGCGGGTGCTCAAGCCGGGTGGCCGCCTGCTGGTGCTGGAGTTCTCCAAGCCCACCAGCGGCCTGCTGTCCAAGGCCTACGACGCCTACTCCTTCAGCCTGCTGCCGCTGATGGGCAAGCTGATCACCAACGACGCCGACAGCTACCGCTACCTGGCCGAGTCGATCCGCATGCACCCGGACCAGGAAACCCTCAAGGCGATGATGGCCGAGGCCGGATTCGAGCGGGTCACCTACCACAACATGACCGGCGGCATCGTCGCCCTGCACCGCGGCATCAAGCCCTGATGCTGACCCAGGCGCTGCTCGCCGGCATCGAGCTCGGCCTCAATCGGGTGCTGTCCCTGGACAGCACCGCGTTGCCGCGCATGGCCGCCCTGGAAGGCAGCGTCATCGAGGTCGACTGCCAGAGCCCGGCGCTGAAGCTGTTCCTGCTCCCCGGCGGCGATGGCCTGAAACTCGCCGCCCACTGGTCCGCCCCCGCCGACTGCCGCCTGAGCGCACCGGCCGGCAGCCTGCTGAAACTGGCCACAACCCGGGAGAAGACCGCCGTGCTGCACGGCCCGGAAGTCGCCCTGGACGGCGACAGCGCCGTATTGCTGGAGTTGGCGGCCGTCCTCCAGGACCTGGAACTGGACTGGGAATACGAACTGTCGCGCTGGCTCGGCCCGGTGGGCACCCAGCTGCTCGCCGGCCACCTGAAGAGCCGCACAGGCTGGGCCGGGCAAGGCCTGGACAGCCTGCGGCAGAACCTCGCCGACTACCTGGCCGAAGAGTCGCGCACCCTGGTGGGCCGCCGCGAAGCCGACGCGCGCTTCGCCGAACTGGACCGCCTCAAGCTCGCCCTCGACCGTCTCGAGGCCCGCGCCGAGCGTCTGAACCAGAGAACCAAGTCCAACGCATGAAGCTGCTCGCCGCCCGCCGCCTGCTGCGCATCCAGCAGGTCGTCATCCGCTACCGCCTCGATGACCTGCTGCTCGAACTGCCGCTGCCCTGGTGGCTGCGTGCGCTGAGCTACGCCCTGCCCTGGCGCTGGCTGCCGCGCCGGGAACTGACCCTGTCCCGCGGCGAGCGCCTGCGCCTGGCCCTGGAAGACCTGGGCCCGATCTTCATCAAGTTCGGCCAGCTGCTCTCCACCCGCCGGGACCTGATGCCGCCGGACATCGCCGACGAGCTCGCGCGCCTGCAGGACCGGGTACCGCCCTTCGCCCCGGAAAAGGCCGTGGCGCGCATCGAGGATCAGCTCGGCGCCAAGGTCAGCGAGGTCTTCGCCCGCTTCGACGTCGAACCGCTCGCCTCGGCCTCGGTGGCCCAGGTGCACGCCGCCCAGCTGAAGAGCGGCGAGGAAGTGGTGGTCAAGGTGATCCGCCCCAACCTGCGACCGATCATCCGCCAGGACCTCGCCTGGCTGTTCACCCTCGCCCGCCTGGCCGAACGCGTCTCCGCCGACGCCCGCCGCCTGCGCCCAGTGGAGGTGGTGGACGACTACGAGAAGACCATCTACGACGAACTCGACCTGCTGCGCGAGGCGGCCAACGCCAGCCAGCTCAAGCGCAACTTCGACGGCTCGCCGCTGCTCTACGTGCCCCAGGTCTACTGGGACTGGTGCCGCCCGAAGGTACTGGTGATGGAGCGCATCTACGGCATCCCGGTGACCGACCTGGCCACCCTCGCCGACCAGCGCACCGACATGAAGCTGCTGGCCGAGCGCGGCGTGGAGATCTTCTTCACCCAGGTGTTCCGCGACAGCTTCTTCCACGCCGACATGCACCCGGGCAACATCTTCGTCGCCACCCGCCAGCCCTGGAACCCGCAGTACATCGCCATCGACTGCGGCATCATCGGCAGCCTCACCCCCGAGGACCAGGACTACCTGGCGCGCAACCTGATCGCCTTCTTCAAGCGCGACTACCGCCGCGTGGCCCAGTTGCACATCGATTCGGGCTGGGTGCCCCCGGAAACCAAGGTCAACGATTTCGAAGCGGCCATCCGCACCGTCTGCGAGCCCATCTTCGAGAAACCCCTGAAGGACATCTCCTTCGGCCAGCTGCTGCTGCGCCTGTTCCAGACCGCCCGCCGCTTCAACATGGAAGTCCAGCCGCAGCTGGTACTGCTGCAGAAGACCCTGCTGAACATCGAAGGGCTCGGCCGCCAGCTCTATCCCGACCTGGACCTCTGGACCACCGCCCAGCCCTTCCTCGAGCGCTGGATGCGCGAGCGCGTCAGCCCCCTGCAGCTGCTGCGCAACCTGCAGCAACAGGCCGAGCAGGTGCCACATCTCTCGCAGATGGCCCGCGATACCTTGGAACGCCTGGCGCTGCCCGCCGCCGCCCCGCAGAAGGCCGAGAAACAGGCCGGCGCCCACTGGCCCGCGCGCCTGCTCGGCGCCCTGCTGGTCGCCGGTGCCGCCACCCAGGGCCTGGCGCCCACGGCCGAAACCTGGCCGAGCTGGCTGATGCTGGCCGGTGGTCTCTATCTGGTGCTGCGCCGATAGCCAGCCCGCAGTGGCGCTGGCACACTATTTCGATCTGAGCGCTGGCCCCGAGTGGCCAGCCCCGCTGTGGAAGAGACGATGAAAGACTGGCTGGAAGAGATCAACTGGAATGCCGAGGGCCTGGTGCCGGCGATCGCCCAGGACCACAAGACGGGCCGGGTGCTGATGATGGCCTGGATGAATCGCGAAGCCCTCGCCCTCACCGTCGCCGAGCACCGCGCCATCTACTGGTCACGCTCCCGTGGCAAGTTGTGGCGCAAGGGCGAGGAATCCGGCCACGTGCAGCGCCTCCACGAACTGCGCCTGGACTGCGACGCCGACGTCGTCATCCTGCTGGTCGAACAGCTGGGCGGCATCGCCTGTCATACTGGACGCGAAAGCTGCTTCTACCGCGTTTTCGAAGACGGCGGCTGGAAGACCGTCGACCCCGTGCTCAAGGACCCGCATGCCATCTATGCCGCAGGACACAGCCATGAGTGATACCCTCGCCCGCCTGGCCGAGGTGCTGGAAGAGCGCAAGAACGCCGCGCCCGACAGTTCCTATGTCGCCAGCCTGTACCACAAGGGCCTGAACAAGATCCTGGAGAAGGTCGGCGAAGAAGCGGTGGAAACCATCCTCGCCGCCAAGGACGCCGCCACCAGCGGCGATGCCAGCGACCTGATCTACGAAACCGCCGACCTCTGGTTCCACAGCCTGGTCATGCTCGCCGCCCTTGGCCAGCACCCCCAGGCCGTGCTGGATGAACTGGACCGTCGCTTCGGCCTGTCCGGGCACGCCGAGAAGGCAGCCCGCCAGCCCTCCGCCTGACAAAGACAATCAAGAGGAACACACCATGGGCATCTTCGACTGGAAACACTGGCTGGTCATTCTCATCGTCGTCGTGCTGGTCTTTGGCACCAAGCGCCTGAAAACCCTCGGCTCCGACGTCGGCGACGCCATCAAGGGCTTCCGCAAGGCCATGAACACCGAAGAAGGTGACAAGGCTCCCGAGCAGAACAACGCCCAGCAACCCGGCGCCGCTCCCCTGAACCAGGCCCAGACCATCGAGGGCCAGGCGCAGAAGGTGCAGGACCCGGTGACCCGCAAGGACTGATGCCCCATGTTCGGTATCAGCTTCGGTGAACTGCTGCTGATCGGCCTGATCGCGCTGCTGGTGCTCGGGCCCGAGCGGCTGCCGGGCGCTGCGCGCACCGCCGGCCTGTGGATCGGCCGCCTGAAGCGCAGCTTCAACGCGATCAAGACCGAGGTCGAGCGCGAGATAGGCGCCGACGAAATCCGTCGCCAGCTGCATAACGAACACATCATGGCGCTGGAAAAGCAGATCAAGGAGAGCATCGTGCCTCCGGCTGCCACTACTACGCCCGAGTCCGAGCCTGAAGCCGCCCCGGTAGCGCCGCCCGCCGTGGCAGCGGCCCCTGCTGCGGGCTCGCCTGCCACCAGCACGCCCGGCCAGGCCACCCAGCCCGGACCGCAGCCCGCAGCGGCCCAGTCGCCCGCCCCCGCAGCGAGCAACCCGGCAGCTCCCACAGCGCCCCAGGCCCCCGTCGAACCGCAACAGCCGTCCCGCATCCCATGAGCGACCAGAAGCCGGAACAGGACCAGGAAATGCCCCTGGTCTCGCACCTCACCGAACTGCGCACGCGCCTGTTGCGCTGCGTGGCGGCGATCTTCGTCATCTTCGCCGGCCTGTTCTACTTCGCCCAGAAGATCTACACCCTGGTCTCGGCGCCGCTGCGCCAGTACCTGCCGGAAGGCGCCACCATGATCGCCACCGATGTGGCCTCGCCCTTCCTCACCCCCTTCAAGCTGACCATGGTGGTGGCGCTATTCCTCGCCATGCCGGTGATCCTGCACCAGGTCTGGGGTTTCATCGCACCCGGCCTGTACAAGCACGAGAAGCGCATCGCCCTGCCGCTGCTGGTGTCGAGCATCGTGCTGTTCTACGGTGGCATGGCCTTCGCCTACTTCCTGGTGTTCCCGCTGATCTTCCACTTCTTCGCCAGCGTGACCCCCGAAGGGGTGGCGATGATGACCGACATCAGCAGCTACCTCGACTTCGTGATGACGCTGTTCTTCGCCTTCGGGGTGGCCTTCGAGATCCCCGTGGCCGTGGTGCTGCTGATCTGGATTGGCGTGGTGGACGTGGCCTACCTCAAGCGCATCCGCCCCTATGTGATCATCGGCTGCTTCGTGGTGGGCATGATCCTGACCCCGCCGGACATCTTCTCCCAGACCCTGCTGGCCGTGCCCATGTGGTTGCTGTTCGAGGTCGGCGTGTTCTGCGGCGGCCTGATCCGCAAGCGCGGTGACCACCCGGACGATGACGCCGAAGAGCCCGGCGACCAGCCGCCCGCCACCCGCCCGTGAACCTGCTCCTTCTCGAAGACGCCGACTTCGTCGCGGCGGACCGGGCACGCCTCGAAGGCCGGCGCCTGAAACACCTGCATGAAGTCCACCGCGCCGAAGAGGGCGACAGCCTGAGGGTCGGCCGCCTCGGTGGACTCATGGGCCAGGGCCGTCTGCTGCGCCTGGAAGCGGACTGCGCGGAACTGGAGGTCAGCTTCGACCAGCCGCCGCCGGCCAAGCTGCCCATTACCCTGCTGCTCGCCCTGCCGCGGCCGAAGATGCTCCGCCGCGTACTGCAGACGGTCGCCTCCATGGGTGTGCCGCGCCTGGTGCTGCTGAACAGCTACCGGGTGGAGAAGAGCTTCTGGCAAACCCCCTTCCTCGAGCCCGCGGCCATCCGCGAGCAGCTGATCCTCGGCCTGGAGCAGGCCCGGGACACGGTCCTGCCCGAGGTGGTCATCGAAAAGCGCTTCAAGCCCTTCGTCGAGGACCGCCTGCCACAACTGGCCGCCGACACCCTGGGCCTGGTGGGCCATCCGGGCGATTTTCCGCCCTGCCCCCGCGCAGTGAACGAGCCCATCACCCTGGCCATCGGCCCGGAAGGCGGCTGGATTCCCTACGAGGTGGAAAAGCTCCGGGAGGCCGGCCTGCAGCCGGTGCAGCTCGGGGAACGCATCCTGCGAGTCGAGACGGCGGTCACCGCCCTGCTCGCCCGGCTGTTCTGAATGACGAGGCTGGCGTAGGCTGGCAGCATCCTTAGTCATCGAGACTTCCCATGCGCCCGCTGACCATCGACCTCGACCAGTTGGCCTTCGCCCTCAACACCGAAGGCCTGGACCATTACCTCGACCTCTTGAGCGGCAAGGTGCTGCTGATCCCCGAAGAAGACGCCGACCCCGAACTCGAAGCCCTGCTGCGCGCCGAGCCTGAACGCTTCCTGCTGGTGGAGCCCCTGGGCCAGGGCGAGGAGCTGCGGCTGATGCAGGAGTTCCTCGTCGAGGTGGTCCACCCCCACGCCTATTCCGCCCTGCAGCAGGCCCTGGCGGGCCGCAAGCCGGTGCGCAGCTTCCGCCATGTGCTGATGGAATACCCCGTCCTGCTGGAAGCCTGGCACCAGTACGAGGCCGCCCGCCTGCGCGAGCTGGCCCAGGACTGGCTGGAGGAGAATGAACTGCAGCCGGCGACGCCCCTGCATTGAGGCGCCTCATTCCCCTACAAGGAAGCCGCACCGGCGCTGTAGGGGGATAGCGCTTTTCTATCCACCTTCCGTCGGCGGATCGGTGAAGCGTGATCCACCCTACTGCTGAACTCCGCAGTCAGAGCACCTGCCGCAGAAAGCTCTGCGCGCGCGGGTCCCGGGGCTGGGCGAAGAACTGCGCCGGCGGCGCGTCCTCCAGCAGCTTGCCGTGGTCGAAGAACAGCACCCGGTCGGCCACTTCGCGGGCAAAACCCATCTCGTGGGTGACGCAGACCATGGTCATGCCTTCCTGGGCCAGCTGCTTCATCACGTCCAGCACCTCGCCGACCATTTCCGGGTCCAGCGCCGAGGTGGGTTCGTCGAACAGCATCACCTTGGGCTCCATGCACAGGGCACGGGCGATGGCCACGCGCTGCTGCTGGCCGCCGGACAGGCGCGAGGGGTATTCGTTGGCCTTCTGCGCGATGCCGACCTTGGCCAGCAGTGCCTGGGCCTTGGCCTCGCGCTCGGCCTTGCCGCGCTTGCGCACGATCTTCTGCGCCAGGCAAAGGTTCTCCAGCACGGTCATGTGCGGGAACAGGTTGAAGTGCTGGAACACCATGCCCACTTCGCGACGGTAGGCGTTCACATCGGTCTTCGGGTCGGCGAGGTCGACGCCGTCGATGCTCACCGAGCCCGAATCCAGTTCCTCCAGGCCGTTCAGGCAGCGCAGGAAGGTGGACTTGCCGGAGCCCGAAGGCCCGATCACCACCACCACTTCGCCACGCTTGACCTGCGTGGTGACGTTATCCACGGCACGCACTTCATGGCCGCGGGCTTCAAAGACTTTCACCAGGTTACGGACTTCAATCACTTTTCCCGAGCCTCCGCTCCAGACGGCTGGCGAATTGCGACAGCGGCAGGTTGATGACGAGGTAGAGCGCGGCGACGCAGAACCAGATCTCGAAGGTGGAGAAGGAGGTGGTGATCGCCTCGCGGCCGCTCTTGGTCAGTTCGGTGATGGCGATCACCGAGACCAGCGAGGTGTCCTTGACCAGGCTGATGAACTGCCCGGCCAGCGGCGGCAGTACGCGCTTGAACGCCTGGGGCAGGATCACATGGCGCATGGACTGACCTGCGGTCAGGCCGAGGGAGCGCGCCGCCTCGTTCTGCCCACGGGCGATGGACTGCACGCCGGCACGGACGATTTCGCCCACGTAGGCGCCGGTGAACAGGGCCAGTGCCGCCACCCCGGCGAATTCGCGGGAGAGGTCCAGCACGGTGCCGATGAAGAAGTAGAAGATGAAGATCTGCACCAGCAGCGGCGTGCCGCGCACCAGCTCGACATAGACGGTGGACAGGTCGCGCAGGGTGGGGTTGTTCGACAGCCGGCAGAGGCCGGTGAACAGGCCGATCAGCAGGCCGAAGGCACCGGACACCACGGATATCCACAGGGTGGTCCAGAGCCCCCAGAGCAACGGGCCGGCCGCCCAGTGGCGGGTTACGCCGACCAGGTCGCCTTCGGAAACATCGTCGCCCTGGCTCACCTGGAGGCTGTCGCGGTCCACTTCCAGCACCTGCTCCTCGCCGCCCTCGGCGGTCAGGGTCACGCGGGCGCTGTCGCCGGCGTCGGCGATGGCCGTGACGGTGCCGTAGTCGGCGGCGCGCTGGCCTTCCTCGGCCTGGTAGGCGAAGTACTGGGGTACCCGGTTCCAGCGCCATTCGTAGGAAATCAGTGAAGTGGAGTACCAGAGGCCCCAGCCCATCAGGACCAGGGTAAGCCCGGTCAGGATGTGCCAGGGCCAGGTGCGGCGATGTTTTCTAATCACGGGAAATCTCGCTCATGGCGGGGGACAAAAGGCAGGCCCGGCCTTGTGGGCCGGGCCTGTCGCTGCCAGCTGGGGCCTTGGGGCCGCCGCCGGGCTTATTCCATCTCTTTCAGCCAGTCGGTCTTCTTGAACCACTTGGCGTGGATGCGATCGTAGGTGCCGTCCTGCTTGATCTGGTGCAGGTAGTTATTGATCCAGTTGAGGCTGTCGTAGTCGCCCTTCTTCAGGCCGAAGGCCAGGGGCTCGTAGGTGAAGGGCTGCTCCAGGAACACCAGCTTGCCGGCGCCGGCCTTGTTCACCGCCACCACGTTGTAGGGCGCGTCGTAGATGAAGGCATCGGCCTTGCCGTTGACCACGTCCATCACCGCTTCCTGCTCGTTGTCGAAGCCGTGGTACTGGGCCTTGGAGATCAGCTTCTTGGCGACCATCTCGCCGGTGGTGCCGATCTTCGAGGTGATGCGGTACTTGGCATCGTTCAGGTCCTTGTAGGACTTGATCTCGCCTTGCAGCTCCTTGCGGACCAGCAGGGTCTGGCCGACCACGATGAAGGGCTCGGAGAAGTTGATGCGCAGGTTGCGCTCCTGGGTCAGGGTCATGCCGGAGCCGATCATGTCGAACTTGTCGGTCAGCAGCGCCGGGATGATGCCGTCGTAGCTGGTGGACACCAGCTCCAGCTTGACGCCCATGGACTTGGCCATGGCCTTCAGCAGGTCGACTTCGAAGCCGATGATCTCACCGCGCTTGTTGGTCATCTCGAAGGGCATGTAGGTCGGGTCCATGCCGACGCGCAGGGTGCCGCGCTTGACGGCGTCATCGACCATGCCGGCGTGGGCCAGGCCGGTCAGGGCGCAGGCGGAGAACAGCAGTGACGCGAGAAACTTTTTCATTCTTTCTCCTAATGGGGCAGCTCGTTGTTCTTCTTCAAGCCCACGGATGACGGGGCATGGCGCGCATGCTAACCGTCATCTTCGTGGATGGCGAGTCGCAAAGAAGCAGAGATCGGGCCCGCTCAGCTTTCGAGCAGGAAGGTGACCGGCCCGTCGTTGACCAGGTGCACCTGCATCTTGGCGCCGAAGCGCCCGGTGGCCACCTGCGGGTGCTTGAGCCGGGCCTGGCGCACCAGATAGTCGAACAGTTCCTCGCCCCGGGCCGGCGGCGCGGCGGTGGAGAAACTCGGACGCAGGCCGCTGTTGGTGTCGGCGGCCAGGGTGAACTGGGAAACCAGCAGCAGGCCGCCGCCGACGGCGCCCAGGGACAGGTTCATCTTGCCCTCGGCATCGGCGAAGACCCGGTAGTTGACCAGCTTGTGCAACAGTTTGTCGGCGCTGGCCTCGGTGTCCTGGGGCTCTACCCCCACCAGCACCAGCAGGCCCTGGTCGATGGAGCCGACCACTTCGCCATCCACCTCGACGCGGGCCGCGCTGACCCGCTGCAGCAGCCCCTTCATCAGGCGTCCTCTTCCGGCGGCATGTCCAGCAGGCGGCGCGCCATCTGGTAGGTCGCCCTCACCAGGGCGTCGGTGATGCCGGCCTCGGAGGCGGCGTGGCCGGCGTCCCGGACGATCTGCAGCTCGCTGTTGGGCCAGGCCTTGTGCAGCGCCCAGGCGTTGTCCAGGGGACAGATGGCGTCGTAACGGCCATGCACTATGACCCCCGGCAGGTGGGCGATGCGCGGCATGTCGCGGAGCAGCTGGTTGGGCTCCAGGAAGGCGTTGTTGACGAAGTAGTGACACTCGATGCGGGCGATTGACAGGGCGCGCATCGGCTCGCTGAAGCGCTCCACTACCGGCGCGCTGGGGCGCAGGGTGGCGGTACGGCCTTCCCAGGTGGACCAGGCCTTGGCGGTGTGCATCTGGGCGATCTGGTCCGGGCCGGTCAGGCGCTTGTGGTAGGCGTGCATCAGGTCACCGTGCTCCTCCGCCGGAATGGGCGCCAGGTAGTCCTCCCAGTAGTCCGGGAACAGCCGGCTGCAACCTTCCTGGTAGAACCAGTGGAAGTCCTCCGGACGGCACAGGAAGATGCCCCGCAGGATCAGGCCGAGCACTCGCTCCGGGTGGGTCTGGGCGTAGGCCAGCGACAGGGTGGAGCCCCAGGAGCCGCCGAACAGCACCCACTTCTCGATGCCCAGGTGCTCGCGGATGCGTTCCAGGTCGGCCACCAGGTCCCAGGTGGTGTTCTTTTCCAGGCTCGCATGGGGCGTGGAACGACCGCAGCCGCGCTGGTCGAAGGTGACTATGCGGTACAGGTTGGGGTCGAAGAAGCGCCGGCTCATGGCGTCGCAGCCGGCCCCGGGGCCGCCGTGGATGAACACCACTGGCAAACCTTCCGGCGTGCCGCTTTCATCCACATAGAGCACGTGCGGCGCGTCCACCGCCAGCTCATGCCGGGCATGGGGTTTTATCTCCGGATACAAAGTCTGCATGCTGGGCTCCCTGATCTGTGCGAAAGGTCGACCCCTGGACGAGTCCGGCCTTCTAACCTGCCGGGAATCATAACGAGGAAAAAGGAGTTCAGCATGCTACTCGGGAAGTTCGCGCTGCCGACGCTCTGCGTTCTGGCAATGCTAGCCGGTTGTGGCCGCAGCGACCCGGCTGCGGAGTTGGATGCGGCGGTGCAGCGACTGCAGGACAACCTCGAGGCCAAGCGAACCAGCTCGGTACTGGAGCAGTTGCACCCGCAGTTCGTCGCCCAGCAGCAGAACGACCGCGACTGGGCCCGTCGCACCATGGCCCTGCTGTTCATGCGCCACAAGAACGTCGGCGTGCTCGCCCTGGCCAAGGCCAGCCGGCTGGACCCGACCTACCGGGAGAAGGGCTACACCGAGGCCCAGGTCGCCCTCACCGGCGCCGAGGGCCTGATCCCCGACAGCGCCCGCCACTACGGGGTGAAACTGGAATGGTGGCTGGACGACGGCGAGTGGAAGCTCGCCAGGCTGGACTGGCAATGAGCGCGCCGCTGACCCACCGCATCCGCGCCGCCGGCCTGCTGGTGCATGAGGAGCGCATCCTGCTGGTCAAGCATGTGGTGGGCGACGACACCTACTGGATACCGCCGGGCGGCGGCTTCGAGTCGCAGAGCGACGAGTCGACCTGCGACACGGTGCGCCGCGAGTTCATGGAGGAGACCGGGCTGGAGGTGGAGGTCGGCCCCCTGGTCTACGTCCGCGAGTTCGCCGAACCGGCCATGGGCCGTTTCCACATGGAGCTGTTCTACCGGATCGACGCCTGGCGCGGCGAACTCAGCCTGGCCAACCTCAATGGCCTGGGCGGCGATGAGTTCGAGATCCGCGAGCTGGCCTGGGTCGGCCGCGACGAACTGGCCACCCTGCCCTTCTACCCGGCCGAACTGCTGGATGATGTCTGGGAACGGGTGGCAGCCAAGGTGGTGGTGATCCGCCACCTCGGCCTGCAGCGCTAGAGGCCCCGCGCGTGGATCTGTACCCTGCGCGCCGCGGGACAGCGTGGCGCCGATGAAAGAGCCCTTGGCTATGGTCGCAATCAGTTCTTGATCTGGAGTACCTGGCCAACGGGACTAGCCTTGAGGGTTTGGGGGCTTCCACTTTCGCGAGGACGGTCGCCATGGACCCTGACCTGCTGGAAACCGACTATCTGGTGATCGGCGCGGGCGCCGCGGCCATGGCGTTCGTCGATACCTTGCTCAGCGAGTCGGACACCGCCACCGTGCTGATGGTGGACCGGCACGCACAACCCGGCGGCCACTGGAACGACGCCTACCCCTTCGTGCGACTTCACCAGCCCTCGGCCTGGTACGGGGTCAATTCCCGCGAACTGGGCAGCGGCGGGAAGGACAGCTCCCCCCTGGGGGACAACCTCTACGAACTGGCTTCCGGCGCGGAAATCCTCAGCTACTACGAGCAGGTGATGAACCAGCGTTTCCTCCCGTCGGGCCGCGTGCGCTACCACCCCATGTGCGACTACGTCGGGGACCGTTCATCGGAGCATCGCTTCGTCTCCCTGCTCAGTGGCCGGGAGTACCGGGTGCGGGTGCGGCGCAAGCTGGTGGACGCCACCCACGCCCAGACCCAGGTGCCCTCCACCCATCCGCCGAAATACCGGGTCGCAACCGGGGTGACCTGCATACCGCCCAACGAGCTGCCGCGAATCCGCCAGCCGATGCCGGCTTACACGGTGGTGGGCTCGGGCAAGACCGGCATGGACAGCTGCCTGTGGTTGCTGCAGAACGGCGTGTCGCCGGAATCGATCCGCTGGATCATGCCCAACGACCCCTGGCTCACGGATCGCGCCACCCTGCAGCCCGGCCTGGAAAATTTCGAGCGGACCATCCGCAGCTTCACCGCCCAGTATGCGTCCATCGCCTCCGCTACCTCCCCGGCCGACCTGTTCGACCGGCTCGAACAGTCCGGCCAGCTGATGCGCATCGACCCGGCGATCACGCCGACGGCCTATCGGGGGGCTATCGTCTCGCGGGCCGAGCTGGCCGCCCTGCGCAGCATTCGCCACAAGGTCCGCCTGGGCCACGTGCGGGCGATCGAGCCGGAGCGGGTCGAGCTTGACCGGGGCAGTCTCGCGGTGCCCCCGGGGACCCTGCACGTGGACTGCAGCGCCAACGGCATCCCCGGGTGGCAGCCGGTGCGGGCCTTCGACGGCAACCGGATCAACCTGACGCTGGTCAGCAACAACCAGCCGGTCTTTTCCGCAGCCCTGACCGCCTATGTCGAGTGCCACCTCACCGACGAGGACGAGAAGAACGCCTACTGCGGGCCGGTTCCCCTGCCCCGGGTCCCCGAAGACTGGATCAGGATCTGGGCAAGCTTCATGGGCAACCTGCTGCGCTGGCGCGGCGATCCGGCACTGGCCCAGTGGCTGGGCAGATCGCGCCTGTTCCTGACCAGCGTGGTCGTGCGCGACGTACCGGCGGAGGACACGGCGCGCCACGCCCTGCTGCATGAACTGGGCGCTGCCAGGCAGCAGGCGGCGGCGAACCTGCCGAAGCTGATGGCGGCGCTCGCCTGAGCGGATGGCCCGGGCGTGCGCCACCTGCTCGATGGCGCCGGTCACTGGCTGCAGCAGGAGCACACAGCTGAGGTCAATGAACGGCTGGTGGACTTCCTCGACGGGCTCTGACCAGCAGCGGCACCCGCCGCCTCAACGGCGCGCGTCACTTGCCGTAACGCCGGCGCCCCCACTCCAGCATCGCCTGCAACAGGTTGCGCAGGACCGCCTGGGTCGGCACGGCCAGATCCTCGCGGTAGTCGAAGGGCACCTGCTCGTCCATGTAGGTGCACTGCGCCAGCTCCAGCTGCACGGCGTGGATATGCTGGTCCGGCTGGCCGTAGTGACGGGTGATGTGGCCGCCCTTGAAGCGGCCGTTGAGCACATGGCTGTAGTCCGGCGCCTTGGCGCAGACCGCCAGCAGGGCCTCGGCCAGGCCCGGATCGCAGCTGGCACCGGCATTGGTGCCGAGGTTGAAGTCCGGCAGGCGGCCGTCGAACAGGCGCGGGATGAAGGAGCGGATGGAGTGGGCGTCGAACAGCAGCGCATAGCCGAATTCGGCCTTCATCCGCGCCAGTTCGTCGGTGATGGTCCGGTGATAGGGCGTCCAGATCTCCGCCAGGTAACGCGCCCGCTCCGCCGCCGAGGGCTCCTCGCCTTCGCGATAGAGCGGCTCGCCGTCGAACAGGGTGGCCGGGTAGAGGCCGGTGGTGGCGGTCGCGTAGAGCGGCTTGTCATCGGCCGGGCGGTTCAGGTCGATGACGTAGCGCGAGTACTGCGCCGCCAGGGTGCTCGCCCCCAGTTCGACGGCGAAGTCGTAGAGGCGCGGGATGTGCCAGTCGGTATCGGTGAGGTCCCAGCCGGCCTCCACCATGCCGGCTTCCACCGCCGGGGTCAGGCGGGTGCCGGGGTGCGGCATGCTGATCAGCAGCGGCAGCTTGCCGCGGCTGAAGCAGAGAACGTTATCCACAGTCGATCTCCTGTCCGTGTCGAATCACCCGTTTGGGCAGGTCGCCGCCCAGCCAGTAGGCCAGTTCCGCCGGGCGCTGGATGTCCCAGGCGATGAAGTCAGCCATCTTGCCCACTTCCAGGCTGCCATGGCTGTCGGCCAGGCCCAGGGCCCTGGCGGCATTCAGGGTGGCACCGGCCAGCGCTTCTTCCGGGGTCAGGCGGAAGGAGGTGCAGGCCATGTTCAGCATCATGCGCAGCGACAGCGCAGGCGAAGTGCCGGGGTTGAGGTCGGTGGACACCGCCATGGCCACGCCGTGCTTGCGCAGCGCCTCGATGGGCGGCAGCTGGGTCTCCCGCAGCAGGTAGAAGGCGCCGGGCAGCAGCACGGCGACCGTCCCGGCGGCGGCCATGGCTATGGCGTCGTCCTCGGTCATGTATTCCAGGTGGTCCGCCGACAGCGCCTGGTAGCGCGCGGCCAGGCTCGATCCGTGCAGGGAGGAGAGCTGCTCGGCATGCAGCTTCACCGGCAGGCCCAGCTCCCTCGCCACCTTGAACACCCGCTCCACCTGGGCCGGGGAAAAGGCCAGGTGCTCGCAGAAGGCGTCCACAGCGTCCACCAGCCCTTCGCCGGCGAGAGTCGGCAGTATCTCGTTGCAGACGAGGTCGATGTAGTCGTCGGCGCGGCCGGCATACTCCGGCGGCAGGGCGTGGGCCGCCAGGCAGGTGGCGCGCACCGTGATCGGCAGGGTCTCGCCCAGGCGGCGGGCGACCCGCAGCATCTTGCGTTCGCTGGCCAGGTCCAGGCCGTAGCCGGACTTCACTTCCAGGGTGGTGACGCCATCGCGCAGCAGCTGGCGGGCGCGACGGGTGGCGCTCTCCAGCAATTCGTCCTCGCTGGCTTCGCGGGTGGCGCGCACCGTGCTGGCGATGCCACCGCCCTGGGCGGCGATCTCGGCGTAGCTGACGCCTTCCAGGCGCTGCTCGAATTCGCCGCTGCGGTCGCCGCCGAACACCAGGTGGGTGTGGCAGTCGACCAGCCCCGGGGTGAGCCAGGCGCCTTCGAGGTCGACCTCCACGTCATAGGGAATGGACGGCAGCGCCTCGCGCGGGCCTATCCATTCGATGCGGCCGGCGTAGGTGACCAGCACCGCGTCTTCGATGATCGAGTACTTGCCGCCCTGCATGGTGGCGGCGTGGCAGTTGTGCCAGAGGTGTTTCATTGCAGTCCTCCAATGCGCGCGGCGATCCCCTCCAGCGCGGAGCGGTCACGCAGGAGCTCCGCGGCGCGGGCGATGTCCGGCGCCAGCCAGCGATCCTGGTCATAGGCCGGCACCGATTCGCGCAGGGCTTCCCAGGCGGCGCCGGTGCCCGCGCCGAAATGCCCGGGCTTGTGGAACTCGAAGGCCTGGGCCGCCAGCAGGTATTCGATGGCGAGGATGCGGGTGCAGTTTTCCAGCGCCTTGCCCAGCTTGAGCGCGGCACTGGTGCCGAGGCTCAGGTGGTCTTCCTGCAGGCCCGAGGTGACGAAGTTGTCCACCACCGCCGGATGCGCCAGCTGGCGGTTCTCGCCGGCCAGGGCCGCGGCCACGTACTGCGCGATCATCATCCCCGAGTTGACCCCGGGCTGGCTCACCAGGAAGGCTGGCAGGCCGCTGACCAGCGGGTTGACCAGGCGATCCAGGCGCCGTTCGGCGATGCCGCCCAGTTCAGCCACGGCAATGGCCAGCAGGTCCGCCGCCATGGCTACCGACTCGCCATGGGGGTTCGCCTGGGATACCACCTTGTAGGCGTCGGGCGTGCCCAGCAGCAGCGGGTTGTCGTTGGCCGAGGCCAGTTCGGTGTCCACCTGGCGCGCGGCATGGGCGAACTGGTCACGGCAGGCGCCATGCACCTGGGGAATCGAGCGGATGCTCAGGGCGTCCTGGGTGCGGATGCCCCGGCTGGCGGCAACCACCTCGCTGCCGGCGAGCAAGGCCAGCAGGTTGGCGCCCACCACCTGCATGCCGGGGTGCGGCTTGAGGGCGATGATGTCCGGGTCGAAGGCGGCGATCTGCCCGCGCAGGGCCTCGAAACTCATGGCGCCGATCACGTCGGCCCAGCGCATCAGGCGCTCGGCGTCATCCAGCGCCAGGCAGGTCAGGCCGGTCATGCACGGCAGGCCGTTGACCAGGCAGAGCCCGTCCTTGGCCCCCAGCCGCACCGGCTCCAGCCCTTCGGCCGCCAGCGCCTCGGCGGCGGGTACCACCTGGCCGCGATAGCTGACCTCGCCGACGCCGAGCAGGGTGATGCCGACATGGGCCATATGGGTCAGGTAGCCCACCGACCCCTGGGAGGGCACTTGTGGGGTGATTCCACGGTTCAGCAGTGCCAGCAGCGCCTCGACCACCTGCCTCTGCAGGCCGGAGCGGCCGTGGCTGTAGTTGGCGATGGCGCAGCAGATGATGGCGCGGGTCCGATCGACGGCCAGCACCGGGCCAACGCCGCAGGCGTGGCTGAGCAGCGTGTTGCGCGACAGCGCGGCGAACTGTTCGGCGTTCAGCACCACCTCGCTCAGGGCGCCAAGGCCGGTGCTGATGCCGTAGGCACGCTCGCCACGCTCGACAATGCGCTCGACGATGCCGCGGGCATTGTCGATGCGCGCCCAGGCCGCTTGCGTCAGTTCCAGACACGCGCCATGCCGGGCCACCGCCACCACCTGGCGCCAGGTCAGCGGCGTATCGCCCAGCAGGACTTTCTCGGGTAACGACATCTGGGCTGTTCCTTACAGATTGGCCACGCGGCGCTGGACGAAGCGATCGACGTAGTCGTCCGCCGGCTGGTGGAGGATTTCCTTCGGCGTGCCGACCTGGATCAGCTGGCCGTCCTTGAGGATGGCGATGCGGTTGCCGATGCGTACCGCTTCGTCCAGGTCATGGGTGATGAAGACGATGGTCTTCTGCAGGGTTTTCTGCAGCTCCAGCAGCTGTTCCTGCATGTCGGCACGGATCAGCGGGTCGAGGGCGCTGAAGGCCTCGTCCATGAGGATGACGTCGGTGTCCGAGGCCAGCGCCCGGGCCAGGCCGACGCGCTGGCGCATGCCGCCGGAGAGCTGGTGCGGATAGGACTTCTCGTAGCCTTTCAGGCCCACGGTGGTGATCCAGTGCTGGGCGCGTTCCAGGCAATAGGCCTTGGTCTCGCCACGCACCTTGAGGCCGTAGGCGACGTTATCCAGCACGGTCTTGTGCGGCAGCAGGCCGAAGCTCTGGAACACCATGCTGATCTTCCGGCGGCGGAATTGCTGCAGCTCTTCCAGGTCGTACTGCAGGATGTCCTCGCCATCCACCAGGATCTGCCCGCTGGTGGGGTCGATCAGGCGGTTGAAGTGGCGCACCAGGGTGGACTTGCCGGAGCCGGACAGGCCCATGATCACGAAGATCTCGCCGGCACCGATGGACAGCGACAGGTCGTTGACCCCGACCACGCAGCCGGTATTGGCCAGCACATCGGCCTTGCTCTTGCCCTGTTGGATCAGCGCCAGGGCTTCGTCGGCGCGCTGGCCGAAGATCTTGAATACATTCTTGACGACAATCTTGCTCATGTTCTCGCCACTCAATTGCTGGCTACGTGCCGCGAACGGCCGTAAGCCTGGGTGATGCGGTCGAAGACCACGGCCAGGATGACGATGGCCAGGCCCGCTTCGAGGCCCTTGCCGACGTTGAGGGTCTGGATACCCACCAACACGTCCTCGCCGAGGCCGCGGGCGCCGATCATCGAGGCGATCACCACCATCGACAGCGCCATCATGGTGGTCTGGTTGATCCCCGCCATGATGCTCGCCAGCGCCAGCGGCAGCTGCACGCCGAACAGCTGTTGCCAACGGTTGGCGCCGAAGGCGTTGACCGCTTCCATCACCTCCTTGTCCACCTGGCGGATGCCGAGGTCGGTGAGGCGGATCAGCGGCGGCGCGGCGTAGATCACGGTGGCGAAGATGGCCGGCACCTTGCCCAGGCCGAAGAGCATCAGCACCGGGATCAGGTACACGAAGCTGGGCATGGTCTGCATGATGTCCAGCAGCGGCATCAGCACCCCGCGCAGGCGGTCGCTGCGGGCAGCGAGGATGCCCAGGGGAATGCCGATCAGCACCGAGATGAAGGTGGCCACCAGCATCAGCGCGACGGTCTGCATCAGCTTGTCCCAGAGCCCCACGGCGCCCACCAGGAACAGCAGCCCGGTGATCACCACCGTCGGCAGAATGCGCCGGGTGGCGTGCCAGGAAATCCCGGCGACCACGATCAGCACCAGCCACCAGGGCGTGGCGCGCAGGATCCCTTCCAGGTAGACGATGGCCCAGAGCAGGGTATCGGAGATGTGGCGGAACACATCGCCATAGTTGGTCACCAGGCTGTCTACCCAGCCATTGACCCAGTCAGCGATGGAGAAGGTGAAGCGTTCGGGGAACATAGCTCGCTCCGGTCATGTGGGAGGCCTTCTCCACCCGGGGAGAAGGCCGGTATCAGGGTTCGCCCGAAGCCTCAGAGGGCGGCTTCGATCTTCTTCGCCGCATCCTCGCTGACCCAGGCGTGCCACACCTCCGGGTGCTCCTTGAGGAAGACCTTGGCGAGATCCGCCGAGTCCATCTTCTCCTTGGCCATCTTCGCCAGGTTCTGGTTCAGCAGGTCGATCGGCAGGTTGACCTTGTTCAGTACCGCCACCAGTTCCGGGGCTTCGTCATGGAAGGTCTTGGACAGGCCGACCTGGATGGTCACGCTCTTGTCCACGCCGGGCTTTTCCTCCAGCTTCACCAGGTCGGCCTGGCCCATCAGCGGTGTCGGCGACCAGTAATAGAAAAGGATAGGCTCGCCACGGCGATAGCTCGACAGCACGGCCGCATCCAGGGCCGGGCCGGTGCCGGGACGGAAGTTGGTGAACTTCTCTTCCAGGCCGTAGCTCTTGAGCATCTCGCTGTTGTCCAGTTCGCAGGTCCAGCCGGCCGGGCAGTTGTAGAAGCGTCCCTTGCCCGGCTCCTCCGGGTCGCGGAACAGCTCGGCGTACTGGCCGAGATCAGCGATCGCCTTGAGCTGCGGGGCCTTCGCCTCGATGCCACGCTTGGCGTCGCCCTCGATCACGTAGCGCGGCACGTACCAGCCTTCGGTGGCGCCGACGATCGGCGCCCCCACGCCCACCACCTTGCCGGCGGCGGCAGCCTTGTTCCAGGCATCGCTGCGGCCGATCCACTCTTCGGCGAAGATCTGGATGTCATTGTTGCCCAGGGCCTGCTCCATGGTGATGGAGTTGCCCGGCAGGCTGTCGGTCTCGCAGCCGTAGCCGTTCTTCAGGACGAACTGCAGCAGGTCGGTGAGCAACATACCGCTTTCCCAGTTGAGCCCGGCGAACTTCACCGGCTTCCCGGATTCACACCAGCCCGCCGCCTGGGCGGAGGCCGACCCGGCCAGCAGGCCCGCCGCACACATCAGGCCCAACACTCGCTTCTTGAATTGCATGTTCCGACGCTCCTGAAACTTGGTAAGGGTTAAGGCAGTTCGTTCATTTGCGGAAGCCGGTGGTGCCGGCTTCCGCTGCCAATGACTGGCGATTGTTGTTTTCAACGACCGGCCACGACTCGTGATCGTCCCGGGGCCTCATGCAGTTGTTCTACGGTCTTCCTGACCCGAGGCTGGCGTTGTGCGCCCGCCTCTCATTTCAGTACTTCAGATTCACAGGCTCGGCAGCAGCTTCGCCGGCACCAGGGCGTTCAGGCAGCCGCTGGCCAGCAGGGTGCTGGCAGCCTCGATGTCCGGGGCGAAGAAGCGGTCTTCCTGGTAGTAGGGCACCTTGGCGCGCAGTTGGCCGCGGGCCTCTTCCAGCTTCGGCGAGCTCTTCAGGCCTTCGCGGAAGTCCAGGCCCTGGCAGGCGCCCAGCCATTCGATGGCGAGGATGCCGCGCACGTTGTCGGCCATGGCCCAGAGGCGCTTGCCGGCGTTGGGCGCCATGGACACGTGGTCTTCCTGGTTGGCCGAGGTGGGCAGGCTGTCGACGCTGGCCGGGTGGGCCAGGGCCTTGTTGTCGCTGGCCAGGGCGGCGGCGGTGACCTGGGCGATCATGAAGCCGGAGTTGACCCCGCCGTTCTCCACCAGGAAGGGCGGCAGCTGCGACATGTGCATGTCCATCATCAGGGAGATGCGGCGCTCGGACAGCGAGCCGATCTCGGCGATGGCCAGGGCGATATTGTCGGCGGCCATGGCCACCGGCTCGGCGTGGAAGTTGCCGCCGGAGATCACGTCGCCCTCTTCGGCGAACACCAGCGGGTTGTCGGAAACGGCGTTGGACTCGATCTCCAGCACTTCGGCGGCCTGGCGCAGCTGGGTCAGGCAGGCACCCATGACCTGGGGCTGGCAGCGCAGGGAGTACGGGTCCTGCACCTTGTCGCACTTCTCGTGGGAGCGGGCGATCTCGCTGCTGGCGGTGAGCAGGTCGCGGTAGGCGGCAGCCGCGTCGATCTGCCCGCGCTGGCCACGGGCGGCGTGGATGCGCGCATCGAAGGGGGCGCGGGAGCCGAGCATGGCCTCGACGCTGAGGGCACCGCAGACGCTGGCGGCGGCGTACAGGTCCTCGGCCTCGAACAGGCCGCGCAGGGCATAGGCGGTGGACACCTGGGTGCCGTTGAGCAGGGCCAGGCCTTCCTTGGCGGCCAGGGTCAGGGGTTCCAGGCCGGCGACGGCCAGGGCTTCGGTGGCCGGCAGCCACTGGCCCTTGTGGCGCGCCTTGCTCTCGCCGAGCAGCAGCAGGGACATGTGCGCCAGGGGGGCGAGGTCGCCGGAAGCGCCCACCGAGCCCTTGAGCGGAATGTGCGGATAGACCTCGGCGTTGATCAGCGCCACCAGCGCGTCGATCACCTTGCGGCGGATGCCGGAGAAGCCGCGGGCCAGGCTGTTCACCTTGAGCAGCATGATCAGGCGCACCATGGCGTCGTCCAGTGCCTCGCCGACACCGGCGGCGTGGGACAGCACCAGCGAGCGCTGCAGTTTTTCCAGGTCGGCCGGTGCGATGCGGGTCGAGGCCAGCAGGCCGAAACCGGTGTTGATGCCGTAGGCGGTGCGGCCCTCGGCGATGATGCTCTCGACGCAGGCGACGCTGGCGTCGATCGCCTTGCCGGCGCTGGCGTCCAGGGTCAGCTGCAGGGGCTGCTGGTAGGCCTTGCGCAGGTCGGCCAGGGTCAGGTGGCCGGGTTTCAGGTGCAGGTTCATCGAATGTCTCCTTGTCCGCCGCCATCGATTGGCGGCGTTCGTTGCACGTCGGACGCGGCGCCAGCGCCGCGTCCCTTATTGAAAGTTTGGCTCAGGCGCCGTTGGGGGCCTTGTCCAGGTTCAAGGGTTCGGTCGGCAGCACCATGTGCTCGGGCACCGAGCGGGCGGTGCGGCGGGCGACCAGGTAGTAGAGGACGCTGGGCACCACCAGGCCGATGATCCAGGAGATATCCACGCCGCCCAGGTAGTGCACCAGGGGGCCGGTATAGAGCTTGGTGGAGATGAAGGGCATCTGTACCAGCACGCCGATGGTGTAGACGATGATCCCCGGCATGTTCCAGCGGCCGTAGCGGCCGTTCGGATCGGACAGCGCCGGCACGTCGTAACGCTCCCTGGTGATGAAGTAGTAGTCCACCAGGTTCACTGCGCTCCAGGGGGTGAAGAACGCCAGCAGGAACAGGATGAAGGACTTGAACGCGCCCAGGAAGGAGTGCTGGCCCAGCAGCGCGATCAGGGTGGCCGCGCCGACGATGCCGAGCACGAAGACCAGGCGCTGGGTGCGCGATACCTCGATGTGCCCGCGGAAGCCGCTGATGATGGTGGCGATGCACATGAAGCTGCCGTAGGAGTTCAGGGTGGAGATGGTCACCTTGCCGAAGGCGATGCTGAAGTAGAGCAGCGCGGCCGTGGCGCCGGCGCCGCCGAGCCCGACGATGTAGGCGACCTCACGGCCGGCGAACTGACCGTTGGCCATGGCCGCGGCGAACACGCCGAGCACCATCGACACCTGGGCGCCGATCACCGAACCCAGGCCGGCGGCGAGGAAGGTCTTCACCGACGAAGTGCTGCTCGGCAGGTAGCGCGAATAGTCGGCCACATAGGGGCCGTAGGCGATCTGCCAGGACGCCGCCAGCGACACCGCGAGCAGGAAGCTGGACCAGCTGAAATGGCGGTTCTGCAACAGCTCGCCGATGTCGCCCAGGGCCATCACGCGGCTGAACAGGTAGATGAAGGCGATGATCCCGAGCACGCTGGCGATCCGCCCGATCATGTGGATCACCCGGTAGCCGAACACGGTCGACAGGACGATCACGCCGGCGAAGATCAGGATGCCCGCGCTATCGCTGACGCTGAGCAGCTGGCCGATGGCCTGGCCGGAAAGCACGGTGCCGGTGGCGGTGAAGCCGAGGTACATCAGGCACACCAGGACGATCGGGATGGCCGCGCCGTAGACACCGAACTGCACCCGGCTGGAGATCATCTGCGGCAGGCCGAGCTTCGGCCCCTGGGCCGCGTGCAACGCCATCACCGCACCGCCGAACAGTTGGCCGATGAGCAGGCCGATCAGCGACCAGAACACGTCACCGCCCAGCACCACGGCGAGGGCGCCGGTGACGATGGCGGTGATCTGCAGGTTGGCGCCCAGCCACAGGGTGAACTGGCTGTAGAGGCGGCCGTGGCGCTCGGCCTCGGGAATGTAGTCGATCGAGCGGCGCTCGATCAGGGGCTTGGCCGAAGGCTCGTGTGACTGGGTCATGCAACGGTTCTCCGCTAGGGCTGTTGTGACGATGCTCTTGTTGTTGTCCTGGTGCAGATCGAGAACTGACGTGCCTGCACGGCGCTCCACGGCGCCTCCCTGACGGGCTCAAGGCCCATGCGCAACACGCCGCCCAGGGGACCGGGACAGTGCGTGCACATGGGCCCGGAACTCAGCGCTTGCCGGTGATCATCGGCAGGTTCAGGCCTTGTTCCCTGGCGCAGTCGATGGCGATCTGGTAACCGGCATCGGCGTGGCGCATGACGCCAGTGCCCGGGTCGTTGGTCAGCACGCGGGCGATGCGCGCGGCCGCTTCGTCGGTACCGTCGCAGACGATCACCATGCCCGAGTGCTGGGAGAAGCCCATGCCCACGCCGCCGCCATGGTGCAGCGAGACCCAGGTGGCGCCGCTGGCGGTGTTCAGCAGGGCGTTGAGCAGCGGCCAGTCGGACACGGCGTCGGAACCGTCGGCCATGGCCTCGGTCTCGCGGTTCGGGCTGGATACCGAGCCGGAGTCCAGGTGGTCGCGGCCGATGACGATGGGCGCCGACAGCTCACCCGAACGCACCATCTCGTTGAACGCCAGGCCGAGCTTGGCGCGCAGGCCCAGGCCGACCCAGCAGATACGCGCCGGCAGGCCCTGGAAGCTGATGCGCTCGCGGGCCATGTCCAGCCAGCGGTGCAGGTGAGCGTCGTCCGGGATCAGTTCCTTGACCTTGGCGTCGGTCTTGTAGATGTCCTGCGGGTCGCCGGACAGCGCGGCCCAGCGGAACGGGCCGATGCCGCGGCAGAACAGCGGACGGATGTAGGCCGGGACGAAGCCGGGGAAGTCGAAGGCGTTGGCCACGCCCTCTTCCTTGGCCATCTGGCGGATGTTGTTGCCGTAATCGAAGGTGGGGATGCCCTGCTTCTGGAAGTCCAGCATGGCCTGCACGTGCACCGCCATGGATTGCTTGGCGGCCTTGACCACGGCCGCCGGCTCGGTCTGCGCGCGGTCGCGGTACTGCTCCCAGGTCCAGCCGATCGGCAGGTAGCCGTTCAGCGGGTCGTGGGCGCTGGTCTGGTCGGTGACCATGTCCGGGCGCACGCCCCGGCGAACCAGCTCCGGCAGGATCTCGGCGGCGTTGCCGTGCAGGGCGATGGAGATGGCCTTGCCTTCGGCGGTGTACTGCTTGATGCGCGCCAGGGCGTCGTCCAGGTCCTTGGCCTGCTCGTCGACGTAGCGGGTCTTCAGGCGGAAGTCGATGCGGCTCTGCTGGCATTCGATGTTCAGCGAGCAGGCGCCGGCCAGGGTCGCGGCCAGGGGCTGGGCGCCGCCCATGCCGCCGAGGCCCGCGGTGAGCACCCAGCGGCCGCTGAGGTTACCGTCGTAATGCTGGCGGCCGGCCTCGACGAAGGTTTCATAGGTGCCCTGGACGATGCCCTGGCTGCCGATGTAGATCCAGCTGCCGGCGGTCATCTGGCCGTACATGGCCAGGCCCTTGGCGTCCAGTTCGTTGAAGTGTTCCCAGGTGGCCCAGTGCGGCACCAGGTTGGAATTGGCGATCAGCACGCGCGGGGCGTTGGCGTGGGTCTTGAACACCCCCACCGGCTTGCCGGACTGCACCAGCAGGGTCTCGTCCTCGTTCAGCTCTTTCAGGGTCTCGACGATCTTGTCGTAGCACTCCCAGTTGCGCGCGGCACGGCCGATGCCGCCGTAGACCACCAGCTCCTTCGGGTTTTCCGCAACCTCGGGGTCGAGGTTGTTCATCAGCATGCGCAGCGGCGCTTCGGTCAGCCAGCTCTTGGCGTTCAGCTTGTTGCCACGCGGTGCGCGGATCTCGGTGTCACGGAATTTGGTCATGCCTGGCTCCTCATAGGGTGGTAGCGGTGGGCAGTGTCACTGTCTGACTGCGCGGGAAAGGCAGCGCACATCTACACACATATAAACTTGTACATACAAGCATATGCAAGCAAGGGGCCAAATCTCTTCCCGCCTCCTCACGAGAAAACGCGAAGCCTTGCGGCTCAAGGGCTGCAGACGATCCAGATGTATAGACAAGTAAAGCAGACGGGAGCCGGAAAACTGTTACCGCACGACGAGAATGCCCATTTTCGGAGCAGTCATGCTTCGAAGTGGGGCCCTAGGTAACAGTTATTTCAGTGACGCATCGATGCGCTGGGCGACATCCACCGGCACCCAGCTCGACCAGATATCCCGGTGCTGGCGATAGAAGGCATCGGCCATGGGAGCGGCCTCGGCGTGCTCCTCGGCCATGCGCGCGAGGATGCCGTTGAACAGCGGCAGGGGAATCTCCAGCTTCTCGAAGGCCTGCACCAGCGGCGGAGCCTTCTCGCGCAGGTCACGGGAGATGCCGATGGCGATCTTCGCCGGCAGCGAGCGGGTACCGATGGGCTGGGGGTTGTTCGGATCGATCAGGGTTTCCCAGGCCTTCTGGTCGAAGGGGGGCTCCTCCAGCTGCACCAGTTGGTAGCGGCCCATCAGCGGCGTGGGGGACCAGTAGTAGAAGAGGATCGGCTGACGCTGGCGGATCGCCGAGCTGATCGCCGCATCCAGCGCCGGGCCGGTACCGGTGCGGAAGTTCACGTAGCTGTCTTCCAGGCCATAGGCCTTGAGCTTCTGGCTGTTGACCCCTTCGCAGGTCCAGCCCGTGGGGCAGTTGTAGAAGCGTCCCTTGTCGGGTGACTCCGGGTCCTTGAACAGCGCCTTGAAGCGCGGCAGGTCGCTGACCGAGCGCAGTCCCGCAGCAGGCGCGCCCTCGCCTTTCACCAGGTAATCCGGCACCCACCAGCCTTCGGTGGCGCCTTTCACCGGCTCGCCGACGGCGAACACCTCGCCGGCCGCTTCGGCCTTGCGCCACAACTCGCTGCGGCCGGCCCATTGCTCGGCGATCACCTGGATATCGTTCTGCCGCAGGGCGTTCTCCATGGTCAGGGTGTTACCCGGCAGCACGTCCGTCTTGCAGCCGTAGCCTTTCTCCAGCAGCAGGCGCAGCACTTCGGTGGTGAACATGCCGCTTTCCCAGTTCAGCCCGGCCAGCACCACGGGCTTGGGGTAGGGGCATTCGGCGGCTTGGGCTTCCAGCGAGGCGGGCAGGACCAGGGACAGGACGATGGCGACGAGGACGCTGTGGCGGGGCATGGACGGCTCCGGTAGGCGTGGCGGGCGACAGGGTTAGGTGTAGACCCTGTGGCGCGGTCGTGCCTACCGGATTTCAGCGGCGGATTGAAACCTGTAGGGGCGAATTCATTCGCCAAGCAGGCCGAAGGTCTGCCCTTCAGGGTCCGCAAGGGGGCAGCTGTGCCGCCCTTGGCGAATGAATTCGCCCCTACAAGGATTGGCCGCCCCCGCTTAGCGCGGCGTCAGCTCGATCAGGCAGCAGGCGGCGCCTTGGGCGCTCAGTTTCACTTCGGCCAGGGCGCCGGAGGTTTCCAGGTGCAGGCAGTCATGGCGGCCCAGCACCCCGGAAGCCTGTCCATCGAGGCTGAGGCTCACCCCGCCTTCGGCAGCGAACAGCAGCAGGGGGCTGGCGGCGGAGAAGAGCTTGAGCTCGCCCTCGACCCGCAACCATTGCAGGCGAGCGCTGTAGCGCTGCGGCGAGTAGATGAGGTTGAAGTCGCGAATGGCGCCGTCGATCAGCTCGCAGTGCACGGTACTGCCGCCATCGAAGGCGAAGGCGTCCAGGGCGGTCAGGTCGCGGGAGCGCTGGCCATCCACCTCGAGGCGCATGCCGGCGCCTTCCAGCACGGTGATCACCCGCTGGTAGCCGGTGAAGGCGGAAAAGCCGCCGGACTCGCCGACATCGGCGATGGACAGGCGCCAGCCGAAGCCATCCAGGCCGTCGCCAGCATCACGGGCGATTTCCTGGGTGGAACCGGCGCCGTTCTTCCACGGCATGCGGGGATAGTCGGCGGCACGCAACAGGCGGGATTGGGTCATGAACCGAAACGTCCTTCGAGGCGGTAGCGGGAACCGGGATAGAGGAGACGCGCGCTGGTCACGGTATTGCGCCCGGACCAGGTGCGTCGGCGGATCAGCAGGCAGGGCTCGCCGCGCTCGATCTGCAGCAGCCGGCACTCCTCGGCGTCGGCCAGGATGGCCTCGACCACATGCTCGCCCTCGGTCAGCGGCGCCACCTGGGACAGGTAGGCGTAGGGCGTCTGGCGGGTGAAGTCCTGCTTCAGGTAATCGGGAGCGACCGCCGGGTTCACGAAGCGGTCCTCGATCTGCACCGGCACATCGTTCTCGAAATGCACGATGCGCGAATGGAAGACCCGCTGCCCCTCGCGCAGGTCCAGCGCCAGGGCGCGCTCGGGGCCGGCCACCTCATCCACCAGGCTGACCACCACGCAGTGGTGGCGATGACCGCGCAGGGCAATCTCCTCGGCAATGTTGTGCACCTCGAACAGCGCCGACTGACCCTTGGGTTCGGCGACGAAGGTGCCCACACCCTGCATGCGCACCAGCAGCCCCTCGGCGGTCAGCTCGCGCAGCGCGCGGTTGATGGTCATGCGGCTGAAGCCCAGCTCATTGACCAGTTCGCTTTCCGACGGCACGCGGTAGTGCGGCGGCCAGGCGCCGCTCTGGATCTGCTGGCTGATCATCTGCTTGACGCGGGCATAGAGCGGCGCGGGGGTTTCCCCTATCTGGGCGGCCAGCGAGGATGGTGCGGTGGGCGAACTGGACACGGGTATCTCCTTGTCGGCGTGGGCTGGACAGGCGAAGCCCGGAACGGGGTGCCCGCTCCCGGCATGTACCGGATTCGACAATTCCAGACAAGTGCGCGACTGACGTGAGTTTACGTTACACGCAAACGTCTGTATATGTATATACAAATAAAACCACCCATCCCGGGGTCCCTCGCCATGTCCGCATTCTTCGCCGAACGCGCCCTGCTGCCGCAAGGCTGGGCGCGCAACGTCCGCTTCGAAGTATCAATCAACGGCCTGCTCGAAGAGGTCCGGGCCGATGCCGGCGCGGACGGCGCCGAACGTCTGAACGGCCCGGTGCTGGCGGGCATGCCCAACCTGCACTCCCACGCCTTCCAGCGCGCCATGGCTGGCCTGGCCGAGGTGGCGGGCAACCCCAACGACAGTTTCTGGACCTGGCGCGACCTGATGTACCGCCTGGTGGGCCGGCTCGATCCGGACCAGGCGGAAGTCATCGCCCGCCAGCTCTATATCGAGATGCTCAAGGCCGGCTACACCAGCGTCGCCGAGTTCCACTACGTGCACCATGACGTCGACGGCCGCCGCTACGCCGATCCCGCCGAGCTCTCCCTGCGGGCCAGCCGCGCCGCCCGCGACGCCGGCATCGGCCTGACGCTGCTGCCGGTGCTCTACAGCCACGCCGGTTTCGGTGGCCAGGCGCCCAATGACGGGCAGCGCCGTTTCATCCACAGCACCGACAGCTACCTGGCCCTGCAGGAACGCCTGCGCAGCGAGATCGCCCGCCAGCCCAACCAGCGCCTGGGCCTGTGCTTCCACTCCTTGCGCGCGGTCACCCCCGAGCAGCTGGCCACGGTGCTGGGTGCCGAGCAGGGCGCCCGCCCCATCCATATCCATATCGCCGAGCAGCAGAAGGAAGTGGACGACTGCCTGGCCTGGAGCGGCCGCCGCCCGCTGCAATGGCTCTACGAGAACGCCCCGGTGGATGAACGCTGGTGCCTGGTCCACGCCACCCATGCCGAAGCGGACGAAGTGGCGGGCATGGCCGAGAGCCGCGCCGTGGCCGGGCTCTGCCTGACCACCGAGGCCAACCTGGGTGACGGCATCTTCCCGGCGGTGGACTTCCTCGCCAAGGGTGGCCGCCTGGGCATCGGCTCCGACAGCCATGTCTCGGTGAGCGTGGTGGAAGAACTGCGCTGGCTGGAATACGGCCAGCGCCTGCGCGACCAGCGCCGCAACCGCCTCTACCGCGCCGACCAGCCGCAGGTCGGCCGTACCCTGTTCGACGCCGCCCTGGCCGGCGGCGCCCAGGCCCTGGGCCAGCCGATCGGCGCCCTGGAAGCCGGCAAGCGTGCCGACTGGATCGTGCTGGACGGCAATGACCCCTATCTCGCCACCGCCGAAGGTGACGCCCTGCTCAACCGCTGGCTGTTCGCCGGCGGCGACCGCCAGGTGCGCGATGTGATGGTGGCCGGGCAATGGGTGGTGCGGGATGGGCAGCATGGAGCCGAAGAGAAGACTGCGAAGGCTTTCGCCGATGTGTTGAGGGCGGTGCTCGGCTGACTCCGCCAACCCTCTCCCCCAACCCCTCTCCCTGAAGGGAGAGGGGAGCTTATCCGTGCCCTGGTCTGGTCTGAAGTTCGACACAACTCCGAATTACCGGCTGAAAACGCCACTTCAGGCGCGAGTCACCCCTCTCCTCTTCAGGGAGAGGGGCCGGGGGAGAGGGCGCTATCCGGCCTGCGCCAGATCAGCAAGTCAGTGTCATACCCCCGCCCTTCGGCCGCTTCCATCAGCTGCTCGCGGGTCTTCTGCGAGAGCCTCACTTGAGTCCCTTGCCGGAGAACATCAGCACCTTGTCGCCGGCGTACTGCACGCTGACGAAGGTCTTCTCGTCGCCCCAGGTACAGCTGGTGAAGCCCACGGCGCCGGAGCATTCGGTGGGGCTGCCCAGCAGCATCTCCACCTCGGCCTTGGTCATGCCGGACTTGAGCTTGGAATAGTTCTCCTGATTGAGCTTGTTGCAGGCGACCAGCACCAGGCAGCAGGACAAGAGGGCGAGGGTACGCAGGGACATGGAGCACTCCTTGGCGGATGGGACGCGACCAGCTTGGCACAGCGGTCGCAGGAATGCCCCATTTGAACTTAGAAGCGTGATCCGGGTTCCAGCAGGAAAGCGGATTCTTCAGCGCTGGAGACGCGGCCGAGAATCGCGTTGCGATGGGGGAAGCGGCCGAAGCGGGCGATCACCCGCCGATGGCGCTCGGAGAAGTCGAGGAAACCGGCGAACAGGTCGCGCTCGGCGCTTTCGGCAGCGTCCAGCAACAGCTGGTAGCGGTACAAGGCGCGCTCCTGGCTGGCCAGGTCTTCGGCATGTTCCAGCACCAGGTAGACGAACACCTGGCGGATGGGAGCGAGATCCCGCTCCAGGCCGCGGGCCAGGCCTTCGGCCGCCCGTTCCTGGGCAAGGACGTCGCCGGCATAGGCACGCGGGCTGTCGCGGAAGATCATGCGCGGCAACTGGTCCAGCAGCAGGAGCAGTGCCAGCCAGCCGTCCGGCTGTCCGGCCCAGTCGGCGAGCCCGCCGGCCAGGGCCTGGTCCACCAGCTCGCCGAAGCGCTCGCGGGCTTCGGCGTCCTGGCTGTCCTTCTTGCCGAACCACAGCCTCTGGCGCGCTGCGGCGACCTGCGTGGCGGAGGCCTCGGGGCCGAACCACCAGTCGAGCAGCGGCTGCCAGGGCTGCACGGGTTACTCCAGGTGGTAACCGGTGACGCGGGCGACTTCTTCCTTGGAACCGAGGAAGACCGGCACGCGCTGGTGCAGGGAAGTCGGCTGGATGTCGAGGATGCGCTGACGGCCATCGGTGGAGGCGCCGCCGGCCTGCTCGATGATGAAGGACATCGGGTTGGCCTCGTACATCAGGCGCAGCTTGCCGGGTTTCTCCGGCTCACGGGCGTCCCAGGGGTACATGAAGATGCCGCCACGGGTGAGGATGCGGTGCACGTCGGCCACCATGGAGGCGATCCAGCGCATGTTGTAGTTCTTGCCCAGGGCGCCTTCCTTGCCGGCCAGCATCTCGCTGACGTAGCGCTTCACCGGGGCTTCCCAGTGGCGCTGGTTGGACATGTTGATGGCGAACTCGGCGGTGGTTTCCGGCACGCGGATGTTGTCGTGGGTGAGCACGAAGCTGCCCAGCTCGCGGTCCAGGGTGAAGCCCTTCACGCCATCGCCCAGGGTCAGCAACAGCATGGTCTGCGGGCCGTAGATGGCGTAGCCGGCGGCCACCTGCTTGGCGCCCGGCTGCAGGAAGGCCTGCTCGTTGAGGGCGTCGTTCTGGGAGAGGAACTGCTCGGGGCAACGCAGCACCGAGAAGATGGTGCCCACGGATACGTTGACGTCGATGTTGGAGGAGCCGTCCAGCGGGTCGAATACCAGCAGGTAGGCACCCTTGGGGTATTTGCCGGGGATCTGGTAGGCGTTGTCCATCTCCTCCGACGCCATGCCGGCCAGGTGGCCGCCCCACTCGTTGGCTTCCAGCAGGATTTCGTTGGACATCACGTCCAGCTTCTTCTGCACCTCGCCCTGCACGTTCTCGGTGCCCATGCTGCCGAGCACGCCGCCCAGGGCGCCCTTGGACACCGCATGGCTGATCTCCTTGCACGCACGTGCGACAACCTCGATGAGGAAGCGCAGATCGGCAGGAGTGTTGTGGCTTCTGGTCTGCTCGATCAGGTAGCGACTCAGGGTAACGCGGGACATGGAATGGCTCCGGAGGGTGGAAAAATGCGCGCAGTTTAGCGCGAGTCGGTTCGCAATGCCTCACAGCGGGATGGAAGGCTGCGAGGAAATTCGCCGCGATTTCCCACGCGGCTGTCGAAAACATCTGACGTCGGCGGCGACCAGGGGTTCAGCCATCGGTCGCCGCCGAAGCCGGCATCCGTCGCACCTGGTTGCGGCCACCGCGTTTGGCCTCGTAGAGCGCGGCATCGGCCGCCTGCATCAGCTCCTCCAGCGTCTGCCCCCGGGCCGGCCATACCGCCAGGCCAGCCGAGAGGGTGACCGACAGGCTCCCCTCGCGGGTTGGCAGCGGCCGCGCGGCCAGGTCGCAACAGAGTTCCTGCAGGCGGGCATAGGCCTCGTCGCCCGACGCCCCCGGCAACAGCAGCAGGAACTCCTCGCCGCCGATGCGGAACACCGCATCGCTGCCGCGCAGGTTGCCGGTGAGGTGGAGGGCGACGGCACGCAGCACATCGTCACCGACCAGATGGCCATGGCGGTCGTTGAGCTGCTTGAAGTGGTCCAGGTCGATCAGCGCCAGGGCGATGGGCGTGCGCTCACGCTGGCAGCGGGCGACCTCGCGGGCGAACAGCTCGCCCAGGTGGCGGCGGTTGTACAGGCCGGTCAAGGGGTCGCGCAGGGCCTGCTCCTGCAATTGCTCGTGCAGGCGGGTGATGGTGCGCAGGCGCTCCTCGCTGGTGGCCAGAGCTTCGGCCAGCTTGAGTTCGCTGCAATGGCGCTCGGTGATGTCACGCAGATAGAACATCTGCCCGAGGATAACGGTGCCACCGCGGATGACCCGCTCGATCTCGCGGGAGCGCACCTCGAAGTAACGCGATGAGCTGGCCGGCATCAGCAACATTTCGTGCTCGCCCGTATCCAGCATCGCCTCCAGTTCGACCCCGCACACCGGCCAGCTGGCCAGCGCCATGCCCTGCCAATCGCCGGGCTGCCCGGCCAGCGCGAGTGCGGCGGGGTTGGCGTCTATCACCCGGCGCCGCGGGTCGACCACCAGCACCGGGTCGGGCAGCTCTTCGAGCAACAGGTGGCGCGCCACCGGCAGCAGGTCGAACAGGCGAACCCCGAGGATCAGGCAGGCGAAGGCCACCAGGGTGAAGGCGAAGCTGAAGGGCGTGGGGTCGAAGCCGAACAGCGTCCAGCCATAGACCACATAGCTGAGGTTGGCGCCCCAGGGCACGCAGGTGACCAGTACGAAAGCCAGGTAGTGGCGGCGATGCACGCCTTGGCTGGCCAGGGCCGCGCGGGTCACCACGGCCAGGCAGAAGATCATGAAGACGTAGACGTAGATGGCCACGGCGTCGAACAGCGGGCCGTGGTCATAGCGGATCGCCGCGCCGAGGCTGTCGTCCACCGGCAGGGTGCCGGGGCCGTAGAACAGCTGGTGCCAGGGGTTGCTCAGGGCCATGCCGGAGGCCACCAGCGGCCCGATGCCCAGCAACAGGAACCCGCGCAGACTCAGGGGCTCGCGGATGCTGTTGACGTATTGCCAGAGGAACACCGCCCAGAAGGTGGGCACGCCGATGATCCCCGGCCAGGCCATGCTGGCCCAGAACACCTTGCACTGCGGCCCCAGGGCGGCCAGCTCCAGCCCGGCGGCGGCCAGCCACCAGAAGATTCCGAAATGCAGGACGATGAAACTCTCGCGCCCGGGGAAATGCCGCTGGCGACCGACCCAGCGCGCCATCAGGATCACCCCCAGGCCAACCAGCATGGTCAGGGCCACCGGAGCGTTCAGGCTCCAGCCGCTGGCCAGGCAGGCGTTCATCGCGGCACTCCGGCGGGCGCGGCCATGGGGCTGGGCGGAGCGGCGTGGAACTGCTGAAGGTTGGGCACTGGCCGTCGAGACCTGGAAATGGGGCTGCCCCGGGCAGCCCGACGAAAGACAGGACAAAGATACATCAAAAAGCCATCACTTCCTTGACGCGGCGCTACCTTGCGTCAGGAGCGCGCTGCCGGTCGGCGCAACAGACTGAAGGCCATGATGCCGAGCACGCCGACGCCCAGCAGCAGCACTGCCCAGAGGCCGATGCGCTTCCAGACCACCTGCCCGGCGCTCAGCCGCTCCGCCGGGTGGACACCGGCCTGCGGCGGTACCGCCAGCGCCTGGGCACGCCCCATCTTCTCCAGGCTGGCACTGTCGAAGCCGGGCACCAATGTGGCCAGGGGCAGCTCCCCACGACGGGCCTCGGGGTTGCCCAGGGCCAGGGTGAAGGGCGGGTTGCCGCGGGCGAGGAACACCACCTGGGTCGCGTGCATCCCCACCTCCAGGCGCGGAACCTGCTGGCCGAAGCCCCCCGCGCGCGGGTCCACCGTCAGGCGCAGTTGCTTGACCGCCATCCAGCCCGGCAGCTCCAGCTCTTCCTGCGCCACTTCCCTGCCGTCCCGAGGCAGGCGGTAGAGCAGGCCCGATACCAGCGGTTGCCATTGCGGTGCGCCGTCGCGGCGGGCCTCCACCTGCACCGGCAGGAGGCTGCCGGACCTTTCGACGGCGATGCGCAACCGCTCGATGGGCAGCCCCAGGGGCAGCTCCCACAGGTACTGCCCATCCTTGGCGCTGACCGGCTCCTGCGGCGCCGACCAGGCCATGGCCGCGGGCAGGCTTTCACGGCTGGCGCTCACCACCTTCACCGCAGTCAGTTCGGGAGCCTGCCGCGGGTTCTGCCAGAGCAGGCGCAGGTAACGCGCCTTGCGCCCGGGAAGGGTCACTTCGTGCTGGTCGATGCGTTGCCCGGCGAAGGACAGGCGCGCCACCTGCCCATCGCCCCAGGACTCCCAGTGCTGCAGGTCGTCGCTGGCGTCGATGCGGAACTGCTGGAAGCCTTCGCCGGCGCCGCTCCAGTCCAGGTCGAGTTTTTCCAGCGGCGCCTGCACGGCGCTGGCGTCCAGCAGCCAGCCGCGCAACTGCTCGCCGGCAGCGGTCGGGCTTTCCGGTACCACCTGCACCACGGTGCCCGTGGTGCTGCGCTCCACCCTCACACTGGGCACGCCAGCGGCGTTTTCCGCCGTGCCACGCAGGGGGAACCAGCGCAACAGGTGCTCGTGGCGTGCCCGGCGCTCGCTGGCGCTGCTGCGGGTCAGGGCATAGGCCAGTGCCTCGCCTTCGGCGTTGAACACCCGCAGGTCGCGCAGGTCGGCATGGCGCGCGGCAAAGTGCAGGTCCATGGGCAGCTCCAGGCGATACCAGGGCCCCTCGCCTTCCAGGCGCAGTTCGACGCGGGTGGCGAAATCCTCCGGCTGGTCGGCGGCCAGCAGGGGTTGGCAGAGCAGCCCCAGGCCGGCCAGCAGGGCCAGTCCGGGGCGACGCAGGCAGGACAATCCGATCATGCGTTGACCCGCTCCTCTTCAGGTTCCGCGCGCTTGGGCGGCAGCGGCGCGAAGTAGCCGACGACCAGCAGCAGCACGCCGACGCCGATGAAAGACACGATGCGTTCCAGGCCGCCGCGATTGCCCAGTTCGACGAAGAACAGCTTGGCCACCACCAGCGCGATCAGTGCCGCACCCACCAGCCAGAGTTCGCGCCGGGCGCGCAGGTGGCCGCCGACCATCAGGCCGAGGGCAATGCTGGTCCAGACGATGGACAGACCCGCCTGCACCAGCATGGACTCCAGTTGCGCCGAAAGCGTATAGGGCACCCCACCCCAGTGATGGGCGCAACGGAACACCGCCGCGGTGGCCAGGGCGAACAGCGATACGCCCGCCACGGCCTGGAGCAGCCAGGCCGGCAGCACGACCTGGCCGAACTGCGGCAGGCAATCCCGCAGCCAGAGCCAGACGCCGAGCAAGGCGAACAGCAGACCCAGTTCCAGGGGGTTGAGCAGCGGCAGATAAGGCAGCGGTTCGGCGGCGCCGTCGCTCCAGGCGTTGGCGATCCAGAACCAGGCGAGCATCAGCAGGGCCAGCGGCAGGGAGGCCCAGAAGCGGTACTCCCGCGGGTAGGCCGCCACCGGCCAGGGCAGGCCCGGCCGCAGCGTCACCAGCAGCAGCCAGGCGCTCGGCAGCAGCGCCCAACCCAGCCAGCGCCAGGCGTTGTACTGCTCGGACAGCAGCATCAGCAGGTAGCGCAGCTCCAGCGCCAGCACCCCGAGCAGCAACCAGCAGCCCAGCACATGGGCGGCGCTGCGCGCCCCCGCCGGCAGCAGGCCATCGAGCCTGCGCAGGGCCAGCAGGTGCACGGCGAACAGCGCGCCCCATCCACCCCAGCCGAGATCCGCCGCCGGGTGATAGCGCGATTGCCAGGCAACGGCCAGCGCCAGCACGCCGGCCGGCGCCAGCGACAGGCAAAGCAGCGCCAGGGCGCGCCACTGCTCGCGCCCGGCCAGCCAGGTGCAGAAGGCGACACTGGCAGCGGCCAGCAACAGGGCCAGGGGCACCTCTTGCCCCGGCGCCGCGAAGCGACCGATTTCCCCCAGCCAGGCCAGGGCCCACCAGCCCGCGCTCCAGGCCAGCAGCAGCTGCGCCAGATGCGCGAGGCTGAGGCCCCCCATTGCCGTTTCCCCGCGCGCCACCCGTTGCAGGCGCCAGGCCCCGACGAAGGCTGCCAGGGCCAGCACCGCCGGTGTCCAGAAACCGGCATGGGCCAGCGGGCGCAGGCCTTCGCCACTCGACTCGCCCAGCAGCAGCGGGCTCACCGCGAGGAAACTCATGCCCGCCAGCAATTGCAGGAACAGGCCGAAGTAGAAGCCGGCGCGCTGCTGCAGCTGCAGGCTGAGCCAGAGGATCAACAGTCCGCTACCGGCCCAGACGGCGCCAGCGGTACGCCAGGGCAGTACGAAGAGTACCGCCAGGTTGACGAAGGCCAGTCCCGCCAGCAGCACCACGGACAGCCCGCGCAACAGGCGTGCGTCGCTACGCGCCAGCGGGTGGCGGGCAGCCAGCAGCATCCCGGCGATCAACGCCAGGCCGATCAGCGAGGCCACCAGCAGGCCACGCCAGCCCGGTACCGCGCCGCTGCCCAGGCCGGAGCCGTCCAGGTCCAGCAGGAAGACCGCACCGCCCAGCAACTGCACGGCAAAGGCGCTGAACAGGAAGGTGCGGGACTCGAGACGCAGTCCGACGAACAGGGTCGCGAGGCCGGCCAGGGCCCAGGCGATGGCCGTGCCTTCGGCGTCGAACAGCAACGGCGCCATCAGGTAGAGGAAGGCCAGGCCGCCAACCGCCAGCAGCGGCCGGCCGCGCTGTTCCAGCACGCTGGCGGCATCGACGGGGGGCCGGCGCAGCTGCCAGAAGCTGAACAGCAGCGCCATGCCAAGCATCAGCGCCCCCAGGGACGAGCCGTCCAGCAAGGTATCGCTTCCGGTGCGCAACCCGCCGAGGAAGGCCAGTGCCGCGCCGAACTGCAGCAGCAGGGCGAAGGCCCGGGCCAACGGACGCCCCTGGCGCAGGCCGAGCCAGTAGATGCCCGCGCCCTCCACCGCCCAGGCGGCGGAGGTCCAGCGCGCATCCAGCCCCAGCGGGATGGCCAGGCTGCCGAAGACCACCCCCAGGGCCAGGCAGGTTTCCACCAGCAGCAGCGCCCGGCCGGCGGTACGTCCGGCCAGGGTGCGGGCCAGCAGGAGATAGAAGAGTCCCAGGGCGAGGGCACTGAAAGCGGCACCGAATTCGATATGGCGGATCAGCGCCACCTGCAGGCCGAAACCGATGATGGGCGGGCCGAACAGCACGGTGCCGTCGACGATGTCGGCCTGGCGCGCCGACCAGCGCAACAGCTCGTCACGCCCTTGCGGCGCCTCCCCCGCCTCGGCCAGCTTGCTGCGTGCGAAGAGCAGGCCGATGCCGACATACATCAGGAAGAACAGCACCAGGAAGGGCTCGGTGCTGGCGAACAGTTCCGGCCGGTAGGAACGCAGGCCCCAGGCGAAACCTATGCCGAAGGTGCCGACGAAGCCGATCAGGTTGAGCAGGCGCCAGGCCTTGAACCAGGCGATGGCGAAGATGCCGGCATTGAGCAGGGCGAAGTAGCTGAACAGCGCCACATGGTCGCCGCTGCCGCTGGAGGTCAGGATGGGCGCGGCGAAACCGCCCAGGGCCGCGGCGGCGGCCAGGCCCAGGGCGTCCTGGGCCACCGCCAGGATGGCGGAAAACAGGGTCACCGCAACCAGCAGGGCGAAAGCCATCTTCGGGTCCAGCAGCGGGTGCAGGCGCATGGCAGCGAACACCGTCAGGTAGAGCACGGCGATGCCGGCGCCCTGGAGCATCAGCCCATAGCCGGGATTGCGCCGGCGCAGCCACCAGCCGAGGCCGAGCAAGGCGATAGCGGCGAGGGCCACCCCGGCGTAGCGCAACTCCACCGGCACCACCATGCCTTCGGTGGCATAGCGCAGGAGGAAGGCCAGGCCGAGGAACAGCAGCACCACGCCGACACGCAGTACGGTATTGCCACCAAACAGCCAGTTGCGGGCGGCGGCGAAACCACGTTCGAGCAGGGAGGGCTCGCGGGGCCCGGGCGGCTTCGGGGGGGCCTGGCGGGGTGCATCGCGCCGGGCTTCCCGGCCCCAGGCAGCGGCGCTGGCGGCAGCGGCCGGCGCGGGCTCCGCCTCGGCCGCGGGGGCGGGTTCCTCCAGCACCTCGGCCGGCAGCTCCCAGAGCAGCTCGGCCTCGCCCTCCGGCACGGCTTCGGCTGCAGGCACCGGCGCCACCGGCTCGGCAGCGGGCGGGGGCGCCTCGGCAGCCGGCTGTGCCCCGCCCTGCTCCAGCTTGAGCAGGCGCTCGTGGATGGCCTGGGTGCCCTTGTCGAAACGGGCGGCGAAAGCGTCGAGCGCCTTGCGCAACTCGGCGTTGTCCCGTGCCAGCGCCTGGAGGCGAATGGCCTGGCCAAGCCCCAGGCCCATCAGGCCGCCGAGCAGGGCCCCGACGACGCTTTCATCGATGGCGGCCCCGAAGGCCAGGCCAACCAGCATGAAGATCCATTGCATGCAGTGTCATCCCGGAAGATTGAGCGCCGGCCAGAATTTACAGGAATGCAGTACCGGCCCAATTAGAGACGAGTGCCGGCTGGTCCACAGACACAGAAACTTCCTACAGCTCAGCACGAGATCCAGGAAAATGTGGGACGTCGATGGGAAATTTCGCGTTCCCCGACGGGAAACTGTTCACTTTTTCACCGACATCGCTATGATGCCCGCCCCCATTCCCTGCCCTGCTCGCCGACCATGAAGACCATGATGATCGTCGGTGCCGACCTCGACCGGACGGACACCTGGATCAAATACGAAAAGACCATGTGCCACGCCTGCGTCTCCAGCTGCTGCACCATGCCGGTCGAAGTGCGTCTGAGCGACCTGATCCGCCTGGAGCTGGTGGCCGAGTTCGAGCGCGGCGAGCCGCCGAAGAACATCGCCAAGCGGCTGATGAAGGATGGCGTGGTGGAACGCTTCAACCAGAAGTCGGGGATCTTCACCCTGACCCGCATGGGCAACAACGACTGCTACTTCCTCGACCGCAAGAGCCGTCTGTGCACCGTCTACGACAAGCGCCCGGAAACCTGCCGCAACCACCCGCGGATCGGCCCGCGCCCGGGCTACTGCGCGTTCAAGCCGATCAGCCGCTGAGCTGTCGGCCCCCTACAGACTCCCCCTAGGTTGCGCCGAGCGCAGCAGGCCCAACAATATCGCTCGGCTTCGCCGCGTTGGGCTTCGTACCTCAGCCCAACCTACCGCGCTGAGCCATGTAGGGTGGATAGCGCTTTTCTATCCACCAGCGAGGCCGGGCAAGGTACCGATGGGTATCGCCCCGCTCCACCCATCCTACGTACTGGAGCAAAGCAGTACCCATCAGCCAGGAATCGATGGGTATCGCCATCCAGGCTCAACCCCTGACGGCGGAAATCACCTTCTTCACCAGGCTCACCCCCGCCAGCACCAACGCGCCGGAAAAGATGCCCGCCAGCCCGTCCACCAGAATCTGCACCAGCCAGGAGAATCCGCCGGAAGCGGCCAGCACCGGCTCCAGCAGATGGTGGGCCGCCGGGATGCCGTGGAGGATGATGCTGCCGCCCACCAGAAACATGGCAGCGGTGCCCAGCACCGACAGGCCCTTCATCATCCAGGGCGCGGCGGCGAGGATGCCACGGCCGATGGCCCGTGCCGCCGCGTTGGCCTGGCGGACGAGGTAGAAGCCCAGATCGTCCAGCTTGACGATGCCGGCCACCAGGCCGTAAACGCCCACCGTCATGATCAGCGCGATGCCGGCCAGAACCGTCACCTGTTTGCCGAAGGCGGCGTCGGCAACGGTGCCCAGGGTGATCACGATGATCTCGGCGGAAAGGATGAAATCGGTGCGGATGGCGCCCTTGATCTTGTCCTTCTCCATGGCCACCAGGTCCACCGCCGGATTGGCCACGGCTTCGGCCAGCGCCGCATGGTGCTGCTCATCTTCCTCATGGCTGTGCAGCCACTTGTGCGCCAGCTTCTCGAAACCTTCGAAGCAGAGGAAGGCGCCGCCCAGCATCAGCAGCGGGATCACCGCCCAGGGCGCGAAGGCGCTGATCAGCAGGGCCGCAGGCACCAGGATGGCCTTGTTCACCAGGGAGCCCTTGGCCACCGCCCAGACCACCGGCAGCTCGCGCTCGGCGCGCACGCCGCTGACCTGCTGGGCGTTCAGCGCCAGGTCGTCACCCAGCACGCCCGCGGTCTTCTTCGCGGCGACTTTGGTCATTACCGAGACGTCATCGAGCAGGGTGGCGATGTCGTCGATCAGGGTCAGCAGGCTGGCTCCGGCCATGGTGGGTCCTTGCAGAGGGGAACGGGGGCGTTCAAGCAGGCGAACTACAGACAAAAACGCCCCGCCGGTCAACTCAAAAACACCACCGCCCCCCCCCTGCCCCAACTCAGGCCGTGGCGCCCAGGGCATCCATGGCCTGGGCGTAGCTGCGGCCCCAATGCCGCCGATCGGGCTCCTGGGGGCGCCAGGCACGGCAATAGAGGTTCCAGGCGTCCCCCACTTCCCCCACAGGTGGTAGTCGCTCGCCTTCGATATGCAGGCGCAACCGGACGAAGACGGCCGACAGCAGGTCGTCATGTTCCAGGGCGGCGAACACCCGCTCCTCGATGGGCGGCACCTGCTGCCTATCGCAGACCTCCACCGCCATGGCGGCGGTCGCCGGGTGACGTAGCACGGCACCCAGGCTGTCGTCATCCGGGTCGACGCGCCAGTAGCCGCGCTCGGGTCCGCTAACGGGCCGCCGATCATGAAAACCGCTTTCCTGCAGGCCGATGGCCAGCAGCATCACCTCGGCCCTGGCGCCTCCCAGGGCCGGAGGCAGCATTGCCAGTGCCGGCTCGAGGACGGTCCGGCGAATCTCTACCAGTTTCATGCAGTCCTCCTGCGTTCCGCCAGGCCGCCGTCATAGGAGGCCTGGAGCGATCAAAAGGAGGACCACAGCATGAGCGCGCCGGGGGCTTCAACCGGGAGCTGCGCGCTAAGGACTATTCGTACAGCATCCCAATCCAACGACTGACGCCAGGTATGACAGAAGGGATTGGCGAAGGGAGCCCGCGCCCTGGGCATGCCCAGGCGCGGGCGGGCGTGGATCAGCCTTGCGGACGCTTGCCGGCCTCGGACTCGCCGCTGACCACTTTCATGTCACCGCCCTTGGCCTTGGGCTTGATCAGGCTGAAGTCGATCAACGCCTTGGGCTGATAGGGGTCGCCGATCAGCAGCGGGCGAGGCTGGAAGGCGGCATTGACCAGGCTGCGGCTCGGCTCGAACTCATCGAAACCGATCCCGGCCAGGTCCGCCCAGGTGTGGATGAAGCTCGAGCTGCTGTAGGGCCGGCCGAGGTTGGCGGCGAGTTCCAGCGGGTGCTCGGCGCGCCATTGGGGCGAGCGCCAGATCATGAACGGGATGGTGTACATGGGGGCGGTGGGTGCCGCCTCGTTGCGCCCAAGCACCTCTGGGTGCTCGGGGTCGAACACCGCTTCGCCGTGGTCGGACAGGTAGAGCAGGAAGCCGTTGGCGCGGCTGCCGGAGAAACGCTCGATCAGGCTGGACACCACATGGTCGTTGAACAGCACGGCATTATCGTAGCTGTTGTAGGTGGGCAACTGGTCGTCGGTGACATTGGCCGGCACGCCCTGACGGTCGGTGAAGCGCTCGTACTCCGGCGGGTAGCGGTACTGGTAACTCATGTGAGTACCCAGCAGGTGCACCACGATGAACTTGCGCGGCGCCGGGTCGGCCAGCACCTTTTCAAACGGGGGCAGCACGTCATCGTCGTACTGGCGCGCGTTCTGGTTGCGGTTGTTGTTCAGGTAGAACTGCTCGTCCGCCTGCTTGGAGAAGGTGGTGAGCATGGTGTTGCGCTTGGTGAGGGTCTGCTGGTTGGTGATCCAGTAGGTCTTGTAGCCGGCCTGCTTCATCATGTTCAGCAGCGACGGCCGGGTCAGGTAGAGGTCGGGATTCTTCTCGTCGGCGAAGGTCAGCACCTGCTGCAGCGCCTCGATGGTGTAAGGGCGCGGCGTGATGACGTTGTCGAACACATCCAGCTGGTCGCGGATACGGTCCAGGTTGGGGGTGGTCGGGCGCGGGTAGCCGTAGAGACTCATGCGCTGGCGGTTGGTCGATTCGCCGATCACCAGCACCAGTGTCGCCGGCAGGCCGGCGTTGGCATCCTTGAGGTTGGCCAGCGGCGCGATGCGCGCATTGCCCTGCAGCAGGTCATCCATTTCCGCCAGCTGCTGGCGGTACTGCCGGTAGCCCACCAGCAGTTGCCAGGGCACGGCGGGCTCCATGCGCTTCTCGAAACTGTCGCGGGCGGCCTCGAAGGTCTCGTTGCCCAGGCCCTGCTTCACCGCCGGGTATCCCACCAGCGCCGCCAGCAGCGCCAGGCTCGCCACCAGCGCCTTGCGCCGCGGCAGATGGACCGGCCGTAGGCGCATCCAGAGCAGCACCGCGCCCAGGGCGTAGCCGAGGAAGGCCGGCACCATCCACCAGGCGAAGTACTGGGCGAGGTATTCCGAACCTTCGGCCACGTTCGACTCGAACATGATGAAGATGACGCTCTGGGAAAACTCCTGGCCGTAGACCAGGAAGTACCCGAAGGCCGGCAACGAGGCCAGCCAGAGCAACAGGCCCAGGCCGGCGGCGATGGCGCGAGTCCGCCCCGGGAACAGCAGCACCGGGATCAGCCACATCCCGCTGAGCAGGAAAGCCTGGCGAAAACCGCTGAAACCACTGGTGCCGGTAACCTGGATCAGCAGTTGGGTCACACCCGAGAAATACCAGAAGAACAGGAAGAGCCGGCCCAGCCCGGCCCAGTCGAACGGCCGATCCTCGGCCTTGCGTACATCGGAATTCATAGACCTCCGCCCCGCTCGGAACTTGAACGGTCGAGTTGCTCGAAAAGTAGGGAGTATGACTGCGGAAATCTGAAAAGTTCGTCAAACCCTGGCTGAACGGGCAGGATAAACCGCCCTTTCCGGTGCGCGCGGGATGGGCAGGGAGAAACGGCCGGCGGAACACGCCGCCGGCCGGGTCGATCAGAAGTCCAGGCTCAACGCCAGGCTGACGCCCTGCTGGGTGTCGTCCTCGCCCTTGCGCCAGCTGTAGCCGCCGCGTAGCGAAAGATCCGCCGCCAGCTGCTGGCTGAAGCCGAGGCTGACCCGGTCCAGGCGGTCCTGCGGGGTGAACCCCTCGAGGGTGAAGCGGTTGCCGGGCAGGCTGTTGAGGGCGATGGTCAGGTCCTGGGTGTCGTCCTCGTATTCACGCTCGTGGGCGTACTCGGCGAATACCTGGGTATCGGCGCCGAACGTGTACTTGCCCTGGAGGCCGGCGCCCAGTCGCCTGGAGTCGCGCTTCTGCTCGTCGTAATCGAGCGCGGTGGAGCTGGCGCCATCCTCGGCATAGCCGTCGACCTCCACCCGCGCGTAATCGGCGCTGATGAAGGGCGACAGGTGCCAGGGGCTGTCGGCCCGCTGGGCGATGTCGTAGCCCAGGCGCGTGCTGAACGCCCAGAGATGGCCATCGGTGTCGCCCTTCTCGCTGCGCGAACCGCCGCCCAGGGCGAACTTGCGCTTGAGGTCGTCATAGTCGAGGTAGCCGCCGGTCAGCGCCGCATCGGCCCACCAGCGGTTCTGCTGGTACTGGACGAAGGCGCTGGCCAGGTAGCTGTTCAACTGGTACTCGGAATCCTCGGCGCCGGCCTCCAGCTCCTGCCGGAAGAAGCCCGCCGCGACGCCGGCACGCCAGGCATCATCGATCCGGTAGCTGCCGCCGAGGGTGAGGTTGTAGCCATTGCCGTCACCGCTGGCTGCGCTGTCCTGGGAATCGAAGTCCAGGTGCTGGCCACCGCCGGCGACGAAGGCGCGCCACTGGCCGACGCCCTGCCAGTTCTCCCAGTCCGCCTGCCACTGGTTGCGCAGCTCGTCCTGGTAGGCACGCAGGGTGCCATGGGCCATTTCCGGCAGCAGGGTCACTTCCCAGGGCGCCGCCAGCAGGGAATAGGCGTAATCGGCGATCAGCCGCTGGCCGGCGATGGTCGGGTGCACGCTGTCGTTGAACAGCAGCCGGGGCGGGGCCGGCGTGGTGCCGTTGAGCCCGAAGGTGGGGTTCATGATGCAGCCATTGCCGCTGAAGCAGGTACCGACCAGGTTCTGGTCGCTGGCCAGGCCATAGGTGCTGGGGTTGGCCAGGGTTTCCCCGACCAGCAGGGGAATGTTCAGCGGGATGATATTCGCGGGCACCTGGCTCAGCTGCGCGGTCAGCGTGGAGTTGAAGGCGGCACTGAGCTGGCTGGCGAAGGCTTGCTGCGGAGTGCCGAAGGTGGCCGGGGTCAGGCCCAGGTCGGGCAATAGCCAGACCATGATGTAGCGGGCGCCGGCCTGCTGCAGGGCCTCCACGCTGTCGACCAGGCGCCCCGCCGCCTGCTGTGCCTGGAGCCCGTTGAGGATGCGCCCCTGGAGGAAATCGTTGCCACCGCCGGTGAGGTAGTAGAGCGCATTCGGGTCGGCGCCCAGGCCCTGGCTGGCGCGATCCACCAGGTAGCCGTCACGGCTGCGCAGGGTGACGCCGCCGTTGGCGACCACCGAGCCACCCGGCGCGGTGATCGAGTCTAAGATCTGGTCGGTGCGGTAACCGCCGACCGCCCAGTTGTTGCCGTCGGCAATACCGAGTTGAGCGTTGACCGGCGAAGTGGACGCCGCCAGCTCCCCGGCGGCGATGCCGAGCTGTCCCCCCAGCAGCATCGGCGTGACCGGGCCGAAGATTTCGCCACTGCCGTTCTGGAAGGTCGGCCCGACCCGGTTGGTGAAGCGCGTGGTGCTGCCGGCCGGGCCGGCCGGATCCGGGAACTGCCCGGCATCGCTGAGACTGTCGCCGAACACCACCATGGTGGAATAGGGGGCGGGGGCCGCGTTAAGTGCAGTGGACAGCGTGGTCAGCAGGCAGGCTGCCACGAGTGGCTTGAGCGCCATTCCGGTCATTGTGCTTACTCCGTGCTTGTTCTTGTTTTCCGGGCCTGCGCGACAACTCCAAAGGCCGCCCTCAGGCGGACAGCATAGACGGGAAGGGATATATGGTTTGGGTGGGTAGCCGTCACTGCCAGTGAGCCGTTCTTTTCAGGCAAGACTTGCTCGGCATCAGAGCTACCCGCCAAGGCGGGTCAAGCGCCTTGGCAGATTCAGTTGGTCGGAAGGCTCGCGGAGGGAAATGAATCCGCAGCCCTTAGTCAGTCATGTACTTGGGGGAACGGGGACCGTACAGAATCCCGGGGGACCGTCCTGCAGACAGCAGTCGTCCTGCGGCAAGTCCGGCGATCGGGTACGCCGCGTCCTCCTGAACACCGCTGACGATCTGCTTTACCGCTGCAGCGATCAGTAGACCAACCAGGCCCCCGCTGTTCTGATTGTTGCCCTCTTCACTGGACGCCCTGGCTGTTCCGGTCCAGAGTGCGGCACCAGTGTTGAGATCCACCAGCTTCGCGCTGGCGGTGACAGCCGTCTCACTACTGATCAGTTTGTAGCTGGTGCCGTACTCCTTCACCGTGATGTACAAGGCGGCATCCGCACCGAATATCTTCCTGAGCTTTTTCGGCGCGACCTGATGAATGTCCCCGGGAGCAGTGACCCCGTTCTGGCGAAAGGTTTCATCCACCAGCGCGACGGGCATCACGTAATACCCCGCTTCCGCCAGAGGTAAGGTCACCTGCGAGAACAAACCATAGGTCGCTTGCACATCAGGCGACTCGTTCATTGGAGGCAGCACGATGATCGAGCGGGGCCGACTTTCCTTGAACGCCGAGTAGTCGACGGTTTTCACCTCCGCACACCCTGCGAACACCCCGACTACCACCAAGTAAACCAGTCCTTTCAGCAGGCGAGCCATCATGGCCTGTCTCCTTGCTTCGCATTCTTCAGCAAAAAGTCCATATAGGCGGCAGACTCCGGAAACAGAGCCTTCTCCGTCTCGAACTGCTGCACCATCTGATCATCCCGACCGATGCCCGAATACAGCAGTCCCAAATGGGCGTGATATCCAGGAGGAACCACCCCGCCCTTGGCCCGGATTTTCTGGAGATCACGCTCCAAGGCTTCAACTTGCGCTTCCCTGGATTCACCCCTGAAATACTCGCGAACCTGCGACTGATAAGTCTCCCACTGGTACAAAGGTTTCGTGCTCGTGCACCCCACGAGGCCAAGACTGCCCGTCAGCATCGTGACGGCGAGAAACCCTCTCCCGAATTTCGTATTCATGTCTGGCTCTCCCTTCCCTACCGCCTCGCCGGTGCCCAGGCGCCGGAATCTATTGCGTTCACCAAGGCTTCAACAGCTTCCCGTATAGCCAGATCGAGCACCTTTCCATTCAAGGTCGAGTCATAGCTGGCCGTACCACCGAAACCGACGACCTCACGATTCGACAAGGCGTATTCACCCGCTCCCTGGGTCGAGTAGACGACCTCCGACGTGGAAACGTCGACGATGTTCAGGTTGACCTTTGCGTATGCCACCTGCGACTTGCCACGCCCCAGGATGCCGAACAATTGGCGATCCCCGACCTCCTTGCGGCCAAACTCGGTTACATCCCCGGTCACCACGTAACTGGCCCCCTTGAGTCGCTGGGTTTCCCCCTTGATGGAGGATTCAAAGCGACTTTCCGTCAGGTTGTCCCGATCTAGGACATTGAAACGGCTGGACTGATGCAGATGCGTGATAAGAATCGTCTTCGCTTGCCCACCCAGGCGATCGACGCCGTCGGAGAAAATTCCGCGCATGTAACTCGAACGATTATCGAACTTGCCTACGGAGATTGGCGTATGTGGGCCTGCAGATGGCCTGTTGAAGCTTTCAACACGCTGCACGAGCAATGATCTGGAAGTTTCCGTTGCACACCCGGCCAATGCGACAAGCACCAACGAACCTACGCCTAACAATATTTTTCTTGCATACATCCGCACCCTGCTCCTCCTGCTTCCATAAATATCTAGCGCGACATGGAGACTCCAACCACCAGCGCGAGGTCGATTCAGTCTCGTCGATTGATTTCCTAGACCCAGGCAACCGACTGGCCGACTGATCTAGAGATACTTGGCGCACTGAAAAGTTGGTGAATTTTGCACGAACCAGGACTCAATAAGTTCCCTTACGCGCAAGGAATATTCCTGCAAGCTTGTAGGATCAAGAGACCAGCCCAGTAGACAACTTAGCGCAGGGAAAACAAAAAAGAACAAAAAAGGGGACAACAAAAAAGGGGACCAAAAAAGGGGACAGATTTATTTTCCCTACTCTAATTTCGGCCGTCCCTGCTTGCGCCGTTCAATCCGTACACCCGCAATACGCTCAACTTCATCCACAAAGCGGCTGCTCCCCGTCAGTTGACCGCGTTGAATGGCCTCTCGAATCAGGCTCAGTTCCTCGGTGGGCACCGCCTGCCTGACGAACTCGGCATACCGGCGGCGCCGTTCGTCATCACTAGTACCGAGCGCTTGGAAACACGGGTCGTCGTCCAACCAGTTCTGCTCGGCTGCAACCCCAATACGCAGGGCGTAGCTGGACCAGGGATAATCCCCTGCCTCAGCCACCATGCACGCCCGCACGGGGTTCAGTTCGATATAGCGACTACAGGCCAACAAGTAGGCATCGGACTGCACGATGCTCGACTTGAAGCGGCTTTCCCACAGGGTGCCGGAACGGCCTTCCAGGCGATTGCGGTAGCGCGTTGCGCGAGCCGCCAAGGTCTTCATCAACTGGCTAAGCCCGCCCAGTGAATCATCCGGGGCCAATAGCAGATGCACATGGTTGGTCATCAGGCAGTACGCATAGACCTTGACGCCGAAGGCATCCTTCAACTCGCGCAGGTCAGCCAGGTAACGCTCGAAATCAGCCGCCTCGGCAAACACGACCTGCCGGTCATGGCCACGCTGGACGATGTGATGCGGATAGTTTGGCAACAAGACTCGCCCGACCCTGGGCATGACTCCTCCCTCCATGACGACCTATAACCTGCTCTCTCTTCCCGAGGAATTAGAGTAGGAAAAATAAATCTGTCCCCTTTTCCGCTTTTCCGTCGTCCCCTTTTCCGTCCCTATGGATAACTAGGGCCTGCTCTCTTCCCAAGGAATTAGAGTATGAAGAATAAATCTGTCCCCTTTTCGCCGCTAAATTGAGCCCGCCCTGATTGATAGCGCTTTCTGCGCCGGCGCTACCTTTCACACTAACAAAACTAAGCCTGAGCTAAAGAATATAACCTATCTCTCTCTTCAGGAGCATCCAGCCGATCAAAATCCCTAACAAATTCCTCTAGCTCAGCACGCATTTCAAGATGGAATCTCCATAGCGCGGTGGCACCGGAATTTTGGATAAACTCCAATCCAATTAAGATATCCTCTGAGTTTTCGCGCTCCTGCCCTCTCATATCAGAAATTAGTCTTTTTAATAAATCTGAAAAATAGCCTTCGCATTCAGGAGAAAAAAGCTCCCTGTACATACCGGGCTCGTTACGGGCGAAATCTTCTGAAAACTCTAGCTCTCCATCCGTATAGTCAATATAGGACTCCAAAGCAGAAGATCGCCTTCCGCCCCGGAGCAAAAATAAATAATAAACAATCCTAACAATAGTTTTACACACTTACAATTTACCTCAATGGCTGCAAATGCCAAACTTCCTTGGTGGCTGGATTGTAAATCATCTCCATTGCCTCATTCGTGTACCGGAAGAAGCCGTTCTTTCTATCTGGAGTTACAGATGTAGCTGTTTTTAGCACCTCATCTGCCTGAACGAAGGGAGCACCGCGACCAGTGGACCATAGACGATTGTAGTAATACTCGGAAAACTTAAATGGAGTGCCTTCAGCTTGGTAGAAGCCATCAATCACTTTGATTTCAGGAAGGCTACCTTTCGCACCGCCAGAGCCCAAGAATCCCTTCAAGGCCTCCAGCAGACCGCCGCTGCTCTTCAGTACAGTCTTCGCTGCGCTCGCTAGGCCAACCGCTGCGCCCGCGAGTTCGGCCGTTTCCAGCACATCCAGCCGATGCTGTTCCGACTCCGTCGGACTGAACAGTGTTTCCTTGGTGCCTGAGAATCCGTTCAGGAACTGGTTCACCAGCGCCAGCGCCTTTGGATTGACTGTCTCGATGCCTTCCCCATGGGCCGCGGTAACCTCCAGCGCATGCACTAGGTCGCTCTGGCTAATTCCTTCTGCTCCGGGAGCGCAAAGGCCTGGCCTTTGAACGCACGCCATCTGGACGCCTTGGGCAAAGCTCTCCGCGTTCTTGCGATGAAGTTCGTGGTTGTAGAGGGTCGCCTGCTGCGCCACCCACCCCGCTTTCTCCTGCGCCTTCTCATCGCCACCCGCCGCTGCGGCAACCGTGATGCCAATCAACTGCGAAGTCATGGCCAGCACGCGTTCATGGGCCTCACCGGGGAAGAGGTCCTTGCCGAAGGTGTCCACCAGCGGCAAAAAGGGGACCGGCAAAAAGGGGACAGATTTATTTTCCCTACTCTAATTTCGGCCGCCCCTGCTTGCGCCGTTCAATCCGTACACCCGCAATACGCTCAACTTCATCCACAAAGCGGCTGCTGCCCGTCAGTTGGCCACGTTGAATCGCCTCGCGAATCAGGCTCAGTTCCTCGGCCGGCACCGCTTGCCTGACGAACTCGGCATACCGGCGGCGCCGTTCGTCATCGATAGCGCCGAGCGCTTGGAAACACGGGTCGTCGTCCAGCCAGTTTTGCTCAGGTGCGTCCCCCATACGTAGGGCGTAGCTGGACCAGGGATAATCCCCTGCCGCAGCCACCATGCACGCCCGCACTGGGTTCAGTTCGATATAGCGACTACACGCCAACAAGTAGGCGTCGGATTGCACAATGCTCGACTTGAAGCGGCTTTCCCACAGGGTGCCGGAACGGCCTTCCAGGCGATTGCGGTAGCGCGTTGCGCGAGCCGCCAAGGTCTTCATCAACTGGCTAAGCCCGCTCAGCGAATCATCCGGGGCCAATAGCAGATGCACATGGTTGGTCATCAGGCAGTACGCATAGACCTTGACGCCGAAGGCATCCTTCAATTCGCGCAGGTCAGCCAAGTAACGCTCGAAATCAGCGTCCTCGGCAAACACGACCTGTCGGTTATGACCACGTTGAACGATGTGATGCGGATAGTTTGGCAACAAAACTCGCCCGACCCTGGGCATGACTCCTCCCTCCATGACGACCTATAACCTGCTCTCTCTTCCCGAGGAATTAGAGTAGGAAAAATAAATCTGTCCCCTTTTCCACACTCAAGGGGTGCGACCCGGGACGTCAGGGAAGCTTTTCATGTACAGCGACTAAAAGCCAGGCGTAGAGCGACGCCAACTTCTTCAGGGGTGCTAGTGGCTGGGATGATTACATAATCGCTTCCCCCCAGCCCTGTTCCGCCCCATCCTTCAAGCTTTTCATGGCGACTGGGGCGAATAGTCATGCTGCCTTCCTTGAGTTCGATACTGCAATTCTTCATGTCTTTAAAAAGGGCTCTTTTTGTTTTGTAGTCGTACTTTTCCATCAATTGTGAAATCCAGTCTTTATAGCGTTGCTCCGATGCGTCGAAGTCATACAACTCACTATCAAACGTAGCCTCCGGATGAATCCACACGTCTTTTCGAGGCTCCGGCAAGACAAAACGGCTTTTCGAGAGCGCATCCAGCAGTGCCTCTCCAACTGCTTGATCAGAAGCATCTGGGGCTAGTAAATGCGTAACCCCTTTATGATCGGCTTGACTCATCCGATAACCGGAATAAGTCTCTATGCAAATAAATTCTTTGTTCAGCTTGGCATTCGCCCAAGCCCTAGGAATAACATCATTCATTATTCTATCACCGTTACTTTCAATTTCACGCCCAAGCTTTCAGCATATTGTAACAAAAAAGGGGACAGATTTATTTTCCCTACTCTAATTTCGGCCGTCCCTGCTTGCGCCGTTCAATCCGTACACCCGCAATACGCTCAACTTCATCCACAAAGCGGCTGCTCCCCGTCAGTTGACCGCGTTGAATGGCCTCTCGAATCAGGCTCAGTTCCTCGGTGGGCACCGCCTGCCTGACGAACTCGGCATACCGGCGGCGCCGTTCGTCATCACTAGTACCGAGCGCTTGGAAACACGGGTCGTCGTCCAACCAGTTCTGCTCGGCTGCAACCCCAATACGCAGGGCGTAGCTGGACCAGGGATAATCCCCTGCCGCAGCCACCATGCACGCCCGCACGGGGTTCAGTTCGATATAGCGACTACAGGCCAACAAGTAGGCATCGGACTGCACGATGCTCGACTTGAAGCGGCTTTCCCACAGGGTGCCGGAACGGCCTTCCAGGCGATTGCGGTAGCGCGTTGCGCGAGCCGCCAAGGTCTTCATCAACTGGCTAAGCCCGCCCAGTGAATCATCCGGGGCCAATAGCAGATGCACATGGTTGGTCATCAGGCAGTACGCATAGACCTTGACGCCGAAGGCATCCTTCAACTCGCGCAGGTCAGCCAGGTAACGCTCGAAATCAGCGCCCTCGGCAAACACGACCTGTCGGTTATGACCACGTTGAACGATGTGATGCGGATAGTTTGGCAACAAGACTCGCCCGACCCTGGGCATGACTCCTCCCTCCATGACGACCTATAACCTGCTCTCTCTTCCCGAGGAATTAGAGTAGGAAAAATAAATCTGTCCCCTTTTCCCTAGTCCCCTTTTCCACTAGGTACTGCACGTCACCCTGGATGAATTGGTTTTCGAAGAAGGCGAACGCGGACCGTCTGATGACCTGCGCTATCAGTTCGAAGCAATTTCACGCATGCCCGAACACGAGCAGGAACTGGTGCGCGGCCTGCTCGATGCGGTGATCGTCAAGCATCAGGTGGCCGGGGCCATTGCCCGAACGGCAGGGCCAGCGGCTAAAGAAAAGGGCACGTCACAAGCAGGCAGCTAAGAAAAACTCGTGCGCTACAGCTTGTAGCACCGTTTCCCCAGTAAATTCGCGGCCTGCAGGGCAGTCTGTAGTCGCCTCTGACTACAGCCGATTTTCCGCCAAATCGCTGCAGCCCAGTAACCACGCGGCTTTGGCCGCACCGGCAAGGTGCGTATGGTGTATCGCCAAATCGCCGGGGTTTAAGGGCTGCCAGAAACCGCGAAAATCGCACCGATTTAAGGGAAAACACCGGCCAGAGGGTCAAAACCTTCGCCAGCGGCTTGACCGCTGGCAGCGGTAGCCGAGAAGTAGCAGAAAGATAGCCGCTCGATAGCAGGGAGATAGCAGCCAGATAGCACAAAAGAAGCAGTTCGGACGGCGTGCTACACAGTCGCCGTCAAGCAACTCGAAAGCAACACATCAGCAACTGAGAAAGAACAGAAAAACAACACGAGACAACAGAAAGAGAACACCTGACAACTGAAAAGCAACACCGGCGCGAGGCCGGTGTCAGGGGAGCGCTCAAGGGGTGCGACCCGGGACGTCAGGGAAGCTTTTCATGTACAGCGACTAAAAGCCAGGCGTAGAGCGACGCCAACTTCCTCGGGAGTGCTGGTGGTTGGAATAATTACATTATCAGCCTCAGATAAGCCCTTCCCACTCCAGCCTTCTAGCTTTTCATGGTGGCTCGGACCGATTATGATTTTTCCACTAAAGCTTTCAATATCACAATTTTTCATGTCTTTAAAAAGGGCTCTTTTGGTTTTGTAGCCGTACTTTTCCATCAATTGTGAAATCCAGTCTTTATAGCGTTGCTCCGATGCGTCGAAGTCATACAACTCACTATCAAACGTAGCCTCCGGATGAATCCACACATCTTTTCGAGGCTCCGGCAAGACAAAACGGCTTTTCGAGAGCGCATCCAGCAGTGCCTCTCCAACTGCTTGATCAGAAGCATCCGGGGCCAGTAAATGCGTGACCCCTTTATGATCGGCTTGACTCATCCGATAACCGGAATAAGTCTCTATGCAAATAAATTCTTTGTTCAGCTTGGCATTCGCCCAAGCCCTAGGAATAACATCATTCATTATTCGATCACCGTTACTTTCAATTTCACGCCCAAGCTTTCAGCATATTGGGTTGCTCTATTGACTTCCAGCCATTGTGCTGGGGTAGTCGCTTTGGGAATTGCCACTTGCACTTCACGCGCGGCTATTTGAGCGTTACTTAACGAAGTTCTCCCCAGTGCGTACTTATCATGAAAAAGGGGACAGATTTATTTTCTGTACTCTAATTTCTCTGAAAAAGGGGACAGATTTATTTTCTGTACTCTAATTTCTCAGTTCGTTGCGCAGCAGCCTGTCGATCCTGACCAGCCCCCTGAAGCGCTAACTACTTAGCGCCTGACCGCGCCAGATGTCCTTGCACCAACTTATTCTCACCAACAAGCCGGATCGACTAGAAAATTAGAGTAGGAAAAATAAATCTGTCACCTTTCCCTGTCACCTTTCCCTAGTCCCCTTTCCCTACTTGCTTAAGTAGCTATCCGTTCAACCACATACGTAGTGAATTTATTCGGCTCTTCTTCCAAGTGCAATCTTCTACACTTAGGGCATTGATATACTGTAATTGACCGTTCATCAATAGCCTCATAAAACTGATCAGATGACAGTCTATCCCTTTTCGCCTAAGAGCAGGAAAAATAAACCAACCCCCTTTCCAGACCTTACAAAAATGTCTCGATATCATCTAAGGCATCAGAAACTCTCCCAGCTACTGCGCCATTATCAAGATGACTTCGCAGCCTTTTCACAACATGCCCCTTATCAACAATACCGTGTTTTCTAGCCAGGTGCCCTAAGCAAGTCGCGGCAAGCCCGCTTATATCTGAATTTGGGTGCTCCAGAAAATCTAGCAACTTATTCTGTACCCAGGCAAAATCATTCTCGCAGCTTGAAATAGACACAAGTGCAAAAGAAATTTTTTCAACATCAGCGGAACCGAGTGCTTCTTCCGCATCAGCCCTGCTAATTTCCTTAACAGGCAAATATTTCACGATCAATCGCCCCTCCTGTTAATGTTTCCCTTTCTGTCCACCATACCGGCTTTCTGTAACGCCTTCTGCATATCTGGATGAAGATCTTTCCAAGATCTGACATGCCCATGGTATGTCGAGCCCAATGTCTTATCAAATACAACAAACTCATTTGTCTTGATATCAACTCCAACCCGCCGAGGGGACGACAGCTTTACTTGAATTGAATTGTCCAATACTTCTTGACCATTAGCAGGAGCCCGACTCTTAACTGGATTGTCAACCTTCCCATGATAAGGCGCTGCTTCATAGTCCAGTTTAGTAGTAGAACTAATGCCACTTCCATCTGGGGCCTTACGGCTTGGTTTCCCCGCACCAATGATCCCAGCAAGGAGCTGGACCGCATTTGCCCAGAATCCAGCACTTTCTCCATCACGGTCCTCAACTACGTGATTCGTGATGATGTTTTGCGCTGCCTGATTGCTCTCCGGGATGATCCAACCGATTGCAGTAGCAGCGCCGGTATCTCCGCTTGAGCGGACCTGATCAGCCAGAGCTTGAATCTTGGGAGCATCAGCGAATAGCTCGTTGGAAAGCTGAGCGCACCCTTTCAGATCGCGCAGGCAAAGCGAGTCGAGTTCGCGATTTCGCTGCTCATCCAGTTGAGCCCAGCGACTTTGGACCTCAAGACGGCACTCCTTGTCCGTACAAGCGGCACGCTCTTTGAGCATCTGCTCAACTTCTGCATGCTTCAGGTAGTTGAAGACCGTCGCCTGCTGCGCCACCCACCCCGCTTTCTCCTGCGCCTTCTCATCGCCACCCGCCGCTGCGGCAACCGTGATGCCAATCAACTGCGAAGTCATGGCCAGCACGCGTTCATGGGCCTCACCGGGGAAGAGGTCCTTGCCGAAGGTGTCCACCAGGGCTTCGTTGGCGCCGGCCGCCAGGGCTCCGGTTCTGAAATCACCTCCGGCAGCCTCGGCAATCAGGCCGCCGACGATGGCGTGTACGGCGACCTTGGTGGGCAGGCCGGTGCCAACCAGGCTGTTGCCCACTTTCTGGTAGATAGCCGCCGTGAGGGCATTGGCTGCCAGATCGACTGCCGCCTGGGCCAGGTTGTCCTTGAACTTGCCGCCACTGACCACCGTTTTCAGGGCGGAATTGACGGCTAGTTCAAGACCAATGCCTCCACCGGCAACCCCACCGCTTACGCCTGCCGCCACATAGTTCTTCAGGCTGTCGCTGCTGAGGGTGTCTTTCAGCGTCGCGCCCAGGTCGCCCTTGTTGTTGATTACGCTGGTGGCGCCGGTGGTGGCGACCGAGGTGATGGCGCTGGTGGCCGCGACATTGCCCCAACCCGCGGCGACGCTGGCACCCACGGCATTGGTGCCGGCGGCGGCCATGGCGGTGCCTGACCCCGCCGTCGCTCCTGCCGAGGTGCCAACAGCCGCGCTGGCCGCTCCCCAGGTCAGGTAGGTCACGAGGATGGCCACCGCCAACTGCGCCCCCACCCCCAACCCCGAATGGCTGTAGTTGAAGCTGTCGTGAACTTCCCTCACCCGCCGCCAGTCGACGTCCCCGCGCTGTTCCAGCGCCTTGATCCAGGCGAGGTTCGGATCGGCCTGGACCATGGCGTCGATGGTCTGGCTAACGGTTTGCTGGTCGATCTGCTTGAGGTCGAGCTTCAGGCCGTCCACGGCGTGGATGGCGATTTCGCCCTGGGCGAGGAGTTCGCTCTGGCGCAGCGTCTCGTCGGTGGTGCCCTTGCCCTTGGCGCTGGTCCAGGCCAGGTCGCCCTTGCTCTTCTCGTGGCTTTCCTGATGCAGGTCCTTCACCGCTTCGAAGGCGATCTCGCCGCCGCTGTCCAGGGTCAGGTCGGCGCCGGAGTCCAGCTTGGCCTTCTGGTAGCGCTGGTCGCCCTCGCTGGCCAGGGTGAGGTCGCCGCCGGTGGTGATCTCGCTGCCAACGTGGCGGATGTCGGTGACTTCATCACGCTGGGTCTTCTTGCTGCCGAAGCTGCCCTTTTTCTTCTTGTCGTAGAGGCTGGAGTCGCTGTCTTCGGCCGCCAGCAGGCTGAGGTCACGGCCGGCGTAGAGGTAGGCGTCGTCGCCGGCCTTGACCTGGCTGGCGCTGAGGGTCAGGTCACGCCCGGCGAGGGCGGTGAGGTCGCCGCCGGCTTCGATGACGCTGCCCTGCTGGCGCACGCTGTCGCGCTCGATATCGACCTTCTTGCCTTTTCCTTTGTAGTGGTACTCGTAGTGGCTTTCGTCGGCCGCCGAGGCGATGGTGAGGTCGCGGCCCGCCGCCAGTTCGAGGTCACCGCCGGCGCCCACGCGACTGGCGATCACCGCCAGATCCCGCCCGGCCTCGACCTTGAGATCACCGCCCACCTGCACCTCACTGCCATGCTGTGTGATGCTGGTTTCGCTCCAGCGCGATTTCTTGCCACGGCCTTCGGCGTGATCGATCTCGGCCACCGAGGCGATGGCCAGGTCGCGGCCGGCGCTGAGGCTGGCGTTGCCGCCGGCATTGATGTGGCTGCCGAGATTGGCGAGGTCGCGACCGGCCGAGAGGCTGAGGCTGTTGGCGGCCTCGATGCGGGCGCTGGCGTTGAGCACGCTGTCGGTCTGCCGCAGGCTGGCGCCGCCATGCTCGAGGGTACTGACACTGCGTTCGTTGACGATATCGCCGGTGAGGGCGATGGCGCTGACGTCGCGCCCGGCAATGATGCCGCCCTGGGCGTTACGGATGCTGTCGGTGGCCAGAAGGTCGAGGCGATTGCCCGCCTCCATCAGGCCGCTATTGACGAGGTTCTTGCCGGTGGCGCTGAGGTTGTCGCTGGCGCGCAGGGTGCCCTGGTTGGTGAGATCGCCGCCGCTGACCAGGTTGACGTCCCGGCCCTGGATCAGCGCGCCATTGGGTGCCAGGCGCCCCTTGGCCTGGGCCAGGTAGAGCACTGGCACCAGGACCTTCTCGCCGTTCACCACATGATGTTCCATCCAGACGATGTCGTGGGTCAGCGCCGCCACCTGGGCGGCACTCAGGCCCACACCGACGCTGAGGTTCAACGCCTGCTGGCTGGCCAGGGCGTTGTCCATCAGGTAGCGGAACATCGCCTCGTCGCTGGTCAGCCCGGCGAGGAAGCGCTGGCCGGTGCGGGCGGCGATGGCCTCGCGCATCAGGCGCTGCTCGTAGAGGCCGTCGCCGAGGCGTTTCTGTGCCTGGTCCGGGTCGTAGCCCAGGCGACCGAGCAGGTAATCGGAGCTGAGGAACTGCTTGAGGCTGGTCAGTTCGGGGTTGGTTTCGATCAGGTACTTATGGGGCCTGGACGGTGCCTGGAAGGTGGGCTGCCGCTGGATCTGCTGGACCGCCTGCCCATCCGGCGACGCTGCGTCACCGCTGGGGTCTGGCGCCTGGACCTGCCCGGGGGTCATGCCGCCACCGGCCAGGGTACGGCCTGGCAAGACGGTAACGACCGACGCCCCATCGACCTCGACGCGGATGGCACCAGCGCTGGCGCCGTCCCCTCCGGCGCGTTGCCAGTCACCCAGGCCAAGCTGCGAGCCACCGGTCTGGGCATTGCCGCTGACCTGCACCTCACGCACCTGGGTATCGGGAAGCTGGCGCTCGCGCTGGGCGAGGCCGACGCTGGCGCCGCCCATGGTCCACTGCTGTGGGGCGTTGCCGGCAATACCGGCCTCGGCGTCGCTGCCACCCTGGCCGCTCAATCGGAACAGGCCATTTTCGCCGCTGGGCAGGCTGAAGCCGGGCAAGTTGAGCGGGTTGACCTGCTGTTGGGCGAGGTCGGGTGGCAGTTGCGCATTGAGCTGTGCCGGCGTCGAGAGGCTGTTGGCGTCGGTGGCCGTGCTCTGCACGCGACTGCCCCCCAGCGCGCCGGGCTCGCCCGGCCGCAGGCTGCCGTTGACGATTTCCTGGCTGGCCTGCACGTCGATCCGGCCACCGGCCTGGATGATGGCCTGGGCCACCACGGCCCCCGTGGTCGGCAGGTTCTGGTCGCTCTGTTTGACACCGATGAGGATGGGGTCGGCGGCCAGGCGGCCCGGGTCGTAGTCGTCCGAGTTCGGGTCGTTGAAGCGGTTGTAGTGCTCCTGGTTCTGGACGAAGCCCCAGTACTCGGGATCGCTGCGGGTGTAGATCTCGTAGGTGCGATAGCGCTCGTAGCCACCCGCCGCGCCGACGTTGCTGAGGCGCTCCGCGCTGACGCTGAGATCTCCCGCCGCGGACACCAGGCTGTTCTGGTTGTTGAATTGGTCGCCCTGGAACACCAAATGGCCACCGGCGATCAGGCTGCCGCTGGCGGAGTCTTCTATCACCTTGGCCTGGTAGGTTTCCTTGACGTTGTATAGGGCCCAGCAGTGCTTGCCCTTGCAGTTGTCGGTCGCGGTGATGGTGATGCGGCCGGCATGCAGTTCGAGGCTGGCCTCGAAGCGGTCCTTGCGGTTGGTGAGCTGGCTGACCGAGAGGCGCATGTCGCCCTGGCTTTCCAGGGTCGAGGAGATGTTCTCCAGCACCGCGCTGCGTGCCCCGGCGTCGTTGGCGGCGATGTCCAGCGCTCCCAGGCTGAACAGGTCGGTATGGCGGTTGATGAAGCTGTCCACGCGCAGGGTCATGTCCGCGCCGCTGAAGATCAGCCCGTTTTCGTTGAGCAGGTTCGGCGCCACCAGGCGCAGCTGGCCGGCACTGCCCAGGGTGCCGAAGTTGCCGATGGCCCCGGCGTTGATCCTCATGTCGCTGGCGGAGGTGATTCGGCCAGCGTTGGTGAGTAGCCCTCCGACCTGGATATCGGTGACGTCGCCGCCGGTGATGCGGCCCTCGCCGGGCAGGTCCAGCCGGCCCGTGTTGAGGCTCAGGCGACCCAGGCTGCTGATGCGGCCGCTGCCGCTGTAGCTGCCGCTGAGGTCTAGACGGAAATCGCCATCGCTGGCGAGCAGCCCCAGGTTGGTCCAGGTGCCGCCGCTGCCGCTGAACCGGTCGCTGGCGAGCAATTTACCGCCGGCGGTCTGGGTAAACTGGCCGACCTGGACGATCAGGCTGCCGGCCTGTAGCACGCTGCTGTTGGTCCAGCTGTCGGCGGTGATGGTCAGCACGCCACGGGTGACCAGGCTGCCATCGCCGTCGGTGGCGCTGAGGGTGTCGATATCGAAGGCGCCACGGCCCACATGGAGCACCTTGCCGCCGGCGTTGAGGAAATTGCCGGCGCTCACGCCAAGTTCGTGGTTGGCGCTTTCCAGCGCGCCGCCACGGTTGTCGAAGAGCCCCTGTAGGCTGAGCTGGGTGCGGCCGCCGCCGCCCAGGGCGCGTAGTTGTCCACTACGGTTGTCCAGCGAGGCGGCGGCCAGGGCCAGGGTGCTGTCGCTTTCGATGATCCCGTGGCGGTTATCGAGGGCGCCGGACAGGCCGAAGTCCACCGCACCGGCGGCGATCTGCCCGCCATTGGTCACCTGGGTGCCGCTGACCTGGAGCAGTTGTTTGGCGAAGAGCCCGCCCTGGCGGTTGTCGAGCTGCCCCGCGGAGAGCCGAGCGTCGCCACCAAGGGCCGATATGTGCCCACCCCGGTTGTTCAGACGGGAGGCGGCAAGCTCCAGGGACTGCGCCTGGATGACGCCACCCGCACCGGACCGAGCGCTGTTGTCGAGCCAGTCGCCCAGGCGCGCCTTGACCCAGCCGCGCAGGCTGGCGAGGACGCCGTCGCGGTTGTCCAGCGTAGCGGCATCGAGTTCGACGTTGCCGTCCTGGCTGATGAGCCGGCCGCCCAGGTTGGCGAGGGCCCCGCCGACCGCCAGGGCGAGGTCGCCCTGGACCTGCAGGGTGCCGCCGGTGTTGTCGAGGCTGGCGGCCATCAGCTCGAGACCGGCATTGCGGCTGTAGATGAGGCCGTCATTGTTGTTCTGCACCGCACCGCTGGCGGTGAGCCGCAGGGCATCGTTGGCGGCGAGGGTGCCCTGGTCGCGGTTGTCCAGGCTGCCGGTGAGCAGGGTCAACAGGCCCTGGCTGGCGATCTGGCCGCCACGGTTGTCGACCCGGCTCGCCCCCTGCAGGAGCAGCAGGCCGGTACTGGCCAGGGTCCCCCGGATGTTGGTCAGGGCACCGAGCAGGTTCAGGGTGACTGCGCCATTGCCGGCGATGCGGCCGCCGCTGTTGTCCAGGTCGGTGGCGTCCAGCATCAGGTCCTGTTGCGCCTGCAGGGTGCCGGCAGCGTTGTTCAGGCCGACCGCCTTGAGGCTCAGGCCGGCGCCGCTGTCGATCAGGCCACCCTCGCGGTTGTCCAGCAGGTCGGTGAGCTCGAGCGTCTGCCCGGCACCGCTGGAAAGAATGCCTTTGTCGCTGTTGTCCAGGCTGGCCGCCTTGACGCTGAGGCCGCCCAGGCTGACCAGGGCGCCTTCGCCCCGGTTGAGCAGGGCGCCAGTGAGACGGACGTTGAGGTCGCCACTGCGGCTGGAGAGGGTGCCGCCGGCGCTGTTGTCCAGGCTCAGGCCGCTGAGGTCGAGGCCCAGCCAGCCGGAAATCAGCCCGCCCTGGTTATTGGCGCTTGCCAGTTGCAGGCCGAGTTGGCCATTGCTGATCAGCTTGCCGCCGCGGTTATCGAGGTGGCGCAGGTCGAGGGCGAAGCTCTCGCGGCTGCTGATTTCCCCACCCCGGTTATCGAGATCGCGCAGGTGCTCCAGGCGCAGCGGGCCGTCGGCGAGGATCAGGCCCCCCTGGTTGTCCAGGTCGCCACCCTTCAGGTCGAGGGTGACGCCGGATTCGCCGATCAGGCGGCCCTGGTGCTGCACGAACTGGCCGGTGCGCAGGGCCAGCTCGCCCTTGGCGGAGATCTCACCGCCGTCATTGGCCAGTTGCTGGCGGCTGGCCAGGGTCAGCCAGCCCTGGCTGTTGATCAGGCCCTGGCCACTGTTGTCCAGGCTGCCGGTGGAGAGATCCAGGGCCGCTCCCGCCAGCAGGCTGCCGCCCCGGTTGTCCAGGCTGCCACTGGTCAGGCGCAGGGCCTGGGCGGCGCTGACCAGGCCTTGCCAGCCGTTGACGAGCAGTTGTTCCACGCCGAGGTCGAGGTCGCTCCGGCTGCTCAGGGTGCCGCCGCTGTTATCGAGGTGGGCGGCCCGGATGGCGAGACTGGCGCCGGCGATCAGGCCCTTGAGGTTGCCCAGGGCCTGCTCGATACGCAGGGTCAGGGCCTGGGCGCTGAGCAGCTTGCCGCTGCTGTTGTCCAGATTGCGGGCGGCCAGGGTGAAGGCCTGCTGGCTGGAAATTTCGCCATCCTGGTTGCGCACGTCGCCGAAGTTCTGCAGCAGTAACTGGCCAGGGCTGTTGAGCAGGCCGCCACGGTTATCCAGAGCGCCGCCCTGAAGGTCGAGGCGGAGGTCGGACTGGCTGAACAGTTGGCCGCCGCCATGCTGGTCGAGTCTGGTGGCGCGTACGTCGAGGGCCTTGGCACTGCCTATCCGGCCCTTGTCGCTGTTGTCGATCAGGCCGGTGTCGAGGCTGAGGGTGTCGCCACCGATCAGTTGCCCGCCCCGGCGGTTGTCGAGGGCCGTGCTGCGGACCTGCATGGCCCCCTGTGCGGAAAGCAGCCCCTGGCGGTTGTCGAGGTGGCCGCCGTGCAGTTGCAGGCCGTCGTCGGTCACTGCCTGGCCGCCCTGGTTGTCCATCGCTGTCCTGGCTTCCAGAACCAGCGGGCCGCCGGCGGACAGCGTACCGCCAGCGTTGTCCAGGGTATCGGCGGCAATGCCCAGGGCGCCTTCGCCGCTCACCAGGCCCTGGCGGTTGGAGAAGCGCTCGCTCAGGTCGAGCCGGAGGTCCTGCCGGCTGGCCAGGGTGCCGCCGTCGTTGGCCAGTTCCCGGCCATCCAGGCGAAGGCCACCACTGGCGGACACCAGGCCCTTGGCCTGGTTGATCAGCCGGTCGATCGCCAGCGCCAGCGAGCCGTTGGCCAGCAGCTTGCCACCCGAGTTGTCCAGGTACCCGCCGCTGAGGCTGGCGTCGGCCCGGCTGGAAATCTCGCCGCCGCGGTTGTCGGTCTCGCCAACCGCGAGCCTGATGCCTTTCACCGCTCCCACCAGGCCGCCCGCGCGGTTGTCCAGGCTGCCGGCCTGGAGGTTGAGCTTTTCCAGGGCAACCAACTCACCGCCCTGGTTGGCCGCCTGACCGGCCACCACGAGGTCAAGGTCTCCCGTGCTGCTGATCAGGCCCTGGCTGTTGTCCAGGCTTCCTGCTTCGAGCCGGAGGCCGGCTGCCGAAATCTGGCCTTTGACGTTGTTAAGGGCCTGGGCGATGCGCAACACCAGCGGCTGGTTGCTGAGCAGGCTGCCGCCGTTGTTGTCGAGTTCCCGAACCGCCAGGCTGAGGCCCCGCTGGCTGGAAATTTCCCCGCCCTGGTTACGCAGCAGGCCGACGTTATTCAACAGCAGCCAACCCTGGGCGTTGATCAGGCCACCGTCGCGGTTGTCCAGTTCGCCCTGGTTGAGATCGAGGCTGAGGTCGGCCTTGCTGAAGAGTTCGCCGCCATCCCGCTGGTCGAGGCTGGCGATATTGGCGTTCAGCGGGCCATTGCTGGCGATGCGCCCCTTGCCACTGTTGTTCACCTGCGCGGCCTGGAGGTTCAGCTGGGCGCCGCTGGTCAGGATGCCGCCCTGATTGTTGTCCAGGTCACCGGCGCGGACCCGGCTGTCGCCCCTGGCGCTGATCCGGCCATGGTGACTGTTGTCGAGCTGGCCGCTGGCGAGCTGCAGGGCCGCATCGGTGAGGATAGCGCCGGCACGATTGTCCAGCGGACCAGCGCTGGTCAGGTTCAGGTCGCCGGCGCTGGAGATAGTGCCGGCCCGGTTGTCCAGGCGACTGACGCTGAGCGCCAGGGTGCCCTCGCTGCTGACCAGGCCCTGATGGTTGACCAGGGTGCCGCCCGGCTCGCGGCCACTGGGGGCCAGGGCAAGCACCAGCGCCTTGGCGCTGGCCAGGGTGCCATCGCTATTGTCCAGGCTGCTGCCACTGAGCGCGGCAGACGCACGGCCGAAGACAAGGCCCTTGGCCTGGTTGATTACACGGTCCACGGCAAGGACGAGGTCGGTACCGGCCAACAGCTTGCCGCCGCTGTTGTCCAGGTGCTGGCCCGAGAGGGTCACCCCGGATTGGCTGGATATCTCGCCGCCGCGGTTGTCGATCTGGTCGACTGCGAGCGTCAAGGCCCCTGTACTGCCCACCAGACCACCCTGGCGGTTGTCGAGGGTGGCGGCGTCGAGGGCGAGGCGGCCCTGGGCAACCAGCTCGCCGCCCGCCTGTTCCAATGTGCCAAGGCTGGCCTTGAGGTCGGCCTGGCTGGCGATGCGGCCCTGGCCGTTCTGCACCTCCCGGGCATTGAGCTGCACGGGGCCGGCGGCAGTGATGCGGCCGCCCTGGTTGTCCAGGCGCTGCCCCTGGTAATCCAGGCTGGCCTTGCTGCTGATCTGGCCCTGCTCGCGGTTGTCCAGCAGGTCGATCCTGAGTGCCAGCGGGCCATTGGCGGCCAGGTTGCCGCCACGGTTATCCGACTGCCCGGCGAGGATGCCAATCCGGCCCTGGCCGCTGACCAGGCCAGCGCGGTTGTCCAGGCGGCCGGCCTGGATATCCATGCCCCCCATAGCGAGCAGGCTGCCCTTGCCCTGGTTGTCCAGCAGACCGCTGAGCAGGATGCCCAGGCTGCCGTCCGTCACCAGCGTGCCTCCCTGACTGTTGTCCAGGCTGGCGGCCTGCAGGCTGAGGTCGCGGCCGGAAACCAGGGTGCCGTTACGGTTGTCCAGCGCGCCTTCCAGGACGATGGACAGGCCACCGTCGCCGAGCAGGTCGCCATCCCGGTTATCCAGGCCGGCGGCTTCGAGCCTGGCGGCACCTGCCGAGGACAGTTCCCCGGAACGGTTGTCGACCCGGCCGGCGACCAGCAGCAGCAGGTTGCCGCTGCTGGTGAGCAGGCCGCCGCGGTTGTCCAGGGAGGCGCCGCGCACCTCCACGCCGGCGCCAGCGATCCGCCCCTTGAGGTTGTTCAGGGCGCTTTCCAGCCGCAGGGTCAGGGCCTGGGCGCTGAGCAGCTTGCCGCTGGCGTTGTCGAGGCTGCGGGCGGCCAGGGTGAAAGCCTGTTGGCTGGAGATTTCGCCACCCTGGTTGCGGACCTCGCCGAGGTTCTTCAGCAGCAGTCGACCGGGAGCGTTGAGCAGGCCACCGCTGTTATCCAGGTGGCCGCCGTTGAGGTCGAGGCTGAGGTCGCTGTTGCTGTTGAGCTGGCCGCCGTCCCGCTGGTCGAGGCCGGTGATGCTGGCGGCCAACGGACCGTTGCTGGCGATGCGGCCCTGGCCGCGGTTATCCACCTGACCGGCCTGTAGGTCCAGACCGGCGCTGCTGGTCAGTTGACCGCCCTGACTGTTGTCCAGTTTTCGGGCAGCTACCCGGGTATGGCCATTGGCGCCGATATGACCCGCCAGGCTGTTATCCAGCGTGTCCGCTACCTGGATATCGAGACTGCCCTGGCTGCCAACCCGGCCTTGCCGGCTGTTGTCCAGGGAGCCCGCCTTGAGCTGCAGCCGCTGGTTGGCGCCGAGGGCGCCAGCCTGGTTGTTCACGGCCTCGCTGGCGGCGAGATCGAGGATCTGTTCGGCAATGACCTTGCCACCACGGTTGTCCAGGCTGTCGGTGCGCAGGCGGGCATTCGACTGGCTGGAAACTTCGCCGCCACGGTTGTCCAGCTGCCCCACGCCGACGTCGAGCGGTCCTCTGCTGGTGATCAATCCGCCCTGGCTGTTCTGCAGCTGATCGGCTGTCACCGCGAGATCGCCCTGGGCCAGCACCCGGCCCTGGCGGTTGTCCAGCTTGCCGGCGGTGACCTGGGCACTGCCCTGGGCGCTGAGGGTGCCGCCCTGGTTGTCCAGGGTCTGGCGGGCGCTGACCGTCAGGGTGCGATTAGCCGCCAGGGTACCGGCGTTGCGCAGCGCCCGCGCCTGTACCTGCACGTCGCCGCCGCCATTGCGGCTGTTGTCCGGGTTGACCCCGGCCTCGACCACCCCCTGGTTGAGGGTGCGTCCGCCGCTGTGCAGGCGCACGGCGTCCTTCGCCGCCAGGCTCTGGCGAAGGGCCAGGTCGCCCTGGGTCTCCACCGTGGCGCTGCCGCCGGCGTAGGCCGGGCCGGTCAGCTCGGCGCCCTGCGCCTTGACCCGCAGGTCGCCGGCCGCCGCCGTCTGCGCCAGGGTCACCTGGCCGTTGGCGTCGATGCGGATATCGCCGGCGCTGGCGGCCAGGTTGCCGGCCAGCCGCACGCCGACCCCGGCTTCGGTGCCCAGCAGGCGGATGGCCCCGGCGTACATGCCACCCAGGGCGGAGCTGTCGAGGGCCAGGGCCGGCGCGGGGCTGCCATCGGCGGCGCGCGGCGTGGCGGCCAGGCTGTCGGCCTGCACGTCGTTGCGCCCGGCGACGACGGTCAGGTGGCGGGCGTGCAATTCGGCATTGAGCCGGGCACTGCGGGTGATCAGCTCGAACTGGTCGACATTGCCGGCGTTGAGGCCGGCACCTTCGAGGGCGATGTCGCCGCCGTCCACCTGGAAACGGTCGAGGCGCCCGCCCTCCAGCACCGGTGTGCCGGTGGTCAGGGTGGCGCGCGGGGTGTTGAGGAAGCCGCAGCCGTTGCAGGTGAGGCCATGGGGGTTGGCGACGATGACCCGCGCCGACTGCCCGGCCACTTCGGTGTAGCCGCCGAGCAGGCTGCGGTTGCCGCCGGTGACTTCGTTGAGGATGGTGCCGGCGGCACGGCCCTGGAGGTTGGGGTTGCCGAGGATCAGGCCACCCAGCTGGGTGGCCTGGGTCCTGTCGGTGGCGTTGTTGAGGATCAGGCCCTCTGAACCGACGTGGTACTCGCTGAATCTGTTGTGGGACAGCCCGCTGCCGTCGGGGGTGGCGATGTTGACCACCGGCACGCCGTTGCCGGCCTGGCCCAGCTGGGTATTGCCGCCGGCCGCCTGGTCCACCGCCAGCTGCGCGGCGGTGGCGACGATCGGGTCGAGGAAGAGGATGCCGGCCAGGACCAGGGCGAGGTTCTGGAAGAAGGGACTGCGGGTATCCATGCTGCGGGACTCCTGTCCTGGCCGACTCAGAAGAAGAGGTCGAAGCGGAAGTAGACGGGGCGCTCGCTGCGCTCGATGGCGTCCGGACGCTCCAGCGAATGGGCGAAGGTGAGCGCGGCGGCGAGGTGCTGGCCGCGGGCGCTGAGTTCCAGCGCGTGGCTGCTCAGGCAGCCACTCTGGCCGGGGTTATGGGCATTGCCGTGGATCACGCCGAGGTCGTAGGCCAGCGCCGCGCCGTACTCCTGCAGCCAGGGCCGCAGCGGCTCCCAGGTAACCGCACGGCGCCAGCGCAGCTGGTTGCGCCAGTAGCCGCCGCTGTCGCCGGCCAGGGACTGGTCCTTGAAACCCCGCACCGAGCTGAGGCCACCCAGGCTGATGCGCTGCGGGCTGAACAGTGGGTCTTCGCTGCGCTGGCCATGGGCGAGGCTGTCGAAGCTGAGGTTCTCGCCCCAGAGCTGGAAGGGCTGCAGGTAGCTGAGGGTGAGGCTGTACTTGCTGTAGCGCGCCACTGGTTCGCTGCCCCGGGGGTGCCCGGCGCCCTGGGCGTCCAGGGCCCCGATGCCGCGCTGCCAGCCGAGGTCCAGGTTGACGAATGCCGAACCCATGCGGCGGCCGTGGTTGAAGCCGAACTGGACTTCGGTCAGGCGCTGGCTGGAGGCCTCGATCAGGCTGTCCTCGACGTAGTTGCGGGTGCGCAGGTGGGCCAGGCCGAAACTGGCGGCGGTCTTGCCGACGCTGTCGCGGTGCAGCACGCGTTCGGCGCGCAGTTGGTGGTTCTTGCTCTCGCCATCGAGGGCGAAGGCGAAACCGGCGCTGTCGGTGCGGGTGCGGTAGTAGCTCTGGCTGTAGCTGTAGCCGAGGCTCCACCAGCCATAGGGAAGGCTGTAGGAGAAGCCCTGGTTCGCCGAATGGCGCCAGCGATCGCTGACCGCATCGCCGCCGCCGCGCAGGTTGAGCTGGTCGGCGAGGCCCAGGGGGCTGTCCCAGTCGAAGCTGATCCCCCATTGCTGTTCGCCGGTGCTGCGCTGGCCGTCGTTGTCGCGGCTGAGGCCGACGCGCCAGGGCTTGGCGGCCTCGCCCTGGAGCCGAACGCGGCTGCCGCCGGGCTGTTCTCCGGGCACCAGCTCCAGTTGGGCCGGGCGCGAGGGCAGGCGATTCAGTTGGTCGACCAGTTGTTCCAGTTCGCGAAGGTCGAGCACATCGCCGACACGGCCGGGGAAGGTCATGGCCAGTTCGCGGTCGCTGGCCACGGAGGAGCTGTCGAGCCCCTCCAGGCGCCCCTCGATCACTATCACTTCGAGTTCGCCGTCTGCCAGGTCCTGTTGCGGCAGGTAGGCGCGCGAGGTGACGTAGCCCTTGTCGATATAGAACCCGGTGATGGCCTTGAGCAGCTCGTTGAGGCCGGCGCTACCCAGGCAACGCCCCTCGAAGGGGGCCAATAGTTCACGCTGGCGCGGGGCGGGAATGTGGTCGGCGCCTTGCAGGCGGATGGTGCGTATGAGGAAGCACCGGGCTTCGTCGGCGGGCGCCGGCGGCTCGGTCGGCACGGTTTCCCCGGGCAGTTGCTGCAGCTCATCGAGACGCCGGCGTTGTTCGTCGAGGATGCGTTCCTGGCGCTCGCGGATCAGCTCGCGGTCGCCCGGCAAGACGTCGGCGCCAGCCCATTGCGCGATGCCTGGGGTGAAGATGAGCAGGAGAAGGAGATGGCGTTTCAATGAACGCGCGCTGGGCAATTCCATTGCGTTGGGCCTGATGTGAAAGCAGGCGCCAATGAAAGCAACTGAGCGGGGCGCGGTATGCCGGTGCGCTCTGAACAGTCAGATGGAAATGTCCTGATTGGGTGTATGAAGGGTTTCTGGTGAGTTGAAGCCCGCCCTACGGAAAGGCACCTGGCACAGGGCGGACATCTACGAAGTGGATCCCCGCGGTGGTGGACAGAAGAACGCTGTCCACCCTACGCAGCAGGTCGAATGCCCACGCCTGACGCCGAGTGAGCCGCGAGCAAGGGCTGGTGCGCACAGCGCACCCTACGGACGGCGGACCAAGAAAGAAAAAGCCCCGCCGGATCGCTCCGGCGGGGCCTTTTTCACTACGGTGCCGAGTTACACCTTGCTACGCTCGTAGCGCTTGCGGTCGTTCTCGTTCAGCAGCTTCTTGCGCAGGCGGATGGACTTCGGAGTCACTTCCACCAGCTCGTCTTCATCGATGAATTCCAGGGCCTGTTCCAGGGTGAATTTCAGCGCCGGGGTCAGCTGGATGGTCTCGTCCTTGCCGGAAGCGCGCATGTTGTCGAGCTTCTTGGCCTTGGTGGGGTTGATCACCAGGTCGTTGTCGCGGCTGTGGATGCCGGCCAGCTGGCCTTCGTAGACTTCGTCGCCGGGGGACAGGAACAGCTTGCCGCGGTCCTGCAGGGTTTCCAGGGAGTAGGTCAGCGCGGTGCCGGTGGCCATGGAGACCAGCACGCCGTTCTGGCGGTGGGCGACGTCGCCGGCCTTCACCGGACCGTAGTGGTCGAAGGTGGAGGTCAGGATGCCGGTGCCCGAGGTCATGGTCAGGAAGGCGTTGCGGAAGCCGATCAGGCCACGGGCCGGGATCACGTATTCCAGGCGGATACGGCCCTTGCCGTCGGGGATCATGTTGGTCATGTCGCCCTTGCGCAGACCCATCTGCTCCATCACCGGACCCTGGTGTTGTTCCTCGATGTCGATGGTGACGTTCTCGTAGGGCTCCTGCTTGACGCCGTCCTTCTCGATGATCACCACTTCCGGGCGGCCCACGGCCAGCTCGAAGCCTTCGCGGCGCATGGTTTCGATCAGTACGGACAGGTGCAGTTCGCCGCGGCCGGAAACCTTGAATTTCTCGGCCGAATCGCCCGGCTCGACGCGCAGGGCCACGTTGTGCAGCAGTTCCTTCTCCAGGCGGTCCTTGATGTTGCGGCTGGTGACGAACTTGCCTTCACGGCCGGCGAAGGGCGAGTCGTTGACCTGGAAGGTCATGCTCACGGTGGGCTGGTCGACGGTCAGCGGCGGCAGGGCCTCGACGTTCTGGACGTCGCACAGGGTGTCGGAGATGAACAGTTCTTCCATGCCGCTGACGCAGACGATGTCGCCCGCTTCGGCTTCCGGCACTTCCACGCGCTGCAGGCCATGATGACCCATGATCTTCAGGATGCGGCCGTTGCGCTTGTTGCCGTCGGCGTCGATGGAGACCACCTGGGTGTTGGACTTGATGCGGCCGCGAGCGATACGGCCGATGCCGATCACGCCGAGGAAGCTGTTGTAGTCCAGCTGGGAGATCTGCATCTGGAAGGGGCCTTCGGTGTCCACCACCGGGGCCGGCACGTGGTCGATGATGGCCTGGAACAGGGCGTCCATGTTGTCGTCCATCGCCTCGTGGTCCAGACCGGCGATGCCGTTCAGGGCGCTGGCGTAGACGATCGGGAAGTCCAGCTGCTCGTCGGTGGCGCCGAGGTTGTCGAACAGGTCGAAGATCTGGTCGATGACCCAGTCAGGACGGGCGCCCGGACGGTCGATCTTGTTCACCACCACGATCGGACGCAGACCGGCCTTGAAGGCCTTCTGGGTCACGAAGCGGGTCTGCGGCATGGGGCCGTCCTGGGCGTCGACCACCAGCAGCACGGAGTCCACCATGGACATCACGCGCTCAACCTCGCCACCGAAGTCGGCGTGGCCGGGGGTGTCGACGATGTTGATGTTGTAGCCGTTCCACTTGATGGCGGTGTTCTTCGCCAGGATGGTGATGCCGCGCTCTTTTTCCTGGTCGTTGGAGTCCATCACGCGCTCGGATTCCGCTTCTTTGCGGTCGAGGGTGCCGGACAGCTTCAGGAGCTTGTCCACCAGGGTGGTCTTGCCATGGTCGACGTGGGCGATGATGGCGATGTTGCGGAGGTTCTCAATCACAGTGTTGTTGTCCTAGATGAAAGCTGGAGGCTTGAAGCTGAAAGCTGGAAGTAACGGCCGTCCGGTCGGGAGGATGGCTGAGCCAGATGACGTTACGGTTGATCGGGCAGGCTCTTTTCACTTCAAGCTTCCCGCTTCCGGCTTCAAGCTTGCGGGCCTGTAAACCCTGACGTTGGCATGCCCCTCGCTGAGCAGATGGTGGGCATGCAGGCGGCTCATCACGCCCTTGTCGCAATACAGGAGGTACTGGCGGTTGGCGTCCAGTTCCTTGAAGCGGTTGTTGACCGCATAGAAAGGCAGGGCCTGGACTTCGATGCCGGGCAGCTCCAGGGGTTCATCTTCCCGGGCATCCGGGTGGCGGATGTCGAGGACGATCTGCCCCGGCAGGGCTTCGCGCACTTCTTCCACGGCCAGGTCCTGGCCCAGTTCGTCGATCACCCGGTCGATGGGCACCAGGCGCGCGCGTTCCAGGGCGCGCTCGAGGATGGCCATGTCGAACTGCTCTTCCTCGTGTTCGATGCGGCCGATCTTGGCGCGGGTGGTCGGGTTCACCGAGATCACGCCGCAGTATTCGGGCATGTGCTTGGCGAACTCGGCGGTGCCGATCTTCATCGCGGTGTCGATGATGTCCTGCTTGTGGCTGGCGATCAGCGGGCGCAGCACCAGCATGTCGGTGGCCGAGTCGATCACCGAGAGGTTGGGCAGGGTCTGGCTGGACACCTGGGAGATGGCCTCGCCGGTCACCAGGGCGTCCAGGGTCAGCCTGCGCGCCATGCGGGTGGAGGCGCGCAGCATCATGCGCTTGAGCACCACGCCCATCTGGCTGTTGTCCACCTTGCTGAGGATCTCGCCGACCACTTCCTCGAAGGGCACGCTGATGAACAGCACACGCTGGGAACGGCCGAACTTCTCCCACAGGTAGTGGGCCACTTCCATCACGCCCAGTTCGTGTGCACGGCCGCCGAGGTTGAAGAAGCAGAAATGGGTCATCAGGCCGCGGCGCATCATCTGGTAGGCGGCGACCGTGGAGTCGAAGCCGCCGGACATCAGCACCAGGGTCTGTTCCAGGGAACCCAGCGGGTAGCCGCCGATGCCGTCATGCTGGTGGTGGATGACGAACAGGCGCTGGTCGCGCACTTCCATGCGCACCAGGACTTCCGGCTTGTCCAGGGAGATGCCGGCGGCGTTGCACTCCTGGCGCAGGCGGCTGCCGACATGGCGCTCCAGCTCCATGGAGGTGAAGCTGTGCTTGCCGGCGCGCTTGCAGCGCACGGCGAAGATCTTGCCGGGGATCCGGTCGGCGTAGTGCAGCTTGCACTTTTCCAGCACATCGTCGAAATCGCCCAGGGGGTACTCGTGCACTTCGAGGAAGTGGGCGATGCCGGGCGTGCAGGTCAGGCGCTCGATCATCTCGCGCAGCAGCTTCGGCTCGGTCTGCCGGGTCTCGACTTCGAGGTTGTCCCAGACGCCGGTCACCTCGAGCTCCGGATCCAGGTCCTTGAGGACCGCGCGGATGTTCTTCGAGAGCTGGCGGATGAAATGCTTGCGCACCGGCCGGCTCTTGATGGTGATTTCCGGGAAGACTTTGACGATGAGTTTCATGAAAACAGCGCTTGCGACGGCGGCCGAAAAAGAGGGGCGCGGATTATAGCGGAAATTGTTCAAGCTTTGACCAAAATCATTCGGCAAAGCCTAGTGCGCACCAAAACAGGGCGTGCACGGCGCAACCAGCACGAAAACGGTGCGCAAAACTGCTCACAATTGGAGCCAAGGCCCCGCCAGGCGCGAGTTTTGGGCCCTCTGCCCATTCCGGGGCACTGGCACGCAATTTGCTCCCTTGTGAGGCAGGTCGCCCTGGCAGACTATCCCGCCCCGGCGTCACCCCGAATTTTTGGGAGGCAAGGTTCCCTGCCCCCGTCCACCTGGAGGACAACATGTCGAAGTCGCTTCAAATGATTAAAGAACACGACGTGAAGTGGATTGATCTGCGCTTCACCGATACCAAAGGCAAGCAGCAGCACGTGACCATGCCGGCCCGTGACGCCGATGACGATTTCTTCGAACACGGCAAGATGTTCGACGGCTCCTCCATCGAAGGCTGGAAAGGCATCGAAGCCTCCGACATGATCCTGCTGCCGGACGACAGCACCGCCGTCCTGGACCCCTTCACCGAAGAGCCGACCCTGATCCTGGTCTGCGACATCATCGAGCCGAGCACCATGCAAGGCTACGACCGCGACCCGCGCGCCATCGCCAAGCGCGCCGAGGAATACCTGAAGTCCACCGGTATCGGTGACACCGTATTCGTCGGTCCGGAGCCCGAGTTCTTCATCTTCGACGAAGTGAAGTTCAAGTCCGACATCTCCGGCTCCATGTTCAAGATCTTCTCCGAACAGGCTTCCTGGAACACCGACGCCGACATCGAAGGCGGCAACAAGGGCCACCGTCCGGGCGTGAAGGGCGGCTACTTCCCGGTACCGCCGGTCGACCACGACCACGAAATCCGTACCGCCATGTGCAACGCCCTGGAAGAAATGGGCCTGGTGGTCGAAGTTCACCACCACGAAGTGGCTACCGCCGGCCAGAACGAGATCGGTGTGAAGTTCAACACCCTGGTCGCCAAGGCTGACGAAGTCCAGACCCTGAAGTACTGCGTGCACAACGTTGCCGACGCCTACGGCAAGACCGTGACCTTCATGCCGAAGCCCCTGTACGGCGACAACGGCTCGGGCATGCACGTTCACATGTCCATCTCCAAGGATGGCAAGAACACCTTCGCTGGCGAAGGCTATGCCGGCCTGTCCGATACCGCCCTGTACTTCATCGGCGGCATCATCAAGCACGGCAAGGCCCTGAACGGCTTCACCAACCCGGCCACCAACTCCTACAAGCGTCTGGTTCCCGGCTTCGAAGCCCCGGTAATGCTGGCCTACTCCGCCCGCAACCGTTCCGCCTCGATCCGTATCCCGTACGTGAACAGCCCGAAAGCCCGCCGTATCGAAGCGCGCTTCCCGGACCCGGCTGCCAACCCCTACCTGTGCTTCGCCGCCCTGCTGATGGCCGGCCTGGATGGTATCCAGAACAAGATCCATCCTGGCGATGCCGCCGACAAGAACCTGTATGACCTGCCGCCGGAAGAGGCCAAGGAAATCCCGCAGGTTTGCGGCAGCCTGAAAGAGGCGTTGGAAGAGCTGGACAAGGGCCGCGCGTTCCTGACCAAGGGCGGCGTGTTCAGCGACGACTTCATCGATGCCTACATCGAGCTGAAGAGCGAAGAAGAAATCAAGGTGCGCACCTTCGTGCACCCGCTGGAATACGACCTGTACTACAGCGTCTGATCCACGAATACCTATAAATAGCGTCAATATTAAGGCCTCCCTCGGGAGGCCTTTTTTATTGTCGAAACGGAGGACATGGCATCTTCTGTAGGGGCGAATTCATTCGCCAAGGGTTGCGCAGCAGCCCCCTGCGGCCTCCGGGGGCAGACCTGCAGTCCGCTTGGCGAATGAATTCGCCCCTACAAGGGAATGCAACCCTCGGTCAGATCCCCCCATCCGTCGGTACGCCCTGTTCCTCCGGCGGTTCGGACCTGGAAGTGCGCGCCCGGCTCAGTTGCACGTTCAGGCGCGGCATCGCCAGTTCCAGGCCGGCCTGGTCGAGGCGGCGGCGCAGGCGCAGGTTGAACGCACGCTGCACTTCCCACTGCTTGATCGGCGCGGTCTTGAAGCGGAAGCGCAGGATCGCCTGGCCATTGTCGAAGCTCTCCACGCCCTGCATTTCCAGCGGCGACCACAGGCTGCGGTAGACGGCGGGATCGCTGCGCAGCTCCTTGGCTACTGCCTGCACCAGCGCCAGGGCGTCGTCGATGGGCATGCTGGCCGGCACCGGCCAGCGGAACATGGCGTAGCCGAACTGCCGCGAGTAGTTCTTGATGCTCTTGATCTCGCTGAAGGGGATGGTGTGCACCACGCCGTCCAGGTCGCGCAGGCGCACGGTGCGGATGGTCAGGCCCTCCACCGTGCCCAGGTGGCCGCCGACGTCCACGTAGTCGTCGATCGACAGCGAGTCCTCGATGATGATGAACAGCCCGGTGATCAGATCCGCCACCAGGGATTGCGCGCCGAAGCCGATGGCCAGGCCGATCACGCCGGCACCCGCCAGCAGCGGCGTGACGTTCATGCCCATATTGGCCAGGGCGACGATCAGGGCGATCACCGCGATGGTGACGAAGAGCACGTTGCGGATCAGCGGCAGCATGGTCAGGGCGCGGGTGTTGCCGCGATTGCGGCCGCTGACGCCCAGGCTGTGCTGCACCGCCGTATCGGTAAGGATCCATACCAGCCAGGCCGCCAGCAGGGTGGTGCCGAAGCTCACCACCTTGATGCTGATCTGCTCGCCATCGCCCTCGGCATAACGGATCAGCGACATGCCCCAGACCCGCAAACCCACTTCGACGAAGAACAGCATCACGAACAGGTGCACCAGGGTGAAGCCGAAGCTCTGCAGTTGCTCGACATAGGGTGCGCTGCGCCGTGGCCCCTCGCCGATGCGGCCGGAGCGGCGGCGGATCAGGCCGATCACGGTCATCGCCACCACCGCCAGCACCGCCGAAAGCAGGGCGCGGCGCAGGGCCGAGTTGCTGTCGCCGGCGGAGACGAAGGTGGCGAACAGGGAGGTGCCCACCAGCAGCAGCACCGGCACGAACCACAGGGTGCCGACCAGCTGTACCAGGTCGTGCAGGCTGCGGCGCTTGAGGCGCAGCTCCAGCGGCTGGTTGCGGATCAGGTGGGCGATGGGGCGGCGGAAGCGCAATACGAACAGCGCCGTGAACAGGGCCGCGCTGCCGTTGGCCAGGGTGCTCAGGCAGATCGCCGTGTGTTCGCCCAGGCCGGCGATCAGCCTCGGGTCATGGGCCGTCTCGCCCAGGGCGGCCAGGCTGCCGATCAGCCAGAGCGGACGGAAGGCCTGGCGCCGCAGGATATCCAGTGCCCGCTGGCGGTGCGGCCCGCCGAGTAGCGACAGGCAGATCACGCAGAGCGCGGAGAACAGCGTGCCGGATACCAGCACGTAGGCCATCACCATCGCCAGGGTCTTGCTCAGGGAGCTGGGCAGCACCACCGAGAGGTAGAGGGTGATCAGGAAAGCGATCAGCCAGGGCCCCAGCTTGCGCAGGGCGAACAGCACCAGGTCGCCGGTCTTGGGGTTGTGCGGCAATTCCGCCGACAGGCCGAAGCGCTCGCGCATGCGCCGCCCCAGCCAGAGCAGCGCCGAAGCCAGACAGGCCCAGAGCAGGATGACCACGGAGAAGTCGAAGACGATCACCGGCAGCTCGCGCCAGGACGGCATGCGCTCCTCCAGTTCGGCGTGGGCCAACTGGAACTGCCGGCCCCAGAGTCGCAGCGGACTGTTTTCGCCCTGGAAACGCTTCTCCAGCCCGCCGAGGGTATCGCCGATCAGCGCCAGCACGCTGCCGTCCTCCTCCTTGCCCTTCTGGGTAACGTCGCGCATCTGCTTCAGTTTCTTCAGCAGATCGGCGCGCTGCTGGTCGTTCTCCAGGGTCTGGATCACCTGGTTGAGCGACTGCTCGAGCTGGGCGCTGCTGATCTGCTCACCGCCCGAGGAACTCCCCGCCAGCGGATTGGGCAGCGCCGCCCGGCTCTGCGGGGCGCAGAACAGGCCGAGGAGCAGGCAGAGCAGCAGCGGGACAATGAAACGAAGGGTAGGCAAGGACAGCATCGGCACGAGAGGGACATTCCCTGAAAACAAGTCGGACCGCAGCATCATACAAAAGCCGGCGGCCCGAGCCTCCAATCGGCGGCAATCGCCTACAGAGGTTGCGGCATGATCGGGACGCCTTGTCCATGTCGATTCGATCATTCCTGTAGGGTGGATAGCGCTTTTCTATCCACCAGCGGGGCCGTGCAAGACGCCGATGGTGGAAATCCCTGAAGGGATTTCCACCCTACGCCCCGATTGAAATGGAATCTCCCACAAGCGGCGCCATTGTTGCTCAGCCGCACACCCGGATCATCCCGCCCTTGCCAGCCAATCCCGCCAGTGCAAGGCTTAGCGACACTGCATGAACGGAGCTCGCGCCATGCGTCCCCTGCTCGCCGGCCTGCTGCTGGCACTGGCCCTGCCAGCCACCGCACAGATCTACAAGTACACCGACGCCAACGGCAATACGGTGTTCACCAACCAGCCACCGGACGGCACCGCCAGCGAACAGGTGGTGCTGCCGCCGACCAACGCGGTCCAGGCACAGCCGCCTGCGAAACCGCTGGAGCAGCCTGCCCGGGACGAGCAGGACGGCTCCTACCAGGTACTGGAGTTGACCGACCTACCCGATGACGAGGCACTGCGCGCCAACAACGGCACCTTCAGCGTCGGCGTGCGCCTGGAGCCGCGCCTGCGCCCCGGCCACAGCCTGCGCCTGCGCCTCGACGGGCAGCCCTACGGCCAGGCCGCCAACGTGCCGCGCCTGCAGGTGGTGAATGTCGACCGCGGCGAGCACAGCCTCGCGGTGGATGTGCTCGCAGGCACCAAAGTGGTGCAAAGCAGTGCCCCCGTCAGCTTCACCGTCCAGCGGGTCAACACCAGCAGCCCGGCGCTGCGCCCGCCGCCACCCGCTCCAACACCTCGCCCCAGCAACTGACCGATGACCCGATTCCTGCTCCTCGCCCTGCTCTTCCTGGGCCAGCCCGTGCTGGCCGAGGTCTATACCTACATCGACGACGAGGGCAACCGCGTCTTCACCGACCGTCCCAAGCCCGGGAATGCCAAGCGCCTCGAACTGACACCGCCCAACGGGATGGACAAGCCGGCGCCGATCCAGCCGCCGCCGCTCTATGCCGAGCCGATCCCCCGCGAGGAGGGCTACCAGATGCTGCGCATCCTGGTGCCCGAGCCCGACGCCACCATCCGCGACGGCGAAGGCAACCTGATCGTCAGCGCCACGAGCGAGCCGGGCCTGCGCGCCAACCACAGCTATCGCCTGCTGCTGGACGGCCAGCCCGTGGGCGAGCCAGGCCGCAGCCCGGTGTTCCCGCTGCAGAACCTGGACCGCGGCACCCACCAGTTGGCGGTGGAAGTCATCGACGAGCAAGGCCGCGTGGTGGAGCGCACCCCCAGTCAGCCCGTGCACATCATGCGCATATCCCTTTCGCAGAAACGCCAGGCCCGTCCCTGCAAGAAGGACGACTATGGCGTGCGCCCGGAATGCCCGCTGAAGGACAAGCCGAAGGAGGAGGACGATATCCCCCTCCTCCCTTTCATCTGATATCCAGCCCGGCCGCAGGAGCCGAGCAGCGCAGGAAGGGGCGGACGGCGCTCCGCCGGGCTCCGCGATGTCCATCGACATCCGCAGGGGTATCGCTGCGCTCCACCCATCCTGCAAAAGCGAACCCGGCACGCACCATTGCGGTGCATATGCCTGCACCGCTTTCTATACTCTCCCCATTTTGGTTCGTTCCGTGCCGGACGATCTGCTCTGAAAAGCGCCTCGCGCCAGCAGAAACCCTGTTTTCCCGCGTCTTTTCAGGGCTTTGGTTTGCTTCTTGCATTTTCCTGTCATCGCCACGAGCGCCGAAGCCATGACCATAAACGACGCCCTGCACCGACTGCTGCTAGACAACCTGACCACTGCGGTGATCCTGCTCAACGCCGACCTGCGCCTCGAGTACATGAACCCGGCGGCGGAAATGCTCCTGGCCGTCAGCGGCCAGCGCAGCCATGGCCAGTTCATCAGCGAGCTGTTCACCGAATCGCCCGAGGCGCTGGCCTCCCTGCGCCAGGCGGTGGAACAGGCGCACCCCTTCACCAAGCGCGAGGCCATGCTGACCTCGCTCTCCGGCCAGACCCTGACCGTGGACTACGCGGTGACGCCCATCCTCAACCGCGGCGAGACCCTGCTGCTGCTGGAAGTGCATCCGCGCGATCGCCTGCTGCGGATCACCAAGGAAGAGGCGCAGCTGTCCAAGCAGGAGACCACCAAGCTGCTGGTGCGCGGCCTGGCCCACGAGATCAAGAACCCCCTGGGCGGCATCCGTGGCGCCGCCCAACTGCTCTCCCGCGAGCTGCCGGAAGAGCACCTGAAGGACTACACCAACGTCATCATCGAAGAGGCCGACCGTCTGCGGAACCTGGTGGACCGCATGCTCGGCTCGAACAAGCTGCCGTCGCTGGCGATGACCAACATCCACGAAGTGCTGGAGCGCGTCTGCAGCCTGGTGGAGGCGGAAAGCCAGGGCGGCATCAATCTGGTGCGCGACTACGACCCGAGCATCCCGGACCTGTTCATCGACAAGGAGCAGATGATCCAGGCGGTGCTCAACATAGTGCGCAACGCCATGCAGGCCATCTCCGGGCAGAACGAACTGCGCCTCGGCCGCATCACCCTGCGCTCGCGCACCCTGCGCCAGTTCACCATCGGCCATACCCGCCATCGCCTGGTGACCAAGGTGGAGATCATCGACAACGGCCCGGGCATCCCGGCCGAGCTCCAGGAAACCATCTTCTACCCCATGGTCAGCGGTCGTCCGGACGGTACCGGACTGGGATTGGCCATCGCCCAGAACATCATCAGTCAGCACCAGGGCCTGATCGAGTGCGAGAGCCATCCCGGCCACACCGTCTTCTCGATCTTCCTGCCGCTGGAACAAGGAGCTTCCTCGTCATGAGCCGTAGTGAAACCGTCTGGATCGTCGACGACGACCGGTCCATCCGCTGGGTCCTGGAAAAGGCCCTGCAACAGGAAGGCATGACCACCCAGAGCTTCGAGAGCGCCGACAGCCTGCTCAGCCGCCTGGCCAGGCAACAGCCGGACGTGATCATCTCCGACATCCGCATGCCCGGCACCAGCGGCCTGGATCTCCTTGCGCGCATCCGCGAGCAGAACCCGCGCCTGCCGGTGATCATCATGACCGCCCATTCCGACCTGGACAGCGCGGTGGCCTCCTACCAGGGCGGCGCCTTCGAGTACCTGCCCAAGCCCTTCGACGTGGACGAGGCCGTGTCCCTGGTCAAGCGCGCCTTCCAGCACGCCCAGGAACAGCAGGGCCTGGAAGCGCCGGCGAGCCAGACGCGCACCCCGGAAATCATCGGCGAAGCGCCGGCCATGCAGGAGGTGTTCCGCGCCATCGGCCGCCTCAGCCACTCCAACATCACCGTGCTGATCAACGGCGAATCCGGTACCGGCAAGGAACTGGTGGCCCATGCCCTGCACCGCCACAGCCCGCGCGCCGCGTCGCCTTTCATTGCGCTGAACATGGCGGCGATCCCCAAGGACCTGATGGAGTCCGAGCTGTTCGGCCATGAAAAAGGCGCCTTCACCGGCGCCGCCAACCAGCGCCGTGGCCGCTTCGAACAGGCCGATGGCGGCACCCTGTTCCTCGACGAGATCGGCGACATGCCGGCCGACACCCAGACCCGCCTGCTGCGGGTGCTGGCCGATGGCGAGTTCTACCGGGTCGGCGGCCACACCCCGGTGAAGGTGGACGTGCGCATCATCGCCGCCACCCACCAGAACCTGGAAAACCTGGTGCAGGCCGGCAAGTTCCGCGAAGACCTGTTCCACCGCCTCAACGTCATCCGCATCCACATCCCGCGCCTGGCCGACCGCCGCGAAGACATTCCGGCGCTGGCCCGGCACTTCCTCGCCCGCGCCGCCCAGGAACTGGCGGTGGAACCCAAGCTGCTGAAGAACGAGACCGAGGAATACATCAAGAACCTGCCCTGGCCGGGCAACGTGCGCCAGCTGGAGAACACCTGCCGCTGGATAACGGTGATGGCCTCGGGCCGCGAGGTGCACGTCGACGACCTGCCGCCGGAGCTGCTGACCCAGCCCCATGACACCACCCCGGTGACCAACTGGGAGCAGGCGCTGCGCCAATGGGCCGACCAGTCCCTGGGGCGTGGCCAGTCCGGGCTGCTGGACAGTGCCGTGCCGGCCTTCGAGCGGATCATGATCGAAACCGCCCTCAAGCACACCGCCGGCCGCCGCCGCGATGCCGCCGTGCTGCTGGGCTGGGGCCGCAACACCCTCACCCGCAAGATCAAGGAGCTGGGCATGAAGGTGGACGGCAGCGACGAGGATGACAACGACGAGGGCTGATTCCGCGCCCGGCGGGGTGATTCACGGCACCCCGCCAATCCACCGTCCCACTCCCCCTCAGCCGATTTCCTGCCACGCCGACAACTCGTCGCCAATACGCCCTACGCCACCTCCTATACACCCGTACGAAAATGCCGGTTTTATCCGACGCCATGGACTGCAACGGAGCCAGGCGGGATGCTGCCCGGACCTGAATCAGAGACAGGAAAATCCCATGCAGTTACATGTAGGTGTTCGCCAGGAAGGAGATGTACTCCGGCTGAAAGCCACGGACGGCTACAGCGATTCCGAGCTGATCCGGACGTTGCGCACGTCCGGCATCGAGATAGTAATGGGGCCCATGGCACACGGCCGATCGAGAATCGGTATCCGCGCGCCGAAGAGCCTGTCGCTCAAGGTGGAAAGGCTCCGCGACTGCCGATCCACCGAGTCCTACCTCCCCGCCATCGACCATTGATCCCGTCCCGGCCCCGCTTCGGCGGGGCACTCTCGTTCCGCGCAGTGATTAGCCGGCTATCGAAAAGGACCATCTCTGGTGCCTGGACGGCCGTCCTGCCTCAAAAAAGTGCTTCAGCCAAAGGCCTCCGGCAACCCGAAAGGCGCCTGCCAGAGCACTCCCCGGCACGTCGGCGATTTCATCGGGGCCAGTAAATTCGCGGCCTCCAGCTTATTCGCAGGAATTTTCTCGGCACCGATTCAGAAATTGGCACGTCCTCTGCAGTAGACCAGACAACAGCAGTTTTGGGGGCCCTGGTACAGGCAGGCCAGGGAATCCCCACTCTTATGAAAGGCAGGCTGACCTCCAGCCGCCACGGCCCCGAAAGGGCCGGATGCAGGACGGCGCCGCCCAAGGGCGGCCAGGTTTCAGGGGGCCTTGGTACAGGCAGGCCGGGGAATCCCCTCTTTTATCCACAGGCGAGCTGGATTCCAGCCGCCAGGCCCCGCAAGGGCCCGTCGCAGTACAGCGTCGCCAGCCGCAGCGGGCGACCACCCTTTCGGGGACCTCGGTACAGGCAGGCCGGGGATTCCCCGCTCTTATTCGGCGCTCAGGCTCACATCCAGCCGCCAGCGCCCGTCCACCTCGGCAGCATGCCACTCGCCCCGCAGGGGCCGCGCCGCGACGAAACGCACCATCACCCCTTCATTCGAGCGCAGCACCTTCCAGCTCACCGGCGCCGTGCCCAGTGTCAGCTGCCCACGCGCCGTCTGCCCATCCGCACCCAGCACCAGGGCATAGGCCCCTTCCAGGGCTTCGGTACGCACCTGCGGCTCATGGTCGAACCACAGCGCCAGGCCGTCCTGGTGCACCTCGATGCGTTCCAGGTGCACCGGCTCCGGCGCCGTGAGCCGGCCGATCATCAGGCCCACCAGCAAGCCAAACAGGGCAAGGGAGAACAAAAAGCGCGGCCACAGGCTCGGTCGCGGATCATCATCGGGGGTAGAATGCCGCCCGTCTTCGGGCTCGAGGCCACGCATGTTTCACGTCATCCTGTTTCAACCGGAAATTCCGCCGAATACTGGAAACATTATCAGGCTGTGCGCCAATTCCGGCTGCCACCTTCACCTGATCGAACCGCTCGGGTTCGAGTTGGACGACAAGCGTTTGCGCCGCGCGGGTCTGGATTATCACGAGTACGCCACCCTCAAGCGCTACGGCGACCTGGAAAGCTGCCTGGCAGCCCTGGGCCAGCCCCGGGTATTCGCCTTCACCACCAAGGGCACCAGGCTCTACCACGAAGTGGCCTTCGAGAAGGGCGACGCCTTCCTCTTCGGCCCGGAAAGCCGCGGCCTGCCCCAGGAGGTTCGGGAAAGCCTGCCTCCCGAGCAGCGCCTGCGCCTGCCCATGCGCCCCAACTGCCGCAGCCTGAACCTGTCCAACACTGTGGCCGTGGCGGTGTACGAGGCATGGCGGCAGCAGGGGTTCAGCCTGGATTGAGAGTCGCCTGCAGAGGCGCATGTTCCTGTAGGGGCGAATTCATTCGCCAAGGGTCGCGAAGCGGCCCCTCGGATACCTCCAAGGTGCAGACCTTCGGCCTGCTTGGCGAATGAATTCGCCCCTACAACCTTCTCTCGCCCCTTCTCCCGGACAAAGAAAAAGCGCCCCGAAGGGCGCTTTTTCGTGTGGCCGGATGAGTCAGGCCTGGGCCTCGCCGGCGGCCTGCAGGCGTGCCAGCTCCTGGGCGTACAGGGCGTCGAAGTTCACCGGGGAAAGCATCAGCGCCGGGAAGGAGCCGCGGACAACCAGGCTGTCCAGGGTTTCGCGGGCGTAGGGGAACAGGATGTTCGGGCAGAAGGCGCCCAGGGTGTGGCTCATGGAAGCCGCATCCAGGCCCTTGATCAGGAAGATGCCGGCCTGCTGCACTTCGGCGATGAAGGCGGTTTCCTCACCGTTCTTCACGGTCACGGACAGGGTCAGCACCACTTCGTGGAAGTCGCCGTCCAGTTGCTTCTGGCGGGTGTTAAGGTCCAGGGAGACGCTCGGCGCCCACTCCTGGCGGAAGATTTCCGGGCTCTTCGGCGCTTCGAAGGACAGGTCGCGCACATAGATGCGCTGCAGGGAGAACTGCGGGTTCTGGTTTTCGCCGTTGCTTGCTTGTTCGGTCATGGGTCTGCCTTGTTCTCTAGTGCGTTTCCGTTTGCGGGCGGGCCTGGAGCAGGGCGTCGAGCTTGCCGGCGCGTTCCAGGGCATACAGGTCGTCACAGCCGCCCACATGGGCCTGGCCGATCCAGATCTGCGGCACCGAGGTGCGCCCGGCCTTGCGGGTCATCTCGGCGCGAACTGCGGGGTTGCCGTCGACGCTGATCTCCTCGTACCTGGCGCCCTTGCTGTCCAGCAGTTGCTTGGCACGGATGCAGTAGGGGCACCAGGCGCTCGAATAGACGACGATATCGGCCATCTCACTTCACCAGCGGCAGATTGTCGCCACGCCAGCTGCCGATGCCTCCAGACAGCTTGATGGCGTTGAAGCCGGCCTTCTTCAGGTCGCGGCAGACGGTGCCGGCGTGCTGGCCCATGGCGTCGACGACGATGATGGCCTTGTCCTTGTGCTTGTCCAGCTCGGTGATGCGGCCGGACAGTTTCTCGTAGGGGATGTTCAGGGCGTCGACGATATGGCCGCCGGAGAAATCCTTGTTGGCGCGCACGTCCAGCACCACGGCCTGGCCGCCGTTGACCAGGGAGGTCAGCTCGCGGGTGGAGATGGCGCGGCCGCTGCGGCGCAGTTCGTGGGCCAGCAGCAGGGCCAGCAGCACCACGAACGATCCACTCAGTACATAGTGGTTAAAGGCAAATTCAATCAGATGGGCGAGCATCGTCGGCTTCCGGGACGGTAAAATGCCGGCCAGTATACACAGCCCCACAGGTCGGCCAAACCCCGTCCAGCGGTGACGCCAATGGAACCAGACCGTAGAATGCCGCGTCTTTTTCCGGGGCCCGTGCCCGCTACTTTCCACCCTTTGCAGCAGAAGAGTCGGACTTTATGACAGCCACGCCCAAACCCCTGGTCCTGATCATCCTGGACGGTTTCGGTCACAGTGACAGCCCCGAGTACAACGCCATTTATGCCGCAAAGACCCCGGTCTACGACCGTCTGCGCGCCACCCGGCCCCATGGCCTGATTTCCGGTTCGGGCATGGACGTCGGCCTGCCCGACGGCCAGATGGGCAACTCGGAAGTCGGCCACATGAACCTGGGCGCCGGCCGTGTCGTGTACCAGGACTTCACCCGCGTGACCAAGGCGATCCGCGACGGTGACTTCTTCACCAACCCGGAAATCACCGCAGCCGTGGACAAGGCCGTGGCCGCCGGCAAGGCCGTGCACTTCATGGGCCTGCTCTCCGAAGGCGGCGTGCACAGCCACCAGGACCACCTGGTCGCCATGGCCGAACTGGCCGCCCAGCGCGGCGCCGAGAAGTTCTACCTGCACGCCTTCCTCGACGGCCGCGATACCCCGCCCAGGAGCGCCGAGCCTTCCATCAAGCTGATGGACGAAACCTTCGCCCGCCTCGGCAAGGGCCGCATCGCCAGCCTGATCGGCCGCTACTTCGCCATGGACCGCGACAACCGCTGGGACCGTGTGGAAGCCGCCTACAACCTGATCACCGAAGGCCAGGCCGAGTTCTCCGCCGCCACCGCAGCTGAAGGCCTCGCCGCCGCCTACGAGCGCGGCGAGAGCGACGAATTCGTCAAGGCCACCAGCATCGGCGAACCGGTCAGGGTGGAAGACGGCGACGCCGTGATCTTCATGAACTTCCGTGCCGACCGCGCCCGCGAACTGTCCCGCGCCTTCGTCGAGCCGGGCTTCAAGGAGTTCACCCGCCAGCGCGAGCTGAAGCTGGCCGGCTACGTGATGCTGACCCAGTACGCGGCGAGCATCCCCGCACCCAGCGCCTTCAAGCCCGAATCCCTGGACAACGTGCTGGGCGAGTACCTGGCCAAGAACGGCAAGACCCAACTGCGCATCGCCGAGACCGAGAAGTACGCCCACGTGACCTTCTTCTTCTCCGGCGGCCGCGAGGAGCCCTTCGAAGGCGAAGAGCGCATCCTGATCCCGTCGCCCAAGGTCGCCACCTATGACCTGCAGCCGGAAATGAGCGCCCCCGAGGTGACCGACAAGATCGTCGACGCCATCGGAAACCTGCGCTACGACGTGATCGTGGTGAACTACGCCAACGGCGACATGGTCGGCCACACCGGCGTGTTCGAAGCCGCGGTCAAGGCCGTGGAATGCCTGGACAGCTGCGTCGGCCGCATCGTCGAGGCCCTGGACAAGGTGGGCGGCGAGGCGCTGATCACCGCCGACCACGGCAACGTCGAGCAGATGGAAGACGAGATGACCGGCCAGGCGCACACCGCCCACACCTGCGAGCCGGTGCCCTTCATCTATGTCGGCAAGCGCCCGGCGAAGATCCGCGAAGGCGGCGTGCTGGCCGACGTGGCCCCGACCCTGCTGACCCTGATGGGCCTGCCGGTGCCGGCGGAAATGACCGGCAAGACCATAGTCGAGCTGCAGTAAGACTGCCGCCGGCGGAGTGGCCTGAAGCCAGGCGGGCTCCACGAGCCCGCCACGCCGATCCGCCCCGGCTTCCGCTCTTGCTTGACGCTTCAGGCTTGCAGCTTGCCGCTGCTTTTTTAGGCATACTAGGCCGAACCCCTCCCCCCGGTGCCCCAAGCCCCATGTTTCGCGCCCTCGCCCTCTTGATCCTCGCCAGCCTGATCACCCCGGTCATGGCCGACCAGCGCGCCGAAACCCGGCAGCAGCTGGACCAGGCCGCCAAGGACGTCGCCGAGCTGAAGAAGCTCCTGCAGCAGTTGCAGCAGGAGAAGTCCGGCGTCCAGGCCGACCTGAAGAAGACCGAAACCGAGATGGGCAACCTGGAACAGCAGGTCAAGGACCTGCAGCAGGAGCTCAGGAAGAGCGAGGACGAGGTCCAGCGCCTCGACGGGGAGAAAAAAAAACTCCAGGACGCGCGCGCTGAACAGCAACGCCTGATCGGCATCCAGGCCCGCGCCGCCTACCAGAGCGGCCAGCAGGAATACGTCAAGCTGCTGCTCAACCAGCAGCATCCCGAGAAATTCGCCCGCACCCTCACCTACTACGACTACCTGAGCAAGGCTCGCCTGGAACAGCTCGCCGCCTTCAACGAGACCCTGCGCCAGCTGGCCAATGTCGAGCAGGAAATCACCGCCCAGCAGAACCAGCTGAACGAACAGAAGGCCGCGCTCGACGGGCGCCGCGAGCAACTGGCCGCCGCCCGCCAGGAACGCCAGCAGGCCCTGGCCAAGCTCAACCAGGACGTCAGCGACCGCGACAAGAAGCTCAAGGCCCGCCAGCAGGACCAGGCCGAGCTGGGCAAGGTGCTGAAAACCATCGAAGAGACCCTGGCCCGCCAGGAGCGTGAAGCCCGTGAAGCCGAGGAAGCGCGCAAGCGTGCCCTGGCGGAACAGCAACGCCAGCTGCGCGAGCAACAGGCCGGCACTCCTGCCAGAAAGAGCAGCGGTACACTGGTATCCAGTACCGGCGGCAATTTCGGCGGTCCCTTCGCCAAGGCCCGCGGCCAGTTGCCCTGGCCGGTGAACGGCCGCCTGGTGGCGAGCTTCGGCTCGGCCCGTGGCGGCGATTCCCGCGCCAAATGGGACGGCGTGCTGATCGGCGCCGCCGAAGGCAGTGCCGTTCGCGCCGTGCATGGCGGCCGCGTGGTTTTCGCCGACTGGTTGCGCGGCGCGGGGCTTCTGGTCATTCTCGACCATGGCAACGGCTATCTGAGCCTCTACGGGCACAACCAGCGCCTACTGAAAAATGCCGGCGATATCGTGAAAGCGGGCGAATCCATCGCCACGGTCGGCAATAGCGGCGGGCAGGACACGCCCGCCCTGTACTTCGCCATACGCCAGCAGGGCCGACCCACCGACCCGGCACAGTGGTGCCGCGCGCAAGGATAGGCGCCACCTCATCTAGCAGGAGTTAGTTCGCATGCCGCATCTGTCCCGCCTCACTTCCCTGGCCATGGCACTGGCGCTGCTCGGCGGCGCCTCGCAGCTGCTGGCCGCAGAGGAGCCGGCAAGCCTTCCCGCCACGGCGGTGAACGGCAAGGCGCCGCTGCCGCTGGACGAACTGCGAACCTTCGCCGAAGTACTCGACCGCATCAAGTCCGCCTACGTCGAACCGGTGGATGACAAGACCCTGCTGGAGAACGCCATCAAGGGCATGCTCAGCAACCTCGACCCGCACTCGGCCTACCTGGCACCGGAAGACTTCCAGGAGCTGCAGGAAAGCACCAGCGGTGAGTTCGGCGGCCTCGGCATCGAGGTCGGCACCGAGGACGGCTTCGTCAAGGTGGTCTCCCCCATCGATGACACCCCGGCGTCCAAGGCCGGCATCCAGCCCGGCGACCTGATCGTGAAGATCAACGGCCAGCCCACCAAGGGCATCTCGCTGATGGAAGCCGTGGACAAGATGCGCGGCAAGGCCGGCAGCAAGATCACCCTGACCCTGGTGCGCGATGGCGGCCAGCCCTTCGACGTGGAGCTGACCCGCGCGGCGATCAAGGTCAAGAGCGTGAAGAGCCAGCTGCTGGAGCAGGGCTATGGCTACCTGCGCATCACCCAGTTCCAGGTCAATACCGGTGAAGAAGTCGGCAAGGCCCTGACCAGGTTGCGCAAGGACAACGACGGCCGCCTGAGCGGCCTGGTCCTCGACCTGCGCAACAATCCCGGCGGCGTGCTGCAGGCGGCGGTGGAAGTCTCCGACCACTTCCTCCGCAAAGGCCTGATCGTCTACACCAAGGGCCGCATCGCCAACTCCGAGCTGCGCTTCTCCGCCGACCCGGCCGACGCCAGCGAAGGCGTACCGCTGGTGGTGCTGATCAACGGCGGCAGCGCCTCGGCCGCGGAGATCGTCGCCGGCGCCCTGCAGGACCACAAACGCGGCGTGCTGATGGGTACCGACAGCTTCGGCAAGGGCTCGGTACAGACCGTGCTGCCGCTGAACAATGACCGCGCCCTGAAGCTGACCACCGCGCTCTACTACACCCCCAACGGCCGCTCGATCCAGGCCCAGGGCATAGTCCCGGACATCGAGGTGGCGCGCGCCAAGGTCACCCGCGAACAGGACTCCGAATCCTTCAAGGAAGCCGACCTCGCCGGCCACCTGGGCAACGGCAATGGCGGCGCCGACAAGCCCAGCGGCAAGGGCAAGGTGCAGCAGCCGCGACCGCAGGACGACGACTTCCAGCTGAGCCAGGCCCTCAACCTGCTGAAGGGCCTGAACGTCACTCGCCAGAACTGACATGAAGTGGGGCGGCTGGCTGCTGGCGCTGTGCTTGGGCGCGACGGCGGCCGGTGCCTGCGCCGCATCGCCCGCACGCCTGGCCCTGGTGATCGACGACCTGGGCCAGACCCCGGCCCGCGACCGCCGCGTCCTCGCCCTCCCCGGCCCGGTGGCGCTGTCCATCCTCCCGGATACCCGCCATTCCCGCGAACTGGCCGAAGCCGCCCACGCCGCCGGCAAGACGGTGATGCTGCACCTGCCCATGGACCCTGCCACCGGTCCCTATGCCTGGCACCCGGGGTTATCCACGGGCAAGCTGGAGCAGCGCCTGGACGCAGCCCTGGGCCAGGTGCCCCATGCCCGCGGCCTGAACAACCACATGGGCAGCCGCATGACCACCGAGCGCCCGGCGATGGCCTGGCTGATGCGGCGCCTGCAGCAGGACCACAGGTTCTTCATCGACAGCCGCACCAGCGCCGCCACGGTGGCCGCGGCCGAAGCACAGAAGGTGGGGCTGGCGAGCCTCTCGCGGGATATTTTCCTCGATGACGACCAGAGCCCGGCGGCGGTGGCGGCGCAGTTCGAGGCCGCCCTCGCGCTGGCGCGCAAGCAGGGCTCGGCGCTGATGATCGGCCACCCGCACCCGGCCACCCTGGAACTGCTCGAACGCGAGTTGCCGCGCATGAAAGCACGGGGCTTCGAGCTGATCGACGTGGAAATGCTCATCGCCCTGCGCGGCAACCGCGCCATGGCGGCCCATGGCAGGGCGGGGGTTTACCGGTAGGCGGCCGATCTTGGCGTTGGATCAACTGTGAGGGCGAATTCATTCGCCAGGCAGGCCGCGGGCCTGCCCTGCAAACCCTCATGGGGCAGCTTCGCCGCCCTTGGCGATTGAAATCGCCCCTACAAAAAAGCATCGCGCATGAATTCGCGCCCACAACAGACGACGCGCGCCCTGTAGGGGCGAATTCATTCGCCAGGCAGGCCGCAGGTCTGCCCTGCAAACCCTCATGGGGCAACTTCGCCGCCCTTGGCGATTGAAATCGCCCCTACAAAAAAGCTCGTAGGATGGGTTGAGCGAAGCAGACTCAGAGGTAGTTCTGGGTGATCTCGTCGACGAAGCCGTCGCTGCGCATCTGGTCCAGGGCCTTCTGCAGGCGCTCGATGACCTCGTCCGGAGTGTCCTTGTTGAAGGCCAGGTAAAGCTCGGCGCTGTTGAAGCGCAGCACGGTCTGCAGGCCGGTCACGCCTTCCTGCTTGGCCAGGTAGCGGCCCACCGGATCGGTGGTGGCCCAGAGGTCGATCTGGCCCTTGAGCAGTTTCTGCACGTTCTCCTGGTCGCGCAGGGCGTTCTGCGGCGCCATGCCCTGGCTCTCCAGGTGCTGGCTCACTGCGTCGTTCTTGTAGGCGCCGATGCGGTACTGGGACGCGCTCTTCAGGTCCTTGATGGCGAGGTTTTTGCCCGGCGGGGCGAGCAGCACCCACTCGGTCTTGGCGATGGGGCCGACCCACTTGAACAGCGGCTGGCGCTCAGGAGTGAAAGTGGTGGAGAACAGGCCGTAGCTGGGCTTGTCCAGGGTCAGACGGTAGAGGCGGTCCCAGGGGAAGCGCAGGGTCAGGCTGTAGTTGATGCCGGCGCGCTTGAACATCTCGCGGACGATATCGGCGCTGATGCCGTCGATGCCGTCGTCACGGGCGAAGTTCTTGTCATCCACCGCCATGTTGAAAGGTGGGAAGTTCTCAGTGAGCAACACCACCTTGTAGTCCGCCGGCAAATCGGCGCGCGCCGTGAAGGCGAGGAACATCAGGCCCAATGTCAGGGCTCGTTGGATCAGCTTCTGCATGGTCATACCGCTCGCTTGGAGTTGTGGTTGTGGCAAAGCGGCTTCCTTGCGTGGGCTCCCCACCCACGGACGTCTGTCCTGCCTTCCATGGCAATGGCAAACGACCGGCTCGTGGCCGGTCGTTCAAGTCTGTCTACAGGTAGCTTTTGAGGATCTCGTCGACGAAGCCCTCGGCGCGCATCTGGTCCAGCGCCCCCTGAAGCTTCTTCACCACTTCGTCGGGGACCTCCTTGTTCAGCGCCAGGAAAAGCTCGGCCTGGTTGAAGCGCAGCACGGTCTTCAGGCCGCCCACGCCTTCCTGCTTGGCCAGGTAGCGGCCGGCCGGGTCACCGGTGGCCCAGAGGTCGATCTGGCCTTTCTCCAGCTTCCTGGCGTTTTCCTGGTCGCGCAGGGCGGTGACCGGTTCGAGCTTCTGCTGGGCCAGGTATTCGGCGATGGCGTCGCCCTTGTAGGCGCCCACCTTGTACTTGCGCGCGTCGTCCAGGCTGCCGAGGGCGATCGGGCTGTCGGCACGGGCCAGCATGATCCAGTCGTCCGGGCCGATCGGTCCGACCCACTTGAAGGACTGCTCCCGCTCGGGCAGACGCGCAGTGACGAACACGCCGTAGCCGGGTTTCTCCAGCGCCAGCTTGTAGATGCGGTCCCAGGGAAAGCGCAGGGTGAGGCTGTACTTGACCCCGGCGCGCTTGAACATCTCGCGCACGATGTCGACGGCGATACCGTCGATGTTGTCTTCCTGGGCGAAATTCTTCCCGTTGATCGACATGTTGTAGGGCGGGAAGTTTTCCGTCAGCAGAACCACGCTGTAGTTCTCGTCCACTTCGGCGCGAGCTGCGCCGGCCAATACCATCAGGGTACCGGCCAGCGCCAGCAGCAGGCGTTTCGACATTTGCGGCTACCTTGCAGGAAAGAAGGGGAATGCGCTGAGCTTAACCTCGCGGTAACAAGGCTCGGGCATCAGCAGCCCAGGCTGCGAACTCCGTCACACGGCGCAGCCTGGGCGAAGGTCAGGCAAGAATCGTGCTCAGCGCACCAGGATCCCGCGGCTGGCCAGGTAGGCCTTGGCCTCGGGCACGGTGTACTCGCCGAAGTGGAAGATGCTCGCCGCCAGAACGGCGTCGGCCTTGCCTTCGAGGATGCCGGCGGCCAGGTGCTCGAGGTTGCCGACACCGCCGGAGGCGATCACCGGAATCCCGACGGTCTCGCTGATGGCGCGGGTGACGCCCAGGTCGTAGCCGCTCTTCACGCCGTCCTGGTCCATGCTGGTGAGCAGGATCTCGCCGGCCCCCAGGTCTTCCATCTTTTTCGCCCAGGCCACGGCGTCGAGGCCGGTGGGCTTGCGCCCGCCATGGGTGAAGATTTCCCAACGCGGTGTTTCCCCCGGGGCCGACACTTTCTTGGCGTCGATGGCGACCACGATGCACTGGGAGCCGAAGCGCGAGGCCGCCTCGCCGACGAACTCGGGGGTGAAGACAGCGGCGGTGTTGATCGACACCTTGTCGGCACCGGCATTGAGCAGGTTGCGGATGTCCTGCACGGTACGCACGCCACCGCCCACGGTCAGCGGGATGAACACCTGGCTGGCCATGCGCTCCACGGTATGCAGGGTGGTATCGCGGCCGTCGACGCTGGCGGTGATGTCGAGGAAGGTGATCTCGTCGGCGCCTTGCTCATCGTAGCGGCGGGCGATTTCCACCGGGTCGCCGGCGTCGCGGATGTTCTCGAACTTGACGCCCTTGACCACGCGGCCGTTGTCCACGTCGAGGCAGGGGATGATGCGTTTGGCAAGGGCCATGCTGGCCTCCCACTTCTTGGAATCGCTGGAGGCTGAAGGCTGAAGGCTGAACGAAAAAGCGACTCGGCCCTCGTTCGGCCTCCAGCCTCCAGCGCCTTATTCGGCTTTTGCCTGCCGGTCGCAGAAGGCTTGCGCCTCGGCGACGTCCAGGGTGCCTTCGTAGATGGCGCGGCCAGTGATGGCGCCGATGATGCCGGGGGCCTTGGCGGCCAGCAGCTTCTCGATGTCGCCGAGGTTGTGGATGCCGCCGGAGGCGATCACCGGGATGCGGCTGGCGGCGGCCAGGGCCGCGGTGGCCTCGACGTTGCAGCCCTGCATCATGCCGTCCTTGGCGATGTCGGTGTAGACGATGGCGGAGACGCCATCGGCCTCGAAGCGCCTGGCGAGATCCACCGCCTGCACGCCGCTGACTTCAGCCCAGCCATCGGTGGCGACGAACCCGTCCTTGGCATCCAGGCCGACGATCACCTTGCCCGGGAAGGCCTTGCAAGCTTCGGTGACGAACTCCGGCTCCTTCACCGCCTTGGTGCCGATGATCACGTAGCTGACGCCAGCCTTGACGTAGTGCTCGATGGTTTCCAGGGAGCGGATGCCGCCGCCGATCTGGATCGGCAGGTTCGGGTAGCGCCTGGCGATGGCGGTGACCACCTCGCCGTTCACCGGCTTGCCTTCGAAGGCGCCGTTGAGGTCCACCAGGTGCAGGCGGCGGCAGCCACCCTCCACCCATTTGGCGGCCATGCTCACCGGATCAATGGAGAACACGGTGGAATCTTCCATGCGGCCCTGGCGCAGACGCACGCAGGCGCCGTCCTTCAGATCGATAGCGGGGATAATCAGCATGCTTTTTCCTTCGTCAAAAGAGCCGCAAGCTGCAAGCCACAAGCTGCAAGCATGCGCATCTGTTTCTCTTGCAGCTTGAGGCTCTCAGCTGCTTTTTTCGAGCGCCCACAAGTCGCTTTCGATGCTCTCGAACCTGTCCTTCAGGTGCGCCTGCACATCGAAGATCGCGTTGTTGTAGAAATGCGGCGCGAACTCCCGGGCGAAGAAGTCCAGCACTTCCTCGGCCTCGAAGGAGCCCAGTTCCAGTTCGAAGCGATCGGCCATGAAGCGCTTGATCGCCAGCACCGCGCCATCGACCTGGGTGGCGTCGAGTTGCAGGGCGGGAGTCTTCTTCGCGCGACTCATCGGTTTACCAGCGGCCATCCCAGGCGGCGAAGTTCTGCAGCAGCTGCAGGCCGTGGGTGTGGCTCTTTTCCGGGTGGAACTGCACGGCGAAGCGCGGACCTTCGGCCAGTGCAGCGGCGAAGTCCTTGCCATAGTGGCCGCGACCGACCACCTGCCTGGGGTTGCCGGCCTCGATGTAGTAGCTGTGCACGAAGTAGAAGCGCGCCCGGTCCGGGATGTTGTGCCAGAGCGGGTGGGCAACGCTCTGCTCCACCTCGTTCCAGCCCATGTGCGGCACCTTCAGGTGCTCGCCGTCTTCCACCAGGTCCTTGCCGAAGAAACGCACCTGGCCGGGGAACAGGCCGATGCAATCGACGCCGTCGTTCTCCTCGCTGCGTTCCAGCAGGGCCTGCATGCCGACGCAGATGCCGAGGAAGGGACGGTCCTTGCTGACTTCCTGCACCAGGCTGTCGAAGCCCAGGCGACGGATCTCCGCCATGCAATCGCGAATGGCGCCGACGCCGGGGAAGACCACCCGGTCGGCCTCGCGGATCACGGCGGCGTCACTGGTGACCAGCACGCGGCCGGCGCCGACGTGTTCCAGGGCCTTGGCAACCGAGTGCAGGTTGCCCATGCCGTAGTCGATGACTGCAACCGTCTGCATCAGAGCACGCCCTTGGTGGAAGGCATCTGGCCGGCCATGCGCGGGTCGCGCTCGATGGCCATGCGCAGGGCGCGGCCGAAGGCCTTGAACACGGTTTCGATCTGGTGGTGGGTGTTGTGCCCGCGCAGGTTATCGATATGCAGGCTCACCAGGGCGTGGTTGACGAAGCCCTGGAAGAACTCCTGGAACAGGTCGACGTCGAAGCCGCCGACCACCGCGCGGGTGAAGGGCACGTGCATCTGCAGGCCGGGGCGGCCGGAGAAGTCGATGACCACGCGGGACAGGGCCTCATCCAGCGGCACGTAGGAATGGCCGTAGCGGACGATACCCTTCTTGTCGCCGAGCGCCCTGGTGAAGGCCTGGCCGAGGGTGATGCCGACGTCTTCCACGGTGTGGTGATCGTCGATATGCAGATCGCCCTTGCACTCGATGTCCAGGTCGATCAGGCCATGACGGGCGATCTGGTCGAGCATGTGCTCGAGGAAGGGCACGCCGATATCGAAGCGTGCCTTGCCAGTGCCATCCAGGTTGATCGAGACCTTGATCTGGGTTTCCAGGGTATTGCGTTCGACGGATGCCGTGCGTTCGGCCATCACCAGCTCCACAAAAGGCTCACGAAAAAGAGCGCCATTATAGGACGCCGGCCCTCGGCACCGCTACCGACGGCGGTCGGCGGGGTTTACACTGCCGGGCTGCCCTCGCCATGCCCTCCAGGAGCCGCCATGCCCGTGATAGTCGAGACCCTGAACAGCCCGTCCGAGCAGGATCGCGCCGACCTGGCGAAGATCTATGCCGACGCCCCGGACTGGCTGCTGGCCCCCTACGCCGATGCCACCGAACTGGTGGAGCGCGGCCTGGCCGACGGCCTGCTGGTGGCCGGACGCTTCAACGACCGCCTGCTGGGAGCGGCCCTGGTGGAGCGCTGCGGGCCGCACTGGCGGCTGTCCCACCTCTGCGTGCGCAAGGTGACCCGCCACCGTGGCGTCGGGCGTCGCCTGGTGGAAGAAGCCGCACGCCTGGCCCGGGAGTCCGGCAAACCCCTGCACCTGGCGGCCCCCGGGGACCACCTGGAAAGCCAGGCCCTGGCCGCGCGCCTGCACCTGCCGCTGGAAAGCCTCTGACGCGGTTACATCCGCGCTGGAAAGCGGTGGAAATCCCCTTCGTGGATTTCCACCCTACGAACTGTGGGCGCGTAGGATGGCGTGGAGCGAAGCGATACCCATCATGACCGTGCGACGCGATGGGCATCGCAGGCTCAACCCATCCTTGAAATGAGCGCCACCGTGTGCTGGATCAGGCCATGGGCTGAACCGTCGGCGCAATTCGCCATCCAACGTCCGATACCCGCTGTTCGAGGCCAGCGCCGCCACACGCCATGGCTGATGGCCCGGCGCTATACTCGGCACCTCAAATTCACGCGACCCATCACAAGGACTGGCCAATGAAAGCCTTCGGCAAAATCCTGGGCCTCATCTTCCTCGGGCTGTTGCTGATCATAGTGGCCCTGGGCTTCGCCCTGACCCACCTGTTCGACCCGAACGACTACAAGGACGAAATCCAGCAACTGGCCCGGGACAAGGCCAACCTGGAGCTGACCCTCAAGGGCGACATCGGCTGGAGCCTGTTCCCCTGGCTCGGCCTGGAACTGCATGAGGCCACCCTGGCCAGCGCCACCACCCCGGACAAGCCCTTCGCCGACCTCGACATGATCGGCCTCTCGGTGCGCGTGCTGCCGCTGCTGCGCCGCGAAGTGCAGATGAGCGACATCCGCGTCGAAGGCCTCGACCTCGACCTGCAGCGCGACGACAAGGGCCAGGGCAACTGGGAAGGCATAGGCCGCCCGGCCAGGAAACCTGAAAGCGCCCAGGCCGGCGCCCCCGCCAGCCCGGCATCGGCCGGCGAGGCACAACCGGCGCCCACCGCCGCGGAACCCACGCGCCCGGTCAAGCTGGATATCGACAGCCTCACCGTACACAACGCCCGCATCGACTACACCGACGCCAAGAGCGGCAAGCAGTTCAGCGCCGAAGGCATCGAACTCACCACCGGCGCCATCCGCGAAGGCGCCAGCGTCCCGGTCAAGCTCAGCGCCTTCTTCGGCACCAACCAGCCGGTGCTGCGCGCCAAGACCGAACTGACCACCAACCTGCGCTTCGACCGCGCCCTCAAGCGCTACCAGCTGGAAGACCTCAAGCTCAGCGGCGAAGCCTCGGGCGAGCCGCTCAAGGGCAAGACCCTGGTCTTCAACGCCCAGGGCCAGTTGCTGGCGGACCTGGCCGCCAACGTGGCCGAGTGGAACAGCCTGAAGCTGACCGCCAACCAGTTGCGTGCACTCGGCGAACTGAAGGTCCATGACCTGAACAAGGACGCCCGCCTGGAAGGCGGCCTGTCCATCGCCCCGGTCAACCTGCGCGAGTTCCTCACCGGTGTCGGTTTCGAGCTGCCGCCCATGCGCGACGCCACTACCCTGCAGAAATTCGAGCTGGTGACCAAGCTCAATGGCGGCAGCAACAGCGTCGCCTTCGAGGGCCTGAACCTGAAGCTCGACGACAGCACCTTCAGCGGCCGCCTGGCCGTGGCCGACTTCGCCAACAAGGCCGTGCGCGTCCAGCTCAAGGGCGACAGGTTCGACCTCGACCGCTACCTGCCGCCCAAATCCGAGACCAGGAAGGAAGTCCAGACCGCCCGCCAGGCCGAGGTGAAGCCCGCCGTGGCCGCCGCCACCCAGGGCAACACGCCGCTACCCAACGCGCCGACCCAGGCCGCCTGGAGCGAAGCGCCGGTGCTGCCGGTGGACCAACTGCGCAAGGTGGACCTGGAAGCGACCCTGAGCCTCGCCGAGTTCACCGTGGACAAGCTGCCGATGAACGACTTCAACCTCAAGGCCAACGGCAAGGGCGGCCTGCTGACCCTGGAGGATCTGCGTGGCGGCCTGTTCGGCGGCAGCTTCCAGGCCAACGCGCAGATCGACGCGCGCCCGGCAGTGCCGCTGCTCAAGGGCCAGAAGCGCATCAGCAAGGTACCGGTGGAAAAACTCCTCGAGGCCCAGGAGCAGAAGCCGCCGGTGCGCGGCCTGCTGGACATGACCGCCGACCTCAATACCAGCGGCAACAGCCAGAAGGCCTGGATCGACGGCCTCAACGGCAGCGCCAGCTTCGTCCTCAACGACGGCGCGCTGCTCGACGCGAACCTCGAACAGCAACTCTGCCAGGGCATCGCCACCCTCAACCGCAAGGAGCTGACCAGCACCCGTGGCGGCAAGGAAACCCCCTTCGAGGAACTCAAGGGCTCGCTCGCCTTCAACAACGGCGTGGCCAGCAACCCCGACCTGCGCGCACGCATCCCCGGCCTCAGCGTCAAGGGTGACGGCGCCGTGGACCTGCGCGTGCTCGGCCTGGACTACCGGGTTGGCGTGGAAATCCAGGGCGACAAGAGCGAGATGCCGGACCCGGCCTGCCAGGTCAACGAACGTTACGTCGGCATCGAGTGGCCGCTGCGCTGCCGCGGCCCGCTGGAACTGGGCGCCAAGGCCTGTCGCCTGGACAAGGACGGCATGGGCAAGATCGCCGGCAAGCTGGCTGGCGAGAAGCTCACCGAGAAGCTCGAAGAAAAGCTCGGCGACAAGGTCAGCCCGGAACTGAAGGACGCGCTCAAGGGGTTGTTCAAGCGATGACTCCCGAGCAATTCTCCAGCGCCGTCCTCGACTGGTACGACCGTCACGGCCGCAAGGACCTGCCCTGGCAGCAGGGCATCACGCCCTACCGCGTCTGGGTGTCCGAAATCATGCTGCAGCAGACCCAGGTCAGCACCGTGCTCGGCTACTTCGACCGCTTCATGGAGGCCCTGCCCACAGTGCAGGCCCTGGCGGCGGCGCCGGAAGACGAAGTGCTGCACCTCTGGACCGGGCTCGGCTACTACACCCGCGCGCGCAACCTGCAGAAGACCGCGCAGAAGGTCGTGGCCGAATACGGCGGCGAGTTCCCCCGTGATGTGGATCAGCTGTCCGAGCTGCCGGGTATCGGCCGCTCCACTGCCGGCGCCATCGCCAGCCTCTCCATGGGGCTGCGCGCGCCCATCCTCGACGGCAACGTCAAGCGCGTGCTGGCCCGCTACGTCGCCCAGGAAGGCTATCCGGGCGAGCCGAAGGTGGCGAAACAGCTCTGGGACGTGGCCGAGCGCTTCACCCCGCAGCAGCGGGTGAACAACTACACCCAGGCGATGATGGACCTCGGCGCCACCCTCTGTACCCGCAGCAAGCCCAGCTGCCTGCTCTGCCCGCTGCAGGCGGGCTGCCGTGCCCACCTGCTCGGCCGGGAAACCGCCTACCCCGCCCCGAAACCGCGCAAGGCGCTGCCGCAAAAGCGCACCCTGATGCCGCTGCTGGCCAGCCGCGACGGCGCCATCCTGCTCTACCGGCGCCCGTCGAGCGGCCTCTGGGGCGGACTCTGGAGCCTGCCGGAGCTGGACGACCTCGCCGCCCTCGCCCCGCTCGCCAGCCAGCATTCGCTGCACCTTGGCGAGCGTCGCGAACTTCCCGGCCTGACCCACACCTTCAGCCACTTCCAGCTGGCCATCGAACCCTGGCTGGTGCAGGTGGAAGGCAGCGCCCCCGCCGTGGCCGAGGGCGACTGGCTCTGGTATAACCTCGCCACCCCGCCGCGCCTGGGGCTAGCCGCCCCGGTGAAGAAGCTGCTCAAGCGCGCGGCCGACGTATTGAATGCAGGAGAAACGCGATGACCCGCACCGTGATGTGCCGCAAATTCAAAGAGGAACTGCCGGGCCTGGAGCGTCCGCCGTATCCGGGCGCCAAGGGCGAGGACATCTACAACAACGTCTCGAAGAAGGCCTGGGACGAGTGGCAGGCCCACCAGACCATGCTGATCAACGAGCGTCGCCTGAACATGATGAACGCCGAGGACCGCAAGTTCCTCCAGGCCGAAATGGACAAGTTCCTCTCGGGCGAAGACTACGCCCAGGCCGAGGGCTATGTACCCCCAAGCGCGTAAGCGCCCGTAATAGTTAAAAATTTTTTTGAAAGGGTGTTGACGAGGGGCCGGCAAATCCGTTTAATAGCGCCCCGTTGCCCAGGTAGCTCAGTCGGTAGAGCAGGGGATTGAAAATCCCCGTGTCGGCGGTTCGATTCCGTCCCTGGGCACCACTAATACCGACAAAAAGCCTCAGCCATGCGCTGGGGCTTTTTGTTTTCTGCCCCTCCTTTTTGCTACCCGTGCCCGCCAGGCACGAAACGGGTGGCGCTGCTAACCTCTTTCCGAATCGCCACACCCTGCTGCGAGCCCCCGGCCGTTTCCGGCCTGGAAGGGCCGATCCAAAGGAAATGGGGGGACCGCATGAAGGGGATAGTCTTCAACCTGCTGGAAGAAGTGGTCACCCAACATCAGGGCGAGGATGCCTGGGACGCGCTACTGGAAGGCGCCGGCCTGGATGGCGCGTACACCTCCCTCGGCAGCTATCCGGACGAGCAACTCTATCGCCTGGTGGGCGCGGCGTCCCAGGCGCTCGACATGCCACCCTTCGAGGTGCTGCGCTGGTTCGGCCGGGAAGCCATGCCCTTGCTGGCCAGCCGTTACCCGGCCTATTTCAGCCCCCACGACTCGACGCGCCCCTTCATCCTCAGCGTCAACCAGATCATCCATCCCGAGGTCCGCAAGATCTATCCGGGGGCGGACGTCCCCACCTTCGGCTTTCGCGTCGAGCCGGACGGCTCGCTGCTGATGACCTACCGCTCCCCACGCCGGCTCTGCGCCCTGGCCCATGGCTTCATCGAGGGAGCGGCCGTGCATTTCGGTGAAAGCATCTGGTTCGACCACCTCAGCTGCATGCACAAGGGGGACCCGGAATGCCGCTGTCACATCACCTTTCACCAGCAACGACTGGGCTGAGCCACCATGGACGGGTTCGCGCCGCGGGACACTGAGGTCGACAAGCTGCGACGCCGCCTGCAACGTGAGCACAAGGCCCGCCTGGAGGCCGAACTGATCGCTGAACGCGGCCTGCGCGAACTCTATGCAAAGCAGCAACAACTCCAGTTGCTGGAGTCCATCGCCGATGCCGCCAACGGCGCCGCCTCGGTCGCCGATGGACTCAGCTTCACCGTGCGCAGCGTCTGCGAGTACACCGGCTGGCGCGTTGGCCACGCCTACCAGACCGCCATGGTCGAAGGCGAGGCGCGCCTGCGCTCGACGGGCATCTGGCATCACGCCGAAGAGCAGCGCTTCCTGGAGTTCCGCCAGGTGACCGAAGCCATGGAGTTCCCGCCCGGCTTCGGCCTGCCCGGACGCGTCCTGGCCAGCGGCGCCCCCGCCTGGATCGCCGACATCACGCAAGCCCCGGAATTCTGCCGTATCACCGCCGCCGAGCAGGCCGGCCTCAAGGCCGCGGCCGCCTTTCCGGTGCTGGTGGGCAGCGAGGTGGCGGGGGTCCTGGAATTCTTCGCCAACAGCGTGCTGGAGCCAGACCAGACGCTCCTGAACCTCATGGCGCAGATCGGCGTGCAGATGGGGCGGGTTGTGGAACGCAAGCGCGCGGAAGAACAGCTGATCGACGCCTTCCACGATCCGCTCACCGGGTTGCCCAATCGCGCCCTGTTCGCCGATCGCCTGTCCCGCGCGGTGGCCCGCTGCAACCGGCACCGCGAGGCGGCCTTCGCGGTGCTCTTCATCGACCTGGACCGCTTCAAGCTGGTCAACGACAGCCTCGGCCACCTCGCCGGCGACCTGCTGATCATCCAGGTGGCCGCGCGCCTGGGCGCCTGCCTGCGGCAGAGCGACACCCTGGCGCGCCTGGGTGGCGACGAGTTCACCATCCTGCTGGATTGCTTCGACGACCTCGACACCCCGGTGCGGGTCGCCGAGCGCCTGATCAACGCCCTGGACCCACCCTTTCATATCAACGGCGAGCAGCTCTACATCAGTGCCAGCATCGGTATCGCCCCCAGCGACCTGGGCTACGAATCGGCGGAAGAGATCCTGCGCCACGCCGACCTCGCCATGTACCGCGCCAAGACCCTGGGCAAACACCGCTTCGAGCTCTACGACCGCAGCATGCACGAGCGCGCCGTGGGTCGCCTGGCCCTGGAAACCCAGCTGCGCAACGCCCTGCTGAACAACGAGTTCGTCCTCCACTACCAACCCATAGTGCGCCTGACGGACAACCAGACCGTGGGCGCGGAAGCCCTGGTGCGCTGGCAGAAGCCCAACGGCCAGCTGGTCTACCCCGGCGACTTCATCCAAGTGGCCGAGGACACCGGCCTGATCCTGCCCCTGGGGCTCTGGGTACTGCGCGAAGCCTGCTCCAGCATGGCCGCCTGGCACCGGGAATTCCCCGGTGACAGGCCGCTGACGATAAGCGTCAACCTCTCGGCCCGGCAGTTCGCCCAGTACGACCTGGTGCAGCAGGTCGGCAGCATCATCGCCGAGACCGGCATCCGCCCGGACTGCGTACGCCTGGAAATCACCGAAAGCGTGTCCATGGCCGACTCCGAGCGGACCGCCACGCTCCTCCGGCAGCTCCATGAGCTGGGCGTGCGCATCAGCATCGACGACTTCGGGACCGGCTACTCCTCCCTCAGCTACCTGCACCGTTTCCACCTCGACGTACTGAAGATCGACCGTTCCTTCGTCGCCGAACTCGATCAATGCCCCGAAGGCGCGCAACTGGTGCAGACCATCCTCAGCCTGGCCCGCAACCTGGGCATCGAGGCTGTCGCCGAAGGTGTCGAAACCGAGCAGCACCTCAGGATCCTCGGCTCCCTGGGCTGCAACTTCGGCCAGGGCTACTTCTTCGACCGGCCACTGGCCCCCGCCACCTTCGCCGAACGGCTGCGCGCCGGACGGGCGCCTGCCGGGCAGAAAGCGACCGATCCTGGCACCAGCGCCCAGCACATCTGCTAAGCACTTGATTCAGATGAGAAAATCCGAAATGCCACGCCCAAGGCCCGGAATTCGGGCCCTGCCGGCCCTGGAGCGGTCTTTTTTGATACCGCGACAAGCAACTGCAGCGATGCGACAACCTTCCCCGCAGGGCCGCCGCAGGCCTTCCCGCACGCTTGGCGCGTGGCAAAGCGCTATGCTAGCTTCCCCTCGCCAGGAAGGCCGCCCCACCGCCAGAGTGCCCCCGAACAATAAGAGGACCCCCCATGGCCCAAGCCACGCCAGCGCTTGAAATCCGCAACCTGCACAAACGCTACGGCGAACTCGAAGTGCTCAAGGGCATCTCCCTCACCGCCAACGACGGTGACGTGATCTCCATCCTCGGCTCGTCCGGCTCCGGCAAGTCCACCTTCCTGCGTTGCATCAACCTGCTGGAGAACCCCCACGAGGGCCAGATCCTGGTGGCGGGCGAAGAGCTCAAGCTGAAGAAGAGCCGCAGCGGCGAACTGGTCGCCGCCGACAACAAGCAGATCAATCGCATGCGCAGCGAGATCGGCTTCGTCTTCCAGAACTTCAACCTCTGGCCGCACATGACGGTGCTCGACAACATCATCGAAGCGCCGCGCCGCGTGCTCGGCCAGAGCAAGGCCGAAGCCACCGAGATCGCCGAGGCCCTGCTGGCCAAGGTCGGCATCGCCGACAAGCGCCACGTCTATCCGACCCAGCTGTCCGGCGGTCAGCAGCAGCGCGCGGCCATCGCCCGCACCCTGGCCATGCAGCCGAAAGTGATCCTGTTCGATGAACCCACCTCGGCGCTGGACCCCGAGATGGTACAAGAAGTGCTTAACGTGATCCGCGCGCTGGCCGAGGAAGGCCGCACCATGCTGCTGGTCACCCACGAGATGAACTTCGCCCGGAACGTTTCCAGCGAGGTGGTTTTCCTTCACCAGGGGCTGGTAGAAGAGCAGGGACCGCCAGCGCAGGTATTTGACAACCCGCAATCGGCACGCTGTAAACAATTCATGTCCAGCAATCGATAAAACACGGAGCAAGATCGCATGAAGAACTACAAGAAGATTCTGCTGGCCGCGGCCGCCACCCTCGCTTTCGGCACCAGCGCGGTGGCCGCCGACAAGCTGAAGATCGGCACCGAAGGCGCCTACCCGCCCTTCAACCTGATCGACGCCAGCGGCCAGGTCGGCGGTTTCGACGTCGAGATCGCCCAGGCCCTCTGCGCCAAGATGAAGGCCGAGTGCGAAGTGGTCACCTCCGACTGGGACGGCATCATCCCCGCCCTGAACGCCAAGAAGTTCGACTTCATCGCCGCCTCCATGTCCATCACCGAAGAGCGCAAGCAGGCCGTCGACTTCACCGATCCCTACTACACCAACAAGCTGCAGTTCATCGCCCCGAAAAGCGCTGACTTCAAGACCGACAAGGCCAGCCTGAAAGGCAAGGTGATCGGTGCCCAGCGCGCCACCATCGCCGGCACCTGGCTGGAAGACAACATGGCCGACGTCGTCGACATCAAGCTCTACGACACCCAGGAAAACGCCTACCTCGACCTGTCCTCCGGCCGCGTCGACGGCGTGCTGGCCGACAAGTTCGTCAACTGGGAATGGCTCAAGAGCGACGCCGGCAAGGACTTCGAGTTCAAGGGTGACCCGGTGTTCGACAACGACAAGATCGGCATTGCCGTGCGCAAGGGCGATCCGCTGCGCGAGCGCATCAATGCGGCGCTGAAGGAAATCGTTGCCGACGGCACCTACAAGAAGATCAACGACAAGTACTTCCCCTTCAGCATCTACTGACCTGCCAGCCCGGTGCCGCCCCTGCGCGGCACCGGCGCGTGACCACCCATGAACCTAGACCTCTACGGATTCGGCCCGGCCCTGGCCGCGGGCACCCTCATGACCATCAAACTGGCGCTCTCCGCGCTGGCGGTGGGCCTGGTGCTCGGCCTGCTCGGCGCGCTGGCCAGGACTTCATCCATCAAGCCGCTGCAGTGGCTGGGTGGCACCTACTCCACCCTCGTGCGCGGCGTACCCGAGCTGCTCTGGGTCCTGCTGATCTATTTCGGCACGGTCAACCTGATGCATGCCCTGGGCGAGTGGTTCGGCAAGCCCGAACTGGAACTCAACGCCTTCGCCGCCGGCACCATCGCCCTCGGCCTGTGCTTCGGCTCCTACGCCACCGAAGTCTTCCGTGGCGCCATCCTGGCCATTCCCAAGGGGCACCGCGAAGCCGGCATGGCCCTGGGCCTGTCCAATAGCCGCATCCTCTGGCGGGTGATCCTGCCGCAGATGTGGCGCATCGCGCTGCCGGGCCTGGGCAACCTGTTCATGATCCTGATGAAGGACACCGCGCTGGTTTCGGTGATCGGCCTCGAGGAAATCATGCGCCGCTCGCAAATCGCCGTGACCGCCAGCAAGCAGCCCTTCACCTTCTTCATGGTCGCCGCCTTCATCTACCTGGGCCTGACCATCCTCGCGATGATCGGCATGCATTGGCTTGAGAAGCGCGCAGGCCGTGGCTTCAAGCGGAGCGCAGCATGAACTGGGAAATCATCCTCAAATACCTGCCGCAGCTGGGCCAGGGCGCCATCCTCACCCTGGAACTGGTGGCCATCGCGGTGATCGCCGGCCTGATCCTGGCCATCCCCATGGGCATCGCCCGCGCTTCGCGCCACTGGTACGTGCGCGCCCTGCCCTACGGCTACATCTTCTTCTTCCGTGGCACGCCGCTGCTGGTGCAGCTGTTCCTGGTCTACTACGGCCTGGCGCAGTTCGACGCGGTGCGCAAGGGACCGCTCTGGCCCTACCTGCGCGATCCCTTCTGGTGCGCCGTGATCACCATGACCCTGCACACCGCGGCCTATATCGCCGAGATCCTGCGCGGCGCCATCCAGGCCGTGCCGCCGGGCGAGATCGAAGCGGCGCGGGCCCTGGGCATGTCGCGCTTCCAGGCGCTGTTCTACATCATCCTGCCGCGCGCGGCGCGCATCGGTCTGCCGGCCTACAGCAACGAAGTGATCCTGATGGTCAAGGCCAGCGCCCTGGCCAGCACCGTCACCCTGCTGGAACTCACCGGCATGGCGCGCACCATCATCGCCCGCACCTACCTGCCGGTGGAGATCTTCTTCGCCGCGGGCCTCTTCTACCTGCTGATCGCCTATGTGCTGGTGCAGGCCTTCCGCCTGCTCGAGCGCAAGCTGCGGGTCGACGCCCTGCAGGGCCGCTGAAGCCCACGACCGCTCCTCGTCCGCGGATGAGGAGCGGTTCTGGCGGCGCTATAATCGCCGCCCCTTGTTCCCACCGCTCCGCCCCGATGACCAGCCCCGCGCCCCTCCATGGCCCGCTCCTGCGGGAACGCTTCGCCGCCCTGGAAGACTTCCTGCGCGCGCACCAGGACATCTGGCGCCCGACGCCCTTCACCGAACGGGAATTGCCTTGGGAAAGCCGCCACCCCGAACTGGCCGGCTGGCTGCGTCGGCGCACCCTGGCCGAGGCGGACGCCATCCACAACCAGCCCGAGCAATTGCAGGCGCCGGCACCTTATCCACAGCTCGCCGCGCGTTCCGGTGCCCTCAGCCGGATCGGCGAACTGCCGCACGCCCGGGCCGAAGCCGTGCCGGCGACCTTCACGGTGGACGTGCCCGGGCGCAAGTGGCAGCAGATCGACGCCTTCGCCAGTCGCCTGGGTTTTCGCCAGGCCCCCGGCCACTGGCTGGACTGGTGCTCCGGCAAGGGGCACCTTGGCCGCCGCCTGGCCCATGACGGCCGGGCGCTGACCTGCATCGAGCTTGACCCGCAGCTGGTCGCCAGCGGCCAGCGACTCAGCCGGCGCCTGGGCGTGGCTGCCGACCATCGGGAACAGGATGCCCTGGCCGACGACGCCGCGCACCAGCTCAACGCCGATCACACCCCGGTGGCCCTGCATGCCTGCGGCGACCTCCACGTGCGCCTGCTGCAACTGGCCAGCGCCGCCGGCTGCCGCCAGCTCGCGGTGGCGCCCTGCTGCTACAACCGCATCCGCACGCCGGACTACCAGCCGCTTTCCGCAGCGGCCAGGGCGTCTACATTGCGCCTCAGCCAGGCCGACCTGCGCCTGCCGCTCAGCGAAACCGTCACCGCCGGCGCCCGCGTCCGCCGCCAGCGCGACCAATCCATGGCCAGGCGCCTGGCCTTCGACCTGCTGCAGCGGGAATTGCGTGGCCAGGACCACTACCTGCCCGTCCCCTCCCTGCCCACCAGCTGGCTGGAGAAACCCTTCGCCCAGTACTGCCACGACCTCTGCGAGCTCAAGGAACTCCCCACCCCCGCGGAATGGGACTGGGTGGCCCTGGAGAAAGCGGGTTGGCAGCGCCTGGCCGAGGTACGCAACCTGGAGCTCCCGCGCAGCCTGTTCCGCCGGCCGCTGGAACTCTGGCTGCTGCTGGACCGCGCCCTGTTCCTCGAAGAACAGGGTTACCTGGTAAGGCTCGGCAGCTTCTGCCCCGCCCAGCTCACCCCGCGCAACATCCTGCTCCTGGCGGAACGCTGAGGCTTACCCACAAAACCTGTGGATAACTTTGTTGATGAAATCTGGGCAACCCAGCGGAAGCCCTTCCGCTGCGCGGCTCGCGACAGCTGGCCATTTTTTGGACAACACACAAAAGAGCAGCAAAAACAGCAGCTTAAGAAATTCCGAGACCTGGCGCACAAAAATGATGCACTGACGTACCAGAATTATCGCCATTGTGCATAAGCGTCAGCCCATTGGTTCGAAAACCCATCTGCGATCTGCCTCGGAGTGGTTTACTCGCCACGCCCAATCGCTATAATGGCGACCCTTCTTGGCCGGTATAGCTCAGCTGGTAGAGCAACTGACTTGTAATCAGTAGGTCCCGGGTTCGACTCCTGGTGCCGGCACCATATGAAACAACGACTTAGGCTCACCGCGAGGTGGGCCTTTTTCGTTTTCGGAGCATTGCAAGGCCATTTGGTCACAGCTTTGGTCACAGCTTCTTACTCGACTGAACCACGTATGAGTTTCTGGTCGTGAAGTCGACAAGTCACCGGCAGCGTCGCCATAGGCAATCGAAAGATGCCGCTCTCAGGGAAACGCGACCACCGCCGCGAGGTACACCAGCAACGCCAGCAGCAGCACCACGGTGAATCCCAGGTGGATCGCCAGCAGCGTCGCCAGCACGGCCGACACCACCGATACGCAGGCGTTGACGCCCCAGGCGATCGGCACCAGCGCTTCGGCGCGCGCGGAGACGCGCCCGAGCCCGAGCGGAAACGGCATGCCCATGGCGAACGCCAGCGGCGCGACCAGCGCGGTGCAGACGGCGAACCTGACCACGGTCGATACCGGCGCCAGCAGCTGGAACAGCGGGGGCAGGACGATCAGGTAGAGCAGGGCGAACATGCAGATCGCCAGCACCGGCCGCGCCAGCGGATGGCGGAATCCTCCGCCCGTGCCTGCCTGCCGCCGGCCGGAATACCGGCTGCCGAGGCCGGCGAAGATCAGGAACGCGCTCAGCGTCACCGCCACCGAATACAGCGGGTGGCTGAGGAACAGGGTGAACTTCTGGATGAAGGCGATTTCCACGAACATGAAGGCGCAGCCGATGGCGGCGAAGTAGCACACTACCCGCACTTCGAACCTGCGCGGAACCGCGCTGCGAAAGCTCCGCCGCGCCAGCCAGAGCGGCAGCAGGATCAGCAGCACGGCGGCCACGCCGGCCTGCAGCAGCGTGGCGATCAGCACCGGGTAGCCCCACTCCAGCATCGACAGGCCGCCCTGCGCCTTCAGCGCCAGCAGTTCCGGCAGCGAGCGCCACTTGAAGAAGTGGAAGAAATACGGCCGGTCGTCCGTGACGGGACGCACGTCGAATTTGTAGCGCGCCAGGAACTGCGCGCGCTCGCCGGACAGCAGGGCCTGCGCCGCGTCGAAGAAGTAGGGCTGGTCGAGCAGGTTGTAGCGGTTCGCCTGCGCGTCGGTCATCCCCGGGAAGTAGGCCGGGTCGAAGGAGCGCTGCCGGCAGAACGCCTGCAGCGCGGCGATGCGGGCGGCGCTCATGTCGCCGTTGCTGACCAGCAGGGTCGCGGTCTTCCAGCCACGGATCATGGCAATGCGGCGTGCCGCGTCGGCCTTCCCATCGCGCTCGATGGCCTCGGCCGCGGTAGCCAGCAGCCGGGGAATGTCGCGCGGCGGCAGGGTGACCCAGCGGGTGATGGCCAGCAGACCGCCGGGCTTGAGCTGGCGCAGGTATGCCTCGAACGCCTCCACCGTGTACAGGTAATTCTCGGACAGCGCATGCAGGCCGCCCGAGGCGCTGCCGAAGGAATCCAGCAGGGCGATCTGGATCAGGTCGTACGGCTCGCGGCGCGACGCCACCAGACCGCGCGCCTCGCCGATCAGCACGCGGACGCCGGGTGCGCTGTACGGCCGGCCGGAGAAATCGGCAAAGCGGCGCTGGACCAGGTCGATCACCTGCGGGTTCAGTTCGATGGCGTCCACCGCGCGGGCGCCGTGGTAGAGCGCCTGCAGCACATCGGCGCCGGCGCCGCTGCCGAGCACCAGCACGCGGGGCTGCCGCAGCAGGTGGTAGGGCAGAGCCGAAGTCAGATAGTCCAGATAGGCGAGCGGCTCGCGGCGCCCGTCATGGCGATTCAGCACGGAAAGGCCGTCACCGTCGGTGAAGATGGCCAGTTGCGCGGGTGGCTCCTGCGTGGCGTTGAGGCTCAGTCCCGGTGCGTGGCGCAGGGGAATGGTCGGGCTGTCGACCACCGTGAGCAGGCCCAGCGGACTCCAGGTCTGGGCGATCGCGCGGGCATCCTTGATGCGCAGCGTCTGGCTCAGCTCCTTGTACTCGGAGGGCGACAGGGCGATCCAGCGCCCGGGCACGCCGGCCGGCAGCGCCACCGCCAGCGCCAGCAGCAGCGCCGCCAGAGAGCGCTGGCGTCTTGCGCAGGCCAGCGCCCCGGCGGCGACGCCGCTGCCGCCCAGCAGGCGGAGCGCATCGACCGGCGTCAGCACGAACAACGCAGCGACGATCGCCAGGCTGCCCATGCCGGCGCCGAGAATGTCGAAGGCGTAGATCCGGTGAATCTGTTCCTGAAAGCAGGTGAAGGTCAGGCAGATGCACAGCGCCGCACAGAAGAACGGCACGAACAGCAGCAGGTAGATCCACAGCAGACGTGCCGGCTGCCGAGGGTCCCAGAGGATCTCAAGGGGATTGAACGGAACGTGCTGGGCCAGGCTGAAGCAGGCGATGGCGCTCACCCCGAACAGCAGCGCGCCGCCGATGAACACGCCGTGGAAGCGCGGCGCCAGCACAGGCCGCGCCAGTGCCACGGCGGTGCCGGCGGCGCCGTAGCCGAGCAGCGCGACGCTGATCATCATGTAGGCGAAATGGTGCCACTGGATGATCGACAGCAACCGCAGCAGGAGCACCTCGTAGCCCAGCGCGGAGGCCGACAGCAGCGCCAGGGCGAGCAACGGCGGCGAATGCATGCTCAGTCGCCCCCGACCAGCGGCACGAAGCGGACGGGCAGCACCTGCCGGGTGGACAGACTGCCATCGCCGGCCTTCTCGATCAGCAGCAGGTACTGGGTCATGAACGGCGCGCCGACCGGGATCACCATCCGCCCGCCGGCCTTGAGCTGGGCGATCAGCGGCGGCGGCACATGGCTGGCGGCGGCGGTGACGACGATGGCGTCGAAGGGCCCCTGTTCGGGCCAGCCTTGGTAGCCATCGCCCAGCCGGGCCCGCACTTTCGAATAGCCCAGCCGGCCCAGGCGTTCCCTGGCCTGCATTGCCAGCGGCTCGATGATCTCCAGCGTGTAGACCGCCTGCGCCAGCTCGGCGAGGATCGCCGCCTGGTAGCCCGAGCCGGTGCCGATCTCGAGCACCACGTCGCCGGGCCCGACCTGCGCCAGGTCGGTCATCAGGGCGACGATGTAGGGTTGGGAGATGGTCTGGCCGTAGCCGATCGGCAGCGGCCGGTTCTCGTAGGCGTAAGGTTGCTCATCGGGCGGGACGAACTGGTGGCGCGGCACCCTGACCATGGCGGCCATCACCGGTGCCGCGAACTCGGCCCGGCCGGTTTCGGCGCGGGTAACGGACGACATGGCGGCGATCTCCCGCACCATGGCGTCGCGCAACGGCGCGAACTGGTCGTCGGCAGGCAGGCCGGCGGATGCCAGAGCCAGGGCGATGGCAGGCGCCAGGATGCGCATCAGGAGCGTCACCGGCTTCACGATGACTCCTCCGGCTGAGGAACAGTCGAATCGTATGACTGGTGGCCAGGCGCAACAAGTGCCGGAAGGCCCCGTATTTCCTGGACTCTGCGTTCTCGGCGAAATCTCGAGAAACAGTAGGAAACGCTAGAGCGACCCGCTTGTAATCAGTGGTTCACGGGCTCGATTCCTGGTGCCGGCACCATCCGGATCGACGAAAAGGCTCACCCTTCGGTGAGCCTTTTTCGTTTACAGCAAGCGCTCGAAGAAGAACTCCAGGTTGCCCCTAGGCGCCGATGGCAAGGGCCAGCCATAGACCCGGTTGGCGATGGTCTTGAATGCCACTGCGCATTTCGATCGGGGGAACTCTTCGACAACGGCGCGCTGCTTGCGGACCGAGGTGCGCAGTTGCTCATCGAAGGGCAAGGCGCCCAGGTAATGCAGGGCCACATCCAGGGATCGTTCGGTCAGCTTGACCATCTTCCTGAACAGGTAGACCCCCTCTTCCGGGCTGCGCGTCATGTTGGCGAGTATGTGGAAGCGGCATAGGCCGTGGGCCAGGTGAAGGTGCTTGATCAATGCGAATGCGCCGGCCACCGACGTGGGCTCGTCGCATACCACGACCAGGACCTCCTGGGCGGCGCAGGCGAAGCTGACGACGATCTGGTCGATGCCTCTGGCCGTGTCGATGATCAGCACATCCAGGTCACTGGCAATCTCGCTGAACGCGTGGATCAGACCCGCCAACTGGGCGGGAGTCGGAAGCGGCTCACCGGAAGCCGAGGGCACTACCTTAATGGCTGCCGGCCCTATGTGGACGACTTCCGCCAAACTGCGTCGTCCCGCGAAAACGTCAGCAGAGCAGGCCCGGACCTTCACGCCCAGGGCAACATCGACATTGGCCAACGCCAGGTCGGCGTCCAACAGCGCGACTCTCTGCCCCCTTCTGGCCAGGGCGATCGCCAGGTTGGTCGACACCTGCGTCTTGCCGACGCCACCCTTGCCACTGGTCACCGCAATAACCTGTATCGGACTCAGATCCATTCCAGCCTCACACATTCCATGTTGGAGACTTCTCAGGTCAGAACAAACGACGATCTGACAGTGGCTTCGTCAGCCTTCGCGGACTGTCGCCTTGATACCTGTCAGCACCTGACGACTTGAGCGTATGAAATTGCCTAATCCACTGACTCCGTCACAGACTCTCACGAGCCCAAAATGATGGCAAGCTGCCCTTAAACCAATGGCACATCACGGCCACTCCGGGCGCTGGAGAGGCACAGCGAGAGCAAGCCCGGGCTACGATCCCGGGGACCGCAATGGCGCGCGGCGATGCGAGTCTCTTGCTGCCAAGGCCCACCGTCCGCTGGTAAGCACAATCGCCCGTTCATTCCATTGCCGCACACCGAACCGCCGAGCCGATCTACCCTTCAAATCGAGGCGCAGTGCCCAGCGGCTGGAGTGAAGCAATGATCAAGTCCGATGATGTGCCGAAGCTCGAAGCGCTGGGCCTGCAGCCCACCGAACAAGAAGAAGGCCCCCGTCCCAAGGCCGCTCCGGCCAAGTTCAGGATCGATACCCGCGGCGGCGGCGACCGGCGCAAGTCTCCCGACCGACGCCAGATGATCCGCTTCGAGGACGACCGGCGAAAAGGCGACCGCCGCGCCAATGGCAATCCCTGGGATAACCGCGTCAACCTCTGAACCACCTGCCATCTGCCCCCTCGAACAAGGCGGCCAATCCTGCCCTGCGCGTCGCGATTCGCGGGCATGGCCGTGTTCGGGGCACCGACCCCGAGCCCTGCCGAGCGATGGTTACCCTCAGCATCCACTCCTACACTTACGCCATTCACCCACTGCCGCGCCTGTCTGCCAGCCAACGGAGCAGTCTGCCTATGCCACGGCCCACCAGTCGCCTGGAGCGTTTCCTGCTCGCCGCGGTCCTCTTCGTGTTGGTGTGGTTGCCACTTCCCCTGGGCAGCAATCGCGACTGGGCGGTTGGGCTGTTCATCCTCCTGATGGGTAGCCTGGGCTGCATCTGGGCGATCGGACAGTTGCGCGGCGGCGTGGTGCGGAGCACTCGCAACAATGCCATCAGGACCGCCCTGCCGCTGCTCGCACTGCTGCTGTTCACGCAGGCCTGGGTGGCGGTGCAATGGCTGGCCGGACTGACGGTGGATGAGGGGGCGACCTTCCAGTACCTGATGCTCGGCCTGGCCTACTGCCTGTTGTTCTTCCTGGTGGTCAGCCTGTTCCACACCCGAAAGCGACTCAGTCTGCTGCTCGGCACCCTGGTGGTCAGCGGCACCTTGCAGGCCTTCTTCGGCGCCTTCATGACCCTCTCCAACCTGGAGTGGCTGCTGGCCGTTCCCAAAAGCAGCTATCTCGGCGACGCCACCGGCACCTTCGTGAACCGCAACCATCTGGCCGGTTACCTGGAAATGACCCTGGCCTGCGGCATCGGCCTGCTCCTGGCCCTGCGCGATGGCCGCCCCTTCAGCTGGGTCAATGTGCTGGAGCTGCTGCTGGGCCCCAAGGCACGCCTGCGCCTGGCACTGGTGGTCATGGTCATCGCCCTGGTCATGACCCACTCGCGCATGGGCAACACCGCCTTCTTCGCCAGCCTGTTGCTGGTGGGCGGCCTGTTCGTGCTGCTGGAAAGGGAGCACCGCCTGCGCAATGGCCTGGTGCTGGCCAGCATCATCCTCATAGACCTCCTGGTGATCAGCCAGTACTTCGGCCTGGAAAGGCTCAAGGACCGCGTGCTCGATACCCGCATGGAGGACGTGGTGGTGAATGGCGAGGTGGTCCAGCAGGCCAACGAAGTGCGCGACGATGTGTTCAGCTACGCCCTGCACCTGCTAAGGGAACGCCCGCTGGTCGGCCAAGGCGCCGGCAGCTTCGAAGCGGTGTTCCCCAAGTACCCGGGCGAGGACATCCGCATCCACTTCGACCATGCGCACAACGACTACATCCAGTTCGCCGTCGAGTTCGGCCTGCTCGGCAGCCTGCCGCTGGCCGCCTTCGTCCTGTCGGCCCTGTGGCATGCATTCAAGGCGCTTTGGCGGTGCGAGTCGGTCTATCGCAGGGGGGTAGGTTTCGGCGCCGCGATGGGCATCATCGCCCTGCTGATCCACTCCACCACGGATTTCAACCTGCAGATTCCGGCCAACGCCGCCACCCTGGTGGTCCTCTGTGCGATTGCCGTGCTCGCCGGAAACCAGGTGGCGCTGCGCAAGCACTCGGAACGAGCGCAGCAAGCTCGATCCGCCCCTGCGTGAAAGCCCATCAACGCTGCTAGCTCTCCGGCTCGGCCGAGCGGCTTCTCGACTCCCCTTCCCGCTCGCGGCGAACACGCAAACAACCGTGCAACCGCAACGAGCAGATCCACCCCAGCAATACGCCCAGGGCGTTGGCCAGCATGTCGGCGGTCGATGGCGTGCGATTGGGCAGCAGGCCCTGGCCGAGCTCGATCAACAGCCCGATTCCCAGGCAGAAGGCCAGGAGCCAGATGAAATGCAAGCGGGGAAACGCCAGCCGCGAGGTCGCCGCCAAGGCGGCAAAACCGAGCAGATGATGCAGCTTGTCCTGCTGGTCGACGGCCTCTGGCAAGGGCTCGGGCTTCAGGCCGGTGAACAGAATGATCGCCAGCACCGTGAGAAAAGGCAGAACGCGCAGATATCGCATACGAGAAGCTCTCGATGTTTTCAGACCGCCATCGATGCACCGCGATCTAGCCAAGGAGTTGAGCGAGCTTTTCCTTGAGCAGCAGCCAGGCGAACTGGCTGTTGGTGGTCAGGTAGCGCTTCCACATCCGCCGCGGCTCCTGGATGACCCGATAGAGCCATTCCAGCCCGTAGTGCTGTACCCACTTCGGGGCACGCTTGACCTTGCCGGCAACCACGTCGAAGGTGCCGCCCACCCCCATCACGAAGGCCACGCCCAGCTGGTCGCGCCAGCGGTTGATGAAGTTCTCCTTCTTGGGGGACGTGATGGCGACGAACAGCAACTGGGCGCCGGAGGCACGGATCTCCTCGACCATGGCGGCCTCGTCATCCCAGAAGTAGCCGGAGTGGTAGCCCGCGATCCTGAGACCGGGGTACAGCGCCTGGACCTTCCTGGCCGTAGCGGCTACGACATCGTCCTTGGCTCCCAGCAAAAACACCGAAAAGCCGTTGGCCGCGCTCATCGCCAGCAGTTCGTGGAACAGGTCGACCCCGGCCACCCGCTCCGGCACGGCATGGCCGAGAAAGCGCGCGCCCAGCACCACGCCCATGCCATCGATATTGATGATGTCGCAGGAATGCACGGACTCGTTCAGCTGGGCATCACTGCGCATATGCACCAGCTTGGCGACATTCACGACCACATGCTGGGTAAAGCGGCCAGCAGATACCGCACCACGAATGACATCAACGGTTTCGCCCATGCTCGCGACATCCATCGGGCAGCCCAACACTTCGATTCTCTGCATGATTCAACTCCGCGCGGTAACGGTTGTAGAAAGCAAGCGAGTAGTAGGCCCAGGCCTGGGTCCAGCGGGTGTAATTGATGCGATTGGTCAGCCAGGAGCTCTTCTGGTAGATGAACTGGCCCTTGTCGGGCCGGTACAGCAACTCGATGGCGCGCTGCAGCACCTTGTCGCAGAGCTGCAGATCGGAAGCGCCGCCGCCCACCTTGATGAGGGTGAACGCCGCCTGGGCAAAGCTGTGCATGTCGATCGGATACACCGAGTCGTTGTAATACCTGGCCGTCCCGTCTTCCTCGAAAAAGGTGTTCAGGTAGTAGGCGTAGCCCTGGCCGATACAGGCATCGAACTCGTCGCTGCCCGTGGCATCGCGCAGCATGCACAACGCCTCCAGGTTGAAACCGGTGTGAAAGCCGTCGATGAACTGGTGATGGTGGCGCGCGCCGTACACCCAGGAGCCATCGGCCGCCTGTTCCCGCACTGACTGGCGGGCGACCCGCAGCGCCTGCGCTACCAGCCCTTCATCGCCCAGCTGCGTACCGGCGAATGCGCACCAGGCGGCGCCCCACAGGCTGGCGTTGTGCACGAAGGCCCGCTCGCCGGGGATGTACGCATAGAAGTCGCGCCCATCAGCTTGCGTGTACAGATGGGTGGCGATGAAGCGCGCGCAATCCAGGGCGATGTCGATCAAGGCCTGGTCTGCGCTGAGCTGTCCCAATTCGTGAAGGGCACGCGCCACATAGCAGGTGGTGATGATGTTCGGCTTGCCCGCCGGTACATAGAACGCCCGCGCCTGCCAGTCGAAGTGGTAGCCCCAGCAACTGTGGGTCCACTCCCGTGGATCGCTGCGCTGGGCCAGCAGCCAGTCGGCCAGCTCGCGGGCCTCCTGCAGGTAGCGGGCTTCGCCGGTACGCCGGTAATCCTGCAACAGTCCGGAGATGAACAGCCCGACCCCTTTTGGATTGCGCCTTTTCGGCACGCGCAACAGGGGGCGCAAATTGATCGGTGAGCGCTTGCCCAATTGCAGCCAGGCCAGGCGCACCCACTCGAAGCGGTACAGCGGTGTGGCCTGAAGCAGCTTGCTGTTCAGCGAGTCGAAGGGGTCGTAACCGGCAAACTGCTCGGCACGAATAGAAGCGAGCAGCTGCGAGTTGAGATTGATCAGATCGCCCATGAAAGACGGTGCTCCCTGGACTCTTCCCCGGGTTACTCGGCCGCCAGTACGGCGGGATCGACGGTCAGGGGCATCCCCAGGGCAAGCGACTCGACCGCCATCACGGTCGCCAGGCTGGTGGCCATCAGGCAGTCATAATCCACACAGGGCCGGCCCGCCTGCAGGCCCTTGAGCCAGGCGCTGATCATGCTTTTCTGGCCCTTGTCCTGAACGCCCAGCTTGCTGTGCCGGGCGTCGCTGTCGCCGCTGAACAGCGCTACTTCCCTGAAGTCATGGATCTGCGCCGAGCGCCCGCCACCAAAGACCTCGATGTACTCCTTGGCCATCGCCTTGGCGCCTTCGGCGGTGTAGGTGATGTTGGCCACGCTGCCGTTCTCGAAGGTAAGCGACAGGCACAGGTTGTCATTGAGCAGCGCCGACTTTTCCGCCTTGCTGCTGCCCACGGCATACACGGTCTTCACATGGCTGCCGACCAGGGCCGCGGCCAGGTCGATGAAGTGGCAGCCCTCACCAATCATCCGGCCACCGCCCACCTGCGGATCCTGGATCCAGTGATTGGCTGGAATGGCCCCCGCGTTGATTCGGATGTTCACCACCAGCGGGCTTTTCACCGAGGCGAAATGCTCGATCACCTGGCGGGTCGCCGGCGCGAAGCGACGGTTGAATCCGACCATCACCTGGGCTTTGCCGCAGCGGCCGTAGGCCTGGTGGATGTCACCCAGCTCGGCCACCGACAGGGCCAGCGGTTTCTCCACATACACGTGCTTTCCGGCATTCAGCGCATCGCGCACGGCCGCACCATGGGTATCGTGGCGGGTGGTGACCACGATGGCGTCGGTATCGCCCTGCAGCAGCTCGGCATAACTGCCGGCACAGAAGGCGAAGCCGAACTGCCTGGCCACCCCCTGGGCAGAGCGGCCGCTGGCGGTTACCAGCCCGTTGAAAGCCACCTGGTTACTGGCCTGCATGGGCGGCAACAAACTGGCGGTGGCGTAGTTGCCGGCGCCATAGAAGGACAGCTTGACCTTTTCGCCCGTGACAACAGCCGGTCTCACGCTGATGCGGGACGACGCGCTCGCCTTCACAGGTGCTGGGTTGTACTGCAGCAGGATGCCCAGGTAGGGCTCGGTTTTCTGGCCTTCGATCAACTGGTAGGCCCTGGCCGCCTCCTCCACCGCAAAGCGGTGAGTGATCAGGCCCTTGATATCCAGCTTGCCCTGGGAAACCAGGGACAGGAAGGTTTCCATGTTGCGCTGCTCGGTGAAGCGCACATAGCCATAGGGGTAATCGTTGCCGCTCTCCTCATAGAAGGGGTCATAGCGGCCAGGCCCGTAGGAGCGGGAAATGACGACGCTGACCTCCTTCTTGAAGTAATCCTCCCGCGGGATATCCATGCGCACCGCGCCCACCACCACCACGCGGCCTTTCTCACGGGTCACGGCGCCACAAAGCTGGATGACGGCATTGCTCGAGGTACCCGCGCAAACCAGCACGCCATCGACACCGTGCCCAGCCGTCAAGGCATTGCAGACACTCACCACATCCCCATCAGGCGGCACGCCCACGGCCCCATAGCCTTCGGCACGGCCCACCAGGGACGGATCGAGATCAGTGCCGATCACGTTGCAACCATTGGCCTTCAGCAACTGCACGGCAATCTGTCCGAGCAGGCCAAGCCCCACCACCAGGAAGGTTTCCCCCAGCAGCGGCCCGGCCAGCCGCACACCTTGCAGAGCGATCGACCCCACGGTGGTAAAGGCCGCCTCCTCATCCGACACATTGGCCGGAATCTTCACCACCAGGTTCTTCGGCACCGCCACGAACTCGGCATGGTTGGCATAGTCGGCCCCGCCGCAGGCCACCCGGTCACCCGGCTGGATACCTTCGACCAGGCCACCTGCCGCAATGACCGTGCCGGCGCAGCTGTAACCCAGTGGCGACGGAGAATCGAGGCGCGAATTGACGGTCTGCAGGGTTTTCTTCAGCCCCTCGGTCCTGATCTTGCCGATCACCTGCCTGACCAGGTCCGGGCGTGCCTTGGCCTTCTGCAGCAGGCTCTTCTTGCCCATGTCGATCTTGGTCTTTTCAGTACCGGCACTGATCACCGAAGTGCTGTTTTGCACCAGGATGAATTTGTCGTTGAGTGTCGGGACAGGAACATCGTTGGTTTCAACGACTCCGGTGCGCAGGGTTTGGGTGACTTGTTTCATACAGACACCAGCCGGCGATTTCTCAACCATTGTTCGAGCGTGAGGAGGTGCCAGATCTTCTGGGCGTTATCCTCACGACCACTGACCTCGTCTTCGATCAATTTCCTTATGAATGTCGGCTTGAGTATTTTCCTTCCTGACAGGCCGCCGTCAGAAAGCAAATAGTCACTTACCAGCCCCTGAAGATCATTCTTTATCCATGCACGAAGCGGCATGGTGAAGGACGATTTGGGGCGGTAGATGATTTCGTGCGGCAGCCAGCGTTCGGCAACTTTCTTGAGAATGTATTTCTGATTGCGCCCCTTGAGTTTCAATCCGCTATCGATCGAGAACGCGGCTTTCATGACTTCGATATCAATGAACGGGACACGAACCTCGGTTGAGGCAGCCATGCTGGCGCGATCACTGTAATTCAAGTTGAGTGAAACCATGAACTTGTTTATATCGGTAAAACACATGGCATCGACCAGATCACGCCTCTGCCGGGCGTAATCGAACGACTCGTGATGATTCCTCCGGATTTCCATCAGGCCGGATGAAATATCCGACTCGAAGGCCGCGTCCAGGGATTCGAGGTCATAGTAGGTATAACTGCGGAAGAAAGCGTCCGCCTCAGGCAGTCCCGAAAAGGAGAAGAACCGTTTTGCCCACCTGGCCATTCTGTTCCCCCGCTCCGAGGAGGCCACGGGCATTGCCATTATTGGCCATTCGACAAGCGCACGAATCCGACTGGGAATTATTCGATATCTGGCCGCCAGCTTATTCGCCAGGTGCTTGCGGTAGCCTGCGAAAATCTCGTCGGCCCCCATGCCTGACAGCAACACCTTCACGCCGGCCCGATGTGCTGCGTCACAGATGAGAAAAGTGTTGATAGCCGCTGAATCGCCGATGGGCTCGCCCAAGTGCCCGACAATCTTTGGCAGCAGGTCGGCAAGGTCTGGTTTCACTTCAATGGTGTGCAGCATGACACCCAGGTGCTGGGCAACTTTCCTTGCGTAGTAGGCATCATCAGCCATGGCCTCGTGTTTCTGGTCCTGCCCGGAAAACTTTATCGTGTAGCAGTCCAGGCTATCGAGGTGCTTGCGAGCCATCGCGACCAGAAGGCTGGAGTCGAGGCCGCCCGATAGAAAAGCATTTACCGGGACATCGGCGACCAAATGCGCCCTGACCGATTCCTCCAGGACCTTATCCAGGAGCTCAGTAGCAGCACGTTCGGAATTTATCTGAGAACTGCTATCCAAAAGCGAGCGTGTCGACCAGTACGCACGCTTCTCGACCTTGCCCTTGGCGCTTATGCGCAAATATGTCCCCGGCGCAAGCTTCCTGACATCATCCCAGATGCAATTCTCTTCCGGAATCCAGACGTAGAGCATGGATGCAGCGAGTGCCAAGTTGCTTACCTGCAAATCGGATGGGCATGCCTGCTCTATCGCCTTCAACTCAGAGGAAAATACGAATCCATCAGCGCTTTCAACGTAATAAAGCGGTTTTATCCCGAAGTGGTCACGGGCAATGAAGGTGTCTTTCGTGTTGCAGTCATGTATGGCAAACGAAAACATCCCACGAAGCATGTTCAGCGACCTAGCGCCGTAACGCCGCCATAGCTCCAGGACTACTTCCGTGTCTGACTCGGTAATGAACGAGACGTCATCCAGGGAGGATTTCAGTTCTCGGTAGTTGTAGATCTCCCCGTTGAAAACTATGACGAGCCCACCTTTCACGAAAGGCTGGCTGCTGCGTTCCGACAGGTCGATGATTGACAGGCGCAGATGCCCCAGCGTGCAGCCCTCGTCAGACCACACCCCGGACGAGTCTGGACCACGATATGCAATTGCATCGTTCATGGCCCGCACAACATCGCTCATCCCGCTACGGTTGTATTTGATATAGCCATTGATGCCACACATGACTAGTAGAGCTCCGCTGAGATTTTTCCGATCGTGTTCAACAGGGACTTCTTGAAAGCACTTTCCCGGTACATCGCCTCATAGCGACGGCGCCCTACATCGCCAAATCGTCCAACCAGACTCTTGTCCGCCGCCAGGGTCGAAATGCATCTGACGAGTTCAGCAACATCATGCTCAGGAAACAACAGGCCGCATTCACCGCCGGAAAGTATCTCGGGTACAGCCCCAGTCGAGGACGCAATCACAGCCTTGCCGGCAGAAAGTGCCTCGACAACGACCAGAGGAAAGGTGTCAATGTATGATGGAAAGACAAGAACATCGCCCTGGGCAATGAAGTCGATCTTTTCTTGATCGTATAAAGCGCCAGAAAAACTGACGAATCCGCTGGTAATAAGTTCTTCATTCTCAATCTTCCAACGCTCTATTTCATCTTTCAATTCCAGGTCGAACCAGTCGCCAGCCAAGGAGATTCGGCAGTTGGTTTGTTGCTCATGCAGTATCCTGGCCGCCTGCAGCAGATAGAGCGCGCCCTTGCCCCTGACAAAATTGGAGAAATAGAAAAAATGGACGGGTTGCTGCTCGGTTTTCCTTTTCCTGCAGCCAACGAGATCCTCCGCACAGTTCGGCACCACCCAAAAGCGCTGCTTTTCCACAAGCCCGTCGACTTCGCGCCAGAACAAGGATGACAAATGAATTACGTCGGCTTCGGCGAAGGCAAATCTATAAATAGCTCTTTTGAGTCTTGACTTGCTCGACTCAATACCGCGCCCATGCAGGTGCAGGATTCTTTTCACGCGAAAAACCTTCAGGAACGCGACAATCATGGCGTCACGATAAAATGCGACACCGCTGGGACATAGTGCGAAATAACAAGCGGAAGGACGATGGACTGTAAGCACATAAAGGATCTTGCACAGAAGAAAGAAAACCTTGACGAGCTTGAGCAACGATACCGAACCTACGTCATTCAGGTCGCTGGCATTGGACAGGTTTATAGACAAAGTAGAGGGGTAGGCCTCCAGAATCGCATCATGGGCTCTCACATTCATCACTGAAGCGCCATGCGTGGGGGGAGGGAGTTGCCCAAGGAAAAGGAATTTCTTTTTCAATTGGATTCTCCGCTGGCAAATCTTATAGAGTCTATTATTCCCCTTGCCGCATTTTCATAGTTATAGGGTGCAACTTCCTCGCAAGCGTTCCTCGAGAACTGCTCAAGACGCCTTGTGTCTTCAAGAAGACCTATTGCCTTCCGAGCCCAGAGCTCCACGTCCAACGGCAAGACGTAACCATTCACATCGTCTTTGACCAGTTCGTGTGCTGCGCCGGCATTGCTACAAGTGATCACGGGCGTCCCGGCGGCACATGCCTCGTTTGCCACCACTCCCCAGGGATCTGTTCTTGTGGGAAAAAACAACAGTTTCGCTGACGCATACTCCGCAGCGAGCCTGGCCGGATCGATGAAGCCTCTATAGCAGTAATCCACCGCCATGGTTTCCAATCTGGAAAGTATCTCATCGCGTAATGGGCCATCCCCCACAAGTTTTACTTTCAGGTTTTTCTTGACCAGGGACATTCGACTAATGACATCAAGAGAAAAATCGAAAAGCTTGCGACTGATGAATTGGCCACACAAAATTATGTGATAAGGCCTGTCACCCGGAGCGATGTAGTTTTCCGTATAGCTTTCGTTATCGGCACAAAGGTGGGACTGAAAGCATCTTTCCCTTTCTGCGCCATAGGACTCGAACATTTGTATGGTCTTCAAGCTCGCGCCTATGCATGCATCCATACGCGGATATGTGGCTTTCCTTAATAGCTGGTGGACCAGGCTCAGGTCCTTTTCGCAAGATAGCGTTGCATCGGAGAAGGTAATTGTTTTCCTTCCCCTGGCCTTGGCCCACAAATAAGCCGTTATCATGGGAAAGGAAAACCCACTCAATATGACAATGGCAGGGTCTTCTTTCTGAAGCACCCGCAACACATCAGACCACAGGTAAATGGTTCGCCCGTTGAACTGGATTGACTTTGACTCAAGAAAGATATGCCTGTAGCCACCAAACTCAAACTTCCATTCCCTGTTCGGCTCTATGGGCGCACAAAACACCACCGAATATTCCGAGCAAAGTTCCTCGCTTACAATCTCATGAATCTTTTCGCGGTAAGGAGCAGGTATATTGGTTACAAATACAGTACTCATTACTCTCTCGCCATGTATGGATTGATCTGGAAGAATCAATATCCTGCGACAATGAACTGGCAACGCCGCTTAAATGAAACACGACGTTTCCGGTTGCTGATCTGGAATTCATGCTTTCATGGCCGCGCCCTGCAATCGATCAATACCGTGGACCAGGGCGTGACGAAAGGGAATGGCGGTGGACCTGTTGTCTTAGCGTCAATATCGAATGCTTGATGATCAGGTACCGCTTGAGCTTCGTGTATTGCGTCCTCATCCGTGAGGAGATCGGAATGTATCTGGTGAAAAAGTACCTCATCAATCGAGGCATGAATTTCTTGATTGGGCTATCAGGTGAATCCTTCAGGAACAAGACATTGCTTATTTCGCTGAGATAGTGATGCCTGAGCTTCTCGAGCATGATCGAGATTTCTGTTTCGTAACGCCCCTTCAACTCCTGATTCAGCACCTTCAAGGAGTGATGCATCTGACAAATCAGGCGATGCTGGGATTCGGGTATTATCTTTCGAGAACTCCATGAACCCACCGCTGTCATCCGATAAAAACTCATAAGCTCCGGGATATACAACGCACCACTATCAGCCGCCCCCATGATCTGGATGAAATAGTCGCCGAAGGGACAGTCGCTGAGCCAACCAGGAAGATTATCCATGGCGTCTCTGGTCATCATGATGGAGGCGGTGTGCATGTAGTCGCCATCACCAAGTATGATAACCTTCGTAGAAAGTATCGATTGTCTATTCGGGTACAAGAACCTGCTTCTCGGCGTCTCGAAGAAAGCCTCTTCGCCTTTGTCCGTATTACCCTGGAAATTTCTATGGAAACAGATTTTTATTTCCGGGTTATCCTGCATCGCATTCAGCTGGCGCTGCAGCTTATCGGTGGTGATCCAGAAGTCGTCACCTTCGCAGAGCGCAATATAGTTCCCCCTGGTCTCTTGTATGACCTTGCATAGCAAGCCGTAAGGGGACTTCGAGTATTGGTTTTCCTTTTGAATTATTGGCTTGATTATCTTCGGGTATTTTCGCCAATACTCCCTGATTTTTTCTGCAGTCGAATCTGTCGATGCGTCGTCATTGACAATGATTTCAAATGGAAAATCTGTTTTCTGGATCAGGAAACCGCGAATTGCATCATCAATGTATCGCTCCTGGTTGTATGTCAGGCACACAATACTGACGACGGGCCTTTCAACATTCTCTTGCCATGACGCCATGACTTCGGCTTCTGAAGGAACCCTTGCATCTCTAAATTCATTTAGATTGAAAACTTCCATGACAGCCTCATTGGCATATTTGTCTGGTTGTCCGGAGGCGGCTCCGTGGCTTGGCCAGGAACGCGAATAACACCGTTCGCCATCAATGGCCTGTCGACATTTGCTAGCTGGTCAGGATTCCGAGGTTGCGATATGCCGAGTTATCCAGTTTTTACCGGTGCTTGAGAGCGCCAGGGAGACTGCAGTTGCAATGGTGGCAATCCCCAGAACCAATACCAGACTTTGCATCCTGGATTCCGGCGGGATGCTCAGGCCGAGTAAAACCAGCGGCAGAATCATTGCCAGTATGATGATCCGGGCGACATCGTTGACGATCCAGGAAACGTGCAGGCCTGGCTCGAATTTGTGATGAACGTAGGCAACCCAGATCAGCAGGGAAAAAGCATTGTTACCCAGCCAGGCGTAGCCGGCTCCAATACCGCCATGGTTGATGGCGGCGAATGTGATACTGGGGATCAGCACAGCAGCCATACCTGCACTGCCGATCAGGTGGTAGCGCAAGTTCCCTATGGCGTATTGCAGATAGTACGGAAAGGCGGAGATAGCCAGGAAACCATTGCCAATGGCGTACAGGCGCATGATAGGCGCAGCTTCGGCAGCCAGTTGCGCCTCGCCGGTCCAGGCGAACAACAGTGGTTCGGCGCAGGTAGCCAAGGTAATAGCGGCGGAACCACAGATAATGCTGACCAGCTGGGTCGCATTACGGTAAACCTCGATCATCTCGTCATGCTTGCCTTCAGCATGCAGCCTGGCCATACGCGGCATGATGGCGTTACTTATCGGCCCGCTGACGACCATGATGCCACCAGCGACCAGTACGGCGAGCGTGAAGTAGCCGTATTCCGCGAGTGGCAGGATCCCGGAAAGCACCAACTTGTCGATCTGCGTGACCAGTACCCAGAGCGATGAGGTAAAGGCGATGGTCAGCGCGAACTTCAGCAGGGGCCTTACAGGGCGCAACGACCAGCCGATGCGATGATCCAGGCTACTGCGTGCCGGCAGCAGGCGCAGACTCATCAGAAACAGGCCGAGTATTTCCACCAGCGCGACGACCAACTGGTGAATGAAGAATACGAACGGCGTGAAGCCGAACAGCCACATGCTGGCAAGAACGCCGATAAAACGCAGTGTGGCGATCAGGGCATTGAAGCCACTGAGCCAGACCAGGCGTTCGCTGCCAGTGACCACGCCGCGGTACAAACCGCCCATCCAGCGCAGGGCAACGCTGATGGCCATGATCTGTACCGCCAGTACCACGTCATCCACTGGCAGCTCGGCGACATTGAGCCAGCGGGTCGCAATCACCCCGGAAAGCAGCCACAGACCTCCGCCACCAATCACGGCAATGCCGGCAAAAATCAGGCTGAGGGCGCGAAACAGCTGCCGATAGGCCAGCGCCGACATGGCCCCGCCATGGTAACGAGCGGTTTCGCGGCCAATGGTCGGGGTCAGGCCAAGATCCAGCAAGGCGAACCAGGCTTGAAGCATGGCGAAGAAGCCCACGAGGCCATAGGCTTCTGCCCCCATATATTTGATATACAAGGGCAGGATCAGGATACCCACGGCGGTGACATAAATCTGGCTAGCGTAATTGGCCAGAATATTATGGTTGAGAGACAATTTGCGTTTCACCGTTAGATATCATGTTTCAGGGAAATCTTTCGAATCCCGGGAAACTTCCGATTTGAAATGCAACCCGCCGTACCCGGGCAGGAATATTCTCAGTTTTCCAGCAATGAGAACCTGCTCAACATCTGGCGAATCTGCTCGACGCTATTCTGCATCAGCACATCGATGATCGACAGATTGGCGACAAAGGGCTGCTTCAATTGCTTGTATTCTATCGGGTCAATGCGATGGAAGCGCAGTTGCATGCCATGACTCATGAAGTAATCAAAGCAATACAGACTTCTCCCACCGATCGGATTGACATAAGTCTTTCCTCCCAACACTTTCATGGTCTGGATGACCCGATCCTGATGGTCGATCGGTGGTGGTAGAGTCAAGTCGGAAGAACGTATGACCGGTGTGGTGATATGCAGGTACGCACAGGTCTCACGAATGGCGTTCTCGGCATACCGCGCCAGATTGTTTTGCGGGTAGCGCAGCACCTGCTCCAGCCAGGGGAGTACAGTCTTGACGAAAGGGGCGCGCGAATAATTCAAGGAAATTGTCCTGATAATCCTGGACAACTCATCCTGGATGTTATCGCAGAGATGCCGCTGATTTATGTTGAGGGTATGGCAATCCTTCTTGAGGGGAAACGTTATGAATCTTGGTTCGCCATTGACAAGAATCCGGTTACGATTGACCCAGCCCTCCTTGACGTACTGCAAATCATCCCCCAGCACGAACAGATCCGAGGCAGCTATCAACTGAAAATACCCCAGATACGGGAACAGGTAGGGCTGCATCATTGCAATCGTTTTGGACATCATCGCACCTCTTGGAAAAGTTCCCACAGCCGTCTTGTGGTGCTACTCCAAGCGTCTGAACTCGCTCGCCAGCATCGACATTTGAACCACGTCCAGGTAGGCACCTTCCTTGAAAACCGCTTGTCTTTGCACCCCCTCGACTGAAAACCCACTCTTCTTATAAAGAGAGATTGCTCGTTCGTTATCGGCGACCACAGCCAGATAGACCCGATTCAAGTTCAAGTCGAGAAAAGCATGCTCAAGTGCCTTATCGGTGGCGAATGCGCCAACACCCCTACCCTGGAAGTCCCGCTCGCCAATCCAGATGGCGAACTCGCAGTCTCTCACGACCCAATCGATAGACAGAAGATAGACGGCACCAACGATTCTGTTGCTTGCCCTCTCGCAAATCGCAAGCCTTACGCAACTACTCCTGCTGGATAGATAAGATTCCATCCAGGCGGAATCGACCTCCTCGGAAATATATCTGAAGGGTGCCCCGAGCGATCTGATGATCCCTCGGTCATTTCTCCACCTGTTTATGTCCTTTATATCATCTCGCGCCAACTCCCTAAGATAAAAATCACTCATTACCAATACTCCCGTTAATTATTCTTATGGCGACCCCGTAGTTTTTTTCGCTATAACGCTGGTCGCATGGTATGGGATACAGATTATTGACGAGTTCGCATTCAAGAGAATTGGATCTCAAACGAGACAGGCATTTCGCCCAATAAGTCGGGGTAAACACTCTTTCCCTTATCAGGGTCTCCCTGAGGTTTGCCAGCCCTTTGAAGAATGGATAGCATAACGGCCCATCGACAGCCTCTACTTCCAACTCCAACCTATTGTGCAGCCCAAGCTCTTTATGGAGATACCTGAAGTTTTCGTTCCTCCTCAATCTCACGGATTCATAATCGATACTTGAAAGAAGCCTTTCCGTCAGCGCAGACATCTTTCTGCACTGGAGGTCTTCGAGTGTCTTTTCTGCTGCCTGGTAATCCGCATAGCCGGACTCCGGGGTTCCAGCCAGACGTTTCAGGAGATGAAGCGAGCGCTGGATCGATCCATCGTCCGTTATCTCCGGCTCAGGAATGGGAAGTTTCGTGATCAGCAGTCCGCCATCCGGCACTCCGAAAAACTTGCGCGGCGAGTAAAGAGTGGCCAGACAGTCGAGCGGCGGTGCAAAAAAAGCCTGGGAATGATCAAAAACAACCTGCTTGGAATTGAATTTCTCCAGTATTTCGCGCTGCCGCTTCGAACAGACGCCAAAATAATTCACATACAGGAGCCAATCTTCAGGGTGGAGGTTTATTTCATCCTTTATCGAGAAGTCTTCATTCAATGAATAAAAGGAAACCTCGATACCTGCCCGGTCCAACGGACCGAGCATGGAGTCACAGATGTAATGCGGCATCCAGACCTTGCGTGGGCGGCCTGCGCAGAGCAACGCATGGAAGCTGGCACGTGCAGTCTGAAACCGGAATGCCTCCGGATATAAACCCGTGGTTCCTGACGGTAATTCAAGCTCGAAATATCCGCCAACAGCCTCATTCATGACTTCTCACCCTGATTAATCAGCGTTCCACAGTTTCCAAAGCGACCGGGTATCGCCCGGCCAATACAAAAGCGAAATTACCCACAGATGAGACGTTGCATACGAAGTCAATATATATTCCTGTCCTGAAATATCCTTTCACGCTCTATCGACTATTTCTGATGACCTCGCCTACGGCGTTGATCGATGCTTCCTGCAGTGCCGGATACATCGGCAGGCAGATCACCTTTTCAGATATCGAGTGCGCTACCGGCAGGTTGTTGCGCTGCGCCGAGACCAGGCCCCGGTACATCGGGAACTCGCTTATCAGCGGATAGAAGTAGCGGCGACCGAATATGTTGTTCTCTTTGAGCTTCTGGTACAGCTCGTCGCGGCTCAGCGGGTAATCCGCCTCGACCAGGATCGGGAAGTAGGAGTAATTGGCGACCTTTTGACCGGTCCTCTCGACGACACGGATGCCTTCGACATCTTTCAGCTGTTCGCGATAGGCCTGGTCGATCTCCTTGCGGCGGGCGATGGCACGGTCGATATGCTGGAGCTGCAGCAGACCGAAGGCGGCGTTTATCTCGCTCATCTTGCCGTTGATGCCGGAGGCGACAACTGTGACCTCATCGACAAAGCCGAAGTTCTTCAGATTGTTGATGCGCTGCTTGGTCTTGGCATCCGGGCAAATGATGGCGCCGCCTTCGAAGGTGTTGAACACCTTGGTGGCATGGAAGCTCAGCACGCTGAGGTCGCCGTGGCGGAGAATGCTGCCACCTGCATCCTCTACCCCAAAGGTGTGCGCTGCGTCGTAGATCACCCGCAGGTTGTAGTTGTCGGCGATTCTCTGGATGGCTTCGACATCGCACGGATTGCCATAGCAGTGCACCGGCATGATGGCGGTGGTCTGCGGGGTGATGGCGGCTTCGATCCTGGCCGGGTCGAGATTGAGGGTGTGTGGATCGATATCCACGAATACGGGCTTGATGCCGTTCCACAGCAGGGAATGGGCGGTCGCGACGAAGGAGTACGGCGTGGTGATGACCTCACCCGCCACGCGCAGCGCCTGCAATGCCGTCAGCAGGGCAATGGTGCCATTGTTGAACAGGGCGATGTGCTCGACGCCTAGGTAGTTGGCCAGGGCAGATTCCAGCTCCTTGTGCATCGGCCCGCCATTGGTGAGGATCTTGTTTTCCCAGATGTGCTGCAGATAGGGAAGGAACTCGTCCAGCGGCGGCAGATAGGGTTGGGTGACGTAAACCGGTTTGTCGTTCATACGAACTCCCTCACCAGGGACAGAAGATACTGGCCATAGCTGTTCTTGCTCAGGGACTGGCCGACCCGGTACAGGTGATCGGCATTCAGCCAGCCATTGCTGAAGGCAATTTCTTCCAGGCAGGCGATCTTGAAGCCTTGGCGCTTCTCGACGGTTTCGACGAATACGCCGGCTTCCTGCAGGCTTTCATGGGTACCGGTGTCCAGCCAGGCGAAGCCGCGGCCGAGCAGTTCGACATAGAGGTCGCCGCGCTCCAGATACACCTGGTTGATGCTGGTGATTTCCAGCTCGCCGCGGGCGGACGGCCTCACCTGCCTGGCGATCTCCACCACGTCGTTGTCGTAGAAGTACAGGCCGGTGACGGCGTATTGGGACTTGGGCTTGAGCGGCTTTTCCTCGATGGAGACCGCACGCTTTCGCTCATCGAACTCCACCACGCCGAAGCGCTCCGGGTCCTTCACCTGATAGCCGAACACGGTGGCGCCTTTCCCGCGCCGGGCGGCCTCGCACAACATGAGCCGGAAGCCCTGGCCGTAGAAGATGTTGTCGCCGAGCACCAGGCACACCGAGTCGGTGCCGATGAACTCTTCGCCAATCATGAAGGCCTGCGCCAGGCCATCGGGGCTGGGCTGCACGGCATAGCTCAGATTGATGCCGAACTCGCTGCCATCACCGAGCAGGCGCTGGAACCCGGCCATGTCGTCTGGAGTGCTGATCAGCAGGATGTCGCGGATCTCCGCGAGCATCAGTGCCGACAGCGGGTAATAGACCATCGGCTTGTCGTAGATCGGCAACAGCTGCTTGGACACGCCCCGGGTGATCGGGTACAGCCGGGTCCCGGAACCGCCGGCCAGGATAATGCCTTTCATCATTTTCCAGTCCTGTGCAAAAGCGCCGAGGCGCTCGGTCTTGGGGCGTTTCGGATCGGTCAGTCAGCAGCCGAGCCATGAAGCCGATGAAGCCGGTGCGCATGGCGCACCCTACGGTTGGCCCAGTGCTCAGGTCGGCCCAACGGACGTGGACTCTTACGCCGTCCAGACGCCGCGGGTATCGACGGTCTTGTGGCTGCCGAGGATGGTCGCGGGGATTTCCTTGAATTCCTTGTGATCGACCAGCAGCACGATCACATCCGCCTCCTCCAGCGCCGCCTCGATGCTACTCAGGCTCAGCGTGCCGGCCAGCTTGCCCGGCAGCTCGTCGATATTCGGCTCGACGGCCAGCACCCGGCCTGGATGGGTCGCCACGATCTGTTGGGTGATCGCGACGGCCGGACTCTCGCGCAAGTCGTCGATATTCGGCTTGAAGGCCAGGCCGAAGCAGGCGATGGTCACCTCCCTCGCCGATTTCTCCGGGTTGGCCTGCAGGAATTCGGCGACTGCCAGCTTGACCTTGTCGATCACCCACAGCGGCTTGCTGTCGTTCACTTCGCGCGCGGTGCGGATCAGCTGTGCCTGTTCCGGGGTCTTGCTGACGATGAACCAGGGATCGACGGCGATGCAGTGCCCTCCCACGCCCGGGCCCGGCTGCAGGATATTGACGCGCGGGTGGCGGTTGGCCAGGCGGATCAGTTCCCAGACATTGATGTCGAGCTTGTCGCAGATCATCGACAGCTCGTTGGCGAAGGCGATGTTGACGTCACGGAAGCTGTTTTCCGTCAGCTTGCACATTTCCGCCGTCCGGAAGTTGGTGACGATGCACTCTCCCTCGACGAAAAGTTCGTACAGGCTGGTAGCGGCAGCCGAACATTTCGCGGTCATGCCGCCGATGACGCGGTCGTTCTGCACCAGTTCGCGCAGCACGTGGCCAGGCAGTACGCGCTCCGGGCAGTAGGCCACGCGAATGTCGGAGCCTTCGCCGTGGGTTTGCGGAAAGGTCAGATCAGGCCGGGCCTCCGCCAGCCAGGCCGCCATCTGCTCGGTAGCGCCAACCGGGGAAGTGGACTCAAGGACGACCAGGTTCCCTTTCTTCAGGACCGGGGCAATGGATTTGCTGGCCGCCTCGATATAGCTGAGGTCGGGTTCATGGTCGCCCTTGAAGGGCGTGGGCACTGCGATCACGAAAGCATCGGCAGGCTCAGGGATGGTGGTAGCCCGCAGCAGACCTTCGGTGACCACGGCATTCACCACCATCTCCAGGTCGGGCTCGATGATGTTGATCTGGCCGCGGTTGATGATGTCGACGGCCATCGGGTTGACGTCGACGCCGATCACCCGCTTCTTGCGTGAAGCGAACACCGCTGCGGTGGGCAGGCCGATGTAACCCAGGCCGATGACGGAGATGGTCTGGAACGCCAGGGAAGGTCCGTGAATGTTTCGAGCGGAATCATTGACGGCTCGCAGCTGGTTGTCATGGGCGAGCGCGCTCCTGGCCGAGCGGCTATCGCGACCGCAGGGGACTTCGTAGAGGGCCTCGCGGATGCGCTGACAGGCCTTGCCGTCCCCATAGGGGTTGTGGGCATGGCTCATGGCCCGGTAGGCCTCGTGATCGAGCAGCAGGCAGTTGAGCTCACGGACGATATTGGCGGTTTCGGTACCCACCAGCTTGACCGTCCCGGCGGTTACCGCCTCCGGCCGCTCGGTGGTATCCCGCATCACCAGGACCGGTTTGCCAAGGGAAGGGGCTTCCTCCTGGATACCGCCGGAGTCGGTGAGGATGATATGCGCCCGGCTCATCAGGTAGACGAAGGGCAGATAATCCAGCGGGGCGATGAGGTGGATATTGTCGATACCGGAAAGCAGGCGGTGGACCGGCTCGAGCACGTTGGGATTGAGGTGCACCGGGTAGACGATATCCACGTCAGGATGCAGCTGCGCGATCTCCATCAGTGCCTGGCAGATGCGCTCGAACCCCTCGCCGAAACTTTCCCGACGGTGGCCCGTGACCAGGATCAGTTTGCGGTGGGAGTCGAGGAATGAGCTCAGGGCGGCAGCCCTTTCACGCCGCTCCTGGTCCTGATCGAGGCGCGCCACCACATCGAGCAACGCATCGATCACGGTATTGCCGGTGACGAAGATCTTTTCTCTACAGATCCCTTCCGCGAGCAGATTGGCCTGCGAGGCCTCCGTTGGCGCGAAGTGTCTATCGGCAAGTACGGCGGTGAGCTTGCGATTGCCCTCTTCGGGCCAGGGTGAAAGGAGGTTGCCGGTGCGCAACCCTGCTTCCACATGCGCCACCGGGATCTGCTGGTAATAGGCCGCGAGACTGGCGACGAAGGTCGTCGTGGTATCGCCGTGCACCAGCACCACATCCGGCTTGAACTCGCTGAATACGCCTTTCATCCCCTGCAGGATGTTGCTGGTGACGTCCGTGAGGTCCTGGCCCGGCTTCATGATGTTCAGGTCGAAGTCCGGCCTGATGGCGAACAGGTCGAGCACCTGGTCCAGCATTTCGCGATGCTGACCGGTGACGCAGACCTTGATCTCGAAGCGCTCGTCTGCGGCCAGGGCGAGAACGAGGGGGGCCATCTTGATGGCCTCGGGGCGAGTGCCGAAGACACAGAGGGTTTTCATGCTGTGGTCCTTCAAGTTCGCTTTATCGGGACTTCGGCGAGCCATTGGCCCGCCCACATCGGGTCGCGGGCAAGCCCGCACCTGCAAAGGCAGTTGTCTGGGAACGGCAGGGGGAGGCGCTGCTAATAGATGTCTTTGGAGAACAGCGCGAAAGGCGTCTGGAACAGGATCTTGATGTCCAGCCACAACGACCAGTTGTTGATATAGGCGAGGTCCAGCTCCACGCGTTTCTGCATCTTGTCGATGGTTTCGGTTTCGCCCCGGCAGCCATTGATCTGCGCCAGGCCGGTCATGCCGGGCTTGATCCGGTGGCGGGCCATGTAGGCGGCGATCTTGCCGATGTAGTAGTCGTTGTGCGCCACGGCATGGGGGCGAGGGCCGACCAGGGACATCTGCCCCAGCAGCACGTTGAACAGCTGCGGCAGTTCGTCGATGGAGGTACGGCGGATAAAGCGGCCGACCCGAGTGATCCGCGGGTCGCCGCGCCGCGCCTGGGTGACCTGGGGGTCGTCGTGCAGGCGCATGGAGCGGAACTTCCAGACCTTGATGATGGTGCCGTTCCAGCCATGGCGATCCTGCTTGAACAGGACCGGGCCGGGCGATGAACACTTCACGGCAATGGCCGTGGCCAGCAGCACGGGGCTGAGGGCGATGAGTGCCAGCAGCGCCGCCGCGCGGTCCACCAATGCCTTGCTCAGGGCCGCGCTGGGATAGGCCGAGAGCGGGCACTTGTTCAGGTGAATGGCCGGCATGCCTTCGATGTCGCCGACCGAGTGGTTGAGCGGCATGATGCTGTGCAGGTCAGGCAGCCAGACCACGTCGATATTGGCGTCGAGCAACTCGAAGTACAGCTCTTCGATCTTCTTGGCCGCGGTCAGCGGCAGCGCGATGTACAGGCGACTGATGTGATGGATGACGATCAGATCACGCAGGTTCGCGAGGTTACCGATTACCGGGTAGCGGCTGCTGTTCGGCAATGGCTCCTCACCCGCCGCGACCAGGCCGATCACGGGGCCGTACTTGTTTTCCACCAGCTTGTCCGCCAGGTTCCAGGCCAGCTCGCCGGTCCCGATGATCAGCGAGGCGCGCGCGGCTCGATGCTTCCGCTCGTAGCGCCTGGCGAAGGTATGCAGCGGCACATAGGCGCCTGCCTGCAGGGCAAAGCCCAGCATCCCCCAGGCGATGGCCACTTCACGGGAGAACTGTTCACCGGTCTTGGTAACGATCACGGCCACCGTGAGGCCACCCAGCAGAATCAGCCAGCCGCCGAGCAAACGGCAAAGGCCGACCAGGTAGCCATGCTTCTTGTGGTAGACCCGCATCAAGGAATAGATGGGCACCGAACCGAACAGGGCGAACAGCGCCAGCATGCGATAGTGCAGTCCGACCTCGCCGGTCTCCATCAGCGCCAGCGCGCAGAGCAGCGTGATCATCGAACTGACGGCCACCAGCCATTGACCCCAGAAGGTCAGACCGCGGCCGAAGAAATTCAGGCGACCGGCCATGAAGGTCAAGCGACGGCCCGTTCGAACGTCGGGACCGCGACTGGTGGATGCTCCATTGCTGGCTGGAGCGGTTGCTTCGGGCTGTGACACGACGAATACCTGCAAATGGCAAAGCGTGGATCATGGCCTCCTTGCGCCTGTCTCCTGTGCTACCCACCTCTACTGAGCTCCTACGCACTGCGCGAGCTTTCGCGTGCTCCTGAGCTCATGACTCAGGCCGTCGCACAGCACCTGGATCCTCCCGGCTCGCTGGGCGACTTCCAGCAGATGCAGCGCCTCGGCATTGCCGAAGGCCAGACTGCGCCTGGCGGATTCGAGGGTTGCCCGACGCTGGGCCGGGCTCAGATGCGGCCATGCGTTCAGCCCGATTTCAGCCAGCTCGCGGTTCACACCGATGCGCCAGGGGCCAAGCTGAAATGCCTGGACCATGGCCCGATCGAACTCGTCATCGAACTCCTGGAGGTACAGCTTGCTGTGCGCCAGGCGTGCCCAAGTGTAAGGCCAGGTCGGCCGTGCACCTGTGGCGGCCCGGTAGGCGTCGAGCGCTGCGCGCCGGGAGTGCTGCGCAACGGAGTCGGCATAGGGCTGGCGGAACTGCTTCCAGCTGTAGATACGCCCGAGCCTGTCCAGCCGATCGCCATCTGCGACCGGGTACAGCTCGATGGCGCGCTGTGCCGCGTTGTGGGCAACGTCCCACGCCGCTGCGCCGGGCTCGTTGCCTCGCTTGTCCCACGAACCGATGAAGGCTTCGGCCTGATAGCTGGCAATACCCGCCAGCAGCATCCGGGCGCCTGCGACCAGCAGCCCGAAGGACAGCACCAGCAACAGCGCCGGCACCTGCTGCATGATCGAGCTCGCCCTTCGTGACTCGACATCCGAGCGCTTGCGGCTCCCTGGCCGGTCGAGCAACTGACCGGTGCTCATGCGAAATGGCTCTGCGCGATTTCCCAGGGCGTATGCAGGACCAGGGACTCGGCCTTCTCCTCGCCCACGATGCGCGCGGCACGCTCCATGCCCTCGCGGAGCAGGGGCGGGCGATGCTGGAGGTTGTGGGCATCGCTGGCGAGAATGGTCACCACGCCTTGCTCCAGCAGGGCGTGAGCGATCGCCTCGGCTGCCGGGCCAAAGCGACCGACCACGGAACCCGCCGTGACCTGCAGCAGGCAGCCCAGCTCGAGCAAGGGCTTGAGCCTGGACGGCGTGCGCATGATGTCCTTGTTGCGCTCCGGGTGGGCGATCATCGGCAGGATCCTGCGCTGCAGCAGCCAGGTGACCAGGCGTTCGGCGCCGAAGGGTATCCCCTCATGGGGGAACTCGAGCAGCAGGACCTTATGGCCCAGCCATTGGCCCAGGAACGGAATGCTTCTCTCGCCCACCCCCATCATCAGTTCCACGCCGAAGCGCACTTCCGCGGCTGCAGCCACCCGCAACGGGATGCCCTGCTCCTTGAGCGCCACCGCGAAGCGATCGCGCGCGCCCCGGATACTGGCCGGCGTGTTGTCGTAACGGCCGGGGTGGATATGCGGCGTGCAGACCAGGTGAGTGATGCCGTCCTGGACGGCCACGCGCGCCAAGGCAAGCGCAGCCTCAAGGTCAGGAGCCCCGTCGTCGATACCAGGTAGCAAATGGTTGTGCAGGTCGATCATGGCGTCTGGAGAAACTTTCTTTCGAACTTGCAAAGGGCCGTCCCGATTGGCCGGAAGTGAACATCCACACTCGTAGAACGTGGGCTTGCGCTAGCCCCCTGGAAGGGGGCGAATCCTCCACGTGCACAGGACCGTTCGCCTGGCCTGGACCGTAGGGTGCGCTGCGCGCACCGATTCCGGGATCGGCTTCGGCACCACGTCAAACCGCCGGTGCGCACGGCGCACCCTACCGGATCGGCTTCATCCTGCTGGCCTGGGTATTCGAATCGTCACAGGTGCAGAGCTCAGCGAGGCAGAGCCCTGATGGGCTTTTCGCGGGCAAAGCGATACCTGGGAGCACGAGCTCCAGCGTGAAATTTCCGGGTTATGCCGCGTTGGTCGGCAATGCGCCCAACGCGAATCAGGGCCTTGCTGGCCAGGTATCGATCAGGTCATGCAATGGACTGCCGCTCTGTCTGGCGCAGGAGGACGCGGGGGCCACCCGCTCGCTGTGTTCATACCTGCTTGATATTGCTGTAACCGTAATAGTCGTAGTAACCGCCGTAGCTGTAGCCGTAGCGCTTGGCCTTCTTGATATCCACCTGGTTGAGAACGATGCCGTTCACCTGGACATTGTTCTGCAACAGCTGGCCTATCCCCTTCTCCACCGACGGAATGGCGGTGGAGGCGGACTTGACCACGTAGATCACCGAGTTGGCGAAAGTCGCCAGCAGCACGGCATCGCTGACCGCCTGGGTCGGCGGCGAGTCGATGATGATGCGTTCGTACTTGCCCTTGAGCACTTCGACGGCCTTGGCGAAGCGCGGCGACGAGAGCAGCTCCAGCGGATTGGGCGGCACGGCGCCGGCGCCGATCATGTCGATGCCGTCCACCTGCCGGATGCAATCGTCCAGCGAGGCCGTGCCGGCAATCAGGTTGGCCAGGCCCGGCGTCCCCACCGGGAATTCGAAACTCCTGGCCAGGCTCGGGCGACGCAAATCGGCATCGATCAGCAGCACCCTTTCCATCTGCCCCAGGGCGAAGGCGAGGTTGGCCGAGACGGTGCTCTTGCCCTCGCCGGGAATGGACGAGGTGATGACCATGATCTTCTGCGGATAGTCGACTCCGGAGAGCACCACCCCCGTGCGAATGGTCCGGATCGCCTCGGAAAAGCTTTTTTCCTTGTCCGTGGCGAACATGCGGGCGAGCAGGCTGCGCTCCTTGTTCTTCAGCAGCGGCAGGATGCCGAGCACTGGAATGTTCAGGTGGAACTCCAGCTGCTCCGTGCTCTTGACGGTGTTGTTCAGGGTGTCCAGCAACAGGGTCAGGGCAACGCCCACGAACAGCGCGAACGCGGCGGCGATGCCGACGATCAGCCCTTTCTCCGGCTTGACCGGGGAGGTGGGCACTGCAGCCTGATCGACGACCCGGGCATTGGCGGTTTGCAGGTCGGACGTGGCGGTGGTTTCCTTCAGGCGGGTCATGAAGGTTTCGTAGAGCGTGCGGTTGGCATCCACCTCGCGCTGCAGCTCGCGCAGCTTGAACTCCTTGCGGGAAATGTTCTGGATCTGCAACTTGTTGGAGTTGAACGAAGCCTGCAGGGAGCTCTCGTTGGCGACGGCCAGCTGGTAATTGCGCTCGATACCGGCCACCACCTGCTCGACCTGGCCGCGCAGGCTGGCGGAGGCGGCACTCAGTTCGGAACGGGCGGCCTCCATGGACGGGTGAAGGGCACCATAGCGGCGCGACAATTCTTCCACCTTGGCCCTGGCCTTGGCCTCGTCGGCCTTGAACTGCTGGATCAGCGGGTGACCCAGGACAGCCGGGACACTCGCCAGGCGCTCCCAACCACTGCTGCGCATGGCCTGCACCTGGCGGTACTGGCTCTCGGCTTCCGCACGCTGGCGGCGCGCATCGATCATGCGGTCACCGGTGAGCGACAGTTCGGCAGCGCTGATGGTGGATACGCCCTTCACGTCGACCAGATTCTCCGCCTCGCGGAAGGCCTGCAGACGGTCTTCCGCCTCCTTCAGCTTGGTGCGCAATTCACCCAGGCGACTGTTCATCCAGGTGGTGGCGGTCATGGACATTTCCATGGTCGCCTCCAGCTGGCTTTCGATAAAACCTTTGGCCATGGCATTGGCGGCCTGGGCCGCCATCTGCGGATCCGCCATGTCCACCTGTACCTTGACCAACTGGCTCTTGCCCTGCGGTTCGACGCTCACACGCGCCATGAAGGCCTTGGTCACCATATCGAGGATCTGTGCCTCGCTGAGACCGCCCCCTTCCTCCAGGTCCCCGGGCAGGGTCACGGGCAGCACCTTGTCGAAGTCCAGTTGGGCCAGCAGGCCGCGGACGTCGATCAAGGGCTTGGGCTGTTGCCGCGGATCGAACTCGGGGTGGACGGTCAGGTTCAGATGGCGCACCACGCGCTCGGCCAGGGCTCGCGACTTCATCAACTCGAACTGGGTCTGCAGGTATTCGCTGCCGGCCCCCTCGAGGCCGTAGATCTTCTCGATGGAAACGACCTTGGCAGCCTTTTCTTCGATTATCAGGGTGGCGGCGGCGCGATAGATGGGCGTGATGGAAAACGCCGCAAGGACAGCGACCATGGTGACCACCACAACCAGGGTGAGAATGCTCCACTTCCGGTGCCAGAGGGTGCGCCAGATCTTCACCAGGTCGATCTCGTTGCCGAGCTCTTCCTGTCGCTGGGCGAGCAGACTGCGCTCGATGATATGCGTATGACTTTCCATGAGTGGGACACTCCTGAAAAAGTTAACGGCGCTCGGATACCACTGGGGCAAGCCGAGCAAGGCGCCCCATTCCCTGTTTTGCCGGAACGATGGCTGGGCCTTTAGAAGAAGCCCTGGTCGATGGTGATGGTGTCGCCAGGCATGACCAGCGTGTCGAGGGTAGCCGGCTCGGGAGTGCGGCTGGCATCGTGGTCACGGATGATGGTGATGCGCCTCTCCGAGGCACGCTCGGTAAGGCCGCCGGCGAGAGCGACGGCACGACGCAGGGTCAGCCCTGGCTGGAAGGGGTAGCCGCCAGGAATCTTCACCTCGCCACTGATGTAGAACTCGCGATACTGCAGGACGCTGACCGATACACGCGGGTCGACCAGGTAGTCGCCCTTGAGCTTGTCGATGATGATCTGCTCGATCTCGGCAGCGGTTTTGCCTTTGGCCTTCACCTCGCCAACGAAGGGGTAGGAGAAGGTGCCGGCATCGGTCAGGCGGAGCTTTTCGAAGCTCAGGTCCTTTTCGCCGAACACATTGATGCGGATGACATCGCCGGAAGCGAGTTTGTACTGGGAGTTGCCCTCCGCCAGTGCAACGCCGCTATTGATCAGCAGCAGGCCGAGGATCAGTCTGGAAAAGATTCGAATGATCATGTGGCTCCTATGCTCCTGAGATGTCGAAGAAACGAAAGGGGGCCGGCGCCCCCTGTGTTTTTTCTACGGAGGCACAGTCAGAGGCTGGCGGTGAAACTGATCGAGTAGATGTTGCGTTCGTAGCTTTCGCCAATGGCGCTGGAGTCGTCTTCGGCGTATGTGTAACCGACGCCGACATCCAACCAGCGTCGCATTTCGTAAGTCACGCCCAGGCTGAACGTCTTGATCTTGTCGTCGCGGTCGATGTCCTGGTACTCCTCGTCGGCGTACGTGAAGCTGGCATCGGAGCGCAGGCGCTCGAGCCACTCGTGCCCCCAACTCAAGCTCGTGCTCTGGACGTCGATGGAGGAAGCGCCATCGTCGCCCTCGTCGATCGCGCGACGGGTCGTCAGGTTGAACTTGGAGTAGGTGCGCGGCTTCCAGTCGATTCCCACCTCCCACATCGAACCGCTGTTGTCGTCGACGTTGGAGTCGTCGAAACGCTTCTTCTCGCCACCGATCTTCACGGTACCGCTGGTCTTGGCGGTAGCGTCCCAGGTCAGACCGCCGAGCAGGGCGATGTTGTCGCTGTTGAGACGGTCATTGCTGACGTAGTCGAAGTTGGTATGGCGGGCCTCGACCAGGGCACGGGTCTTGGGCGCCACGCGGTAGTAGAAAGTAGTCCGCAGTGCAGTGGTGTCGCGCTCGTTCTCGGCGTTCAGATGGTCGCTGTTCTGGTAGCGCAACTCCTCGTAGTCGGCACCGAAATCGATCTGGGCACGAGCGGTCTGGGCGCCGTAGGTATACACCCCACCGATATTGGCGAGGGTGTACTTGTCGTTCTCCAGGTTCTGGCCGCTCGTGAGGTTCTGGTCATTGGCAGCGGTGTCCTCGACCTGATGGTAGCCGGCGTTCAACTTCAGCAGGTTGCGTGCATCGAACTTGAGCGCGGCATCGCCTGTCAGGTGGTGGTCCGTGTTGTCGTCCTTGTGGCTCGAATGAAAAATGTCGGTGTTGGCCGAGTAGGTCAGCGCGTAAGCGCTCTTGCGGCCTTCGGCGCCCAGTATGAACGTCGGCGTGATTTCGGTGATCCAGGAGGACTCCTCACCCTCCTCGACAGCCCGGAAGTTATCGTCGTACCGCTCACCCACCTTCAGCTCTGGAGTGAAGGTCAGACTGTCGGTCAGCTTGATGTATTGCGGGTCGACCGCCCAGGCATTGGCACATAGGGCAGCTGCTACGGCGGCCGCCAGGGAGCTTGCTTTCGACTTCATGCGCATAAAGACCCCAGTAATCCTTTCCTGTGGTTTTGCTGGCGGAAATAGCAAAACGTTGCCGAAGCATAAATTAGCAGCTCGCGTTGATTCAGCCGAAGCGTTCTCGTTCTAGTTCGGGCTGGCAGAGCCGCCACCACCGCTGCCGCTCGGAGCGCTGCTACTGGCGGCGGCGTTGCCCGAGCCGCCCGAGCTGCGAGGACTGGGCCCGGCCACGGTAGTGGAGGTGGACACGAGCGCGTTGTCGGCGGCGGCATCCTCGGCGGCCTCGGTGATCGCGTCGACCTGGTCCGGGGCCGCACTCGTCGCAGCGGCGGTGATCGCGACGGCCTGGTCCGGAGCTGCGGCCACGGCTGCCGCAACGATGGCGGCGGCCCGCTCCGGGGCGGCAGTCACGGCGGCGCCAACGATGGCGGCGGCCTGGTCCGGCAAAATGGACACGGCGGCAGCGACTATGGCAGCGGCCTGGTCCGGGGCGGCGGTCACCGCGGCGCCAACCATGGCGGCAGCCTGGGCCGGCAAAGCGGACACAGCTGCGGCAACGATGGCAGCGGCCTGGTCGGGAGCAGCGCTCACCGCGGCACCAACAATGGCAGCGGCCTGGGCCGGAACGGCGCTCACGGCAGCGGCGACGATGGCCGCGGCCTGGTCGGGAGCCGCGCTCACCGCGGCGCCGACTATGGTTGCAGCAGCATCGGGATTGGCGGCAACGATACCGGCGATGACGTTGACCAGGGTATTACCTTCTGCAATAGCCACGCTCTTGGCCTGGGCTTCGGTCAAGGCGACACCCGCGGACTGCAATGCGGCCAGGGTGGCCGGGTCAGCGAAGCTCTGGCCAGAAGCCAGCGCTGCCGCCAGGGCAAGGCCGGAAAGGGCTTTACGCATAGCGAACATCCTCGTTGGATACTGCATGGAATCCTGCCCTTTCCTGCTTCGAGTCCCGGGCGGTTTTCGGCTGCGACCACTCCGCTTTTTCTCGCGGCCCCTTGCGACCTGCCGCGAGCCATGCTCGTCAACCTGAGTCTCCGGACACGCTACCGCCCCAGATTTTCGGCCTTCATCTGAGTGCGGTGGTGTGCTGGATCAAAGATTTTCAAAAGCAGTGCATTACGCCCCGCGCGCCGAACAAAGCTCAGCGCACCGTGACGATTGGAAGGATAGTTGGAGGGGCGATCATGCAGACTGACGCCTGTATCGCCCCCAGAGCCGCTAGTCGGATTCCCTTCTGCCTTTACGCTGTCGCTGCCCCATGGGCATGTCGGTGCAAGGCGATGCCGTGTCAGCCCTGTAGGGTGGATAGCGCTTTTCTATCCACCAGCGAGGCCGTGCAAGACACCGATGGTGGAAATCCCCAAAGGGATTTCCACCCTACGCGGCAGAGCTCGCTCCCACAGCCCTGTAGGGGGATAGCGCTTTTCTATCCACCAGCGAGGCCGTGCAAGACACCGATGGTGGAAATCCCCAAAGGGATTTCCACTCTACGCGGCAGAGCTCGCTCCCACAGCCCTGTAGGGGGATAGCGCTTTTCTATCCACCAGCGAGGCCGTGCAAGGCACCGAAGGTGGAAACCCGGTAACAGCTAACGCTGACACAGAAAAATTCAGATCTCTTGATTGGCTCGAGAGACACCACGCGGTGAGGGGCCGGAACGTCTTCCTCGAGCAGAAACCGTATGACCGGTCGCTGGAATATCTTGCCTGAGCTGGGGATTGGCAAGGCGATAAGATATGTACAAAACAATGAACATGGTATTCGAATATATTATTACGTTATCCGTGGCGAACAATACGCTTATATAAACCGCCATGATTCTCGTCTTGCTTTCTTTCGAACCGCCCATGGAGTAAAAGAAGTAGGCGAAAAACAAGATTCCGTACTCGTAGAAGATCTTCAGCGTATCGCAGTGCAAGTTTGGCTTCAGCAGTTCGCCATGATACATCACGAGCGCCCTTTCGTAGGCGGTACCGGCGCCATTACCGAAGAGCAAACCGTATGGATGCAGGATCATGTCCTGGACGACCCCGGCATATAACTCATTTCTTCCCAGGGTGAGGCCGGATGGAGTTTTGCCCGTGAACTCAAGAATCACGTCATCCAGGGCCCCGCTGGTGAATATTACTATTGTAGCCACCACCAGCGCATTCACGGAAAGAACCGCAGCCCTGCTTACCAGGATGTTCTTGAGGTTGCCGGGCATCATCCACAACAACATGCACACCAGGAAACCAAGCAGGGCGATTCGCTTGAGGGTTATTATCAGGAGCAGCAAGGAGATTATGGTCAGCGCACGCTTCTTGTTCATGGCAAATGCCAAGGCAAATGCACCGAACACGAAGGACTCGGAGCCCTCGAGCGGTGACGTTGATTCTGAAATGGATAATTGGCCGAAATCCCTTGTTATCGCAGAAACAAAAAATACCGCCGTGTAGATATAAAACACACTCTCTATGGACACCCCTCTTTTCTGGAACAAAGCCAGAGGGACTATGTAGGAAGCGATGAAAAATACATCTTTCGCCCCCAACTCGAGATTTCCCCACATTATTGATATGGCTGGCCAGACCAGCAGTGCAAGGAAAGGCAGTTCCGCCTCTGAAATCTCTTTTGGGATCTTGAATTTCCTGACGGACAGAATCAATAGCGTGATTGGCAGGGCCGCATATTTTATATACCTCGCCCCATCGACCAGATAATCCAATCCTGACAGGCACGACACCACCAGGATCAGAATGAATATTCTTGAGTCATTGAGCGTTAACTTACTCTGCATCTGACTGATCTCGTGCCTGTCCGAACCCCATACGAGAGCGACTTTCGTAGGCGAGGCGGTTCCCTGCGCAACCTGAGTATCCGGACACGCTACCGCCCCCGGATTTTCAGGCCGGTATCTGACAGCGAAAAAGCGGATCCAGAATGTTCAGAAGCAATACTTACTGCCCCGCACGACGAACAGCGCACGGCGCACCACGACGAGTGGAAGGATAGTTAGGGGACGCTCGCGCGGACTGACGCCCATATCGCCCGCAGGGCCGCCAGTCGGATTCCTCCCGGTCCCCCGTGCCCGCCATGAGGGCTCGGCGTGTCATCGATGGCGAACCGGCGAAGCGTGACCCAGCCTGTGGGAGCCATGTTCCCGGCAGGCACGGGCCAATCCCGTGGGGGCGATTTCAAGCGCAGGCTCGCCCCGTGGGTAGAGATCAGGGAAAGGATGCCCATTTCAGATCTTTCTGATACCGGCCAAGGGCATGAGAACCTTCTGCTCGCGCTGCAAGAACTTGAGTAGAAGAACCACGCGCTCCTCCCCATCCATTGCCATGAAAATGGCTTCGAGGTCGGTAAAGGGTCCCTCGTTGATACGAACCCTTTCACCCACCGAGAGCAGCTCCTCCACACAAGGCACATGTTCGCGCTGCTGAAGTTGTTCGATCAGGCTGTCACTGAGAACCGCCGGCTGATTGCCAAAGCTCACGATCCGGCTGACACCCCGCGTCGAGCGCAAGGGCCCCCAGTTATCCTGCAGACTGAGATGGAGAAACAGGTACCCGGGGAATAGCGACTCTTCCGCGATTTCCCGACGGCCTTTGGCCAGCCGCTCGCGCCTGAGCTTGGGGTGATAGCAGACATACCCCTGACGCAGCAGGTTTTCCTCTGCGCGCTCTTCCTGCCGCACCTTGCACTGCACCACGTACCAGGCCCTGGACTGACTTTCCTGACTGGAGCTCATAGTAGGCGGCCTCCCCCCTGCTCGTGTCGCGGCCAGTGAAATGGAGCGCCGCGCCTCCCGACGCTACGAACATAGGGCACGTCATGGCGCGTTGCCATCTACCCCGACGGCGGGAAATCAGCCTCGTCACCTGATGTGATGAGCCCAACCTGATGCTCGAAAGGCGCTTCGGAACTGGGCTGCGGCATGTCCTTCCTTCCAGGGAACGAACAGCGGAATGGGGCGGGCGGGCCGACGAGCCCCGTCAAAATAACGACTAGCGGGGAGCCCGAATCAGCTCACTCCCCCTTCAGGCTTGATTTGTAAAAGAATTTATCTACTACGAGAGCGCACCAATGGCGGAATAGAGCCCTGCGCCACACTCAACTACTGGTTCAGGCCCCCTGTCTGCTGCCAGGGAATCCGCCCTGGGAAGCGCCGCCAGGTGGGGTTGGCGCCAGTTCACCAGAGAGCCAAGGCAATGCGCCGTCCCGCCCACCCAACGGCTCTTGAAACCAACTAACGACACCTGACGCAGGCATAGCGAAATATTTCGAATAACTTTACGAAGCGCCGCAGAAAATAGTGAATTTTGCCGCTGCTAGAATCGCCAAAAAGTCGAAAGACTGCATGATGGCGCGCAATCATGTCGAAAACCATTTCAATAATGCAGCCATACGCATTCCCCTATATCGGGTATTTCTGCCTGATCGAGGAGAGCGATATATTTGTATTTTATGACGACGTGAATTACATAAAGCGCGGCTGGATCAATCGCAACAGGATCCTGATAAACGGGCACCCACACAGCTTCACCATTCCTCTGTCGAAAGCCAGTCAAAACGAGCTGATCTGCAACATAAGAACGCACTCCTTTGAAAGGTTCAAACGCAAATTCCTCAAGCAGATACATCGCACCTATAGAAAATCTCCGTTCTACGAGATTGGCTATGAATATATTCACGATGTCCTGAGCGCCGACCACGGCTCGATTTCCGATGTCGCAGTGAGATCGGTCGAGAAGTTTTACGAGATGATCGGAGCGAACAAGAAATTCGTCCGCTCTTCGGCCTGCTTCCCACATACAAGGGGCATGACCAGACCGGATAGACTCATTGAAATAACAAAACTCCTTCACTCAGACAGCTACGTAAACTCCATAGGAGGCACTGAGCTGTATGGGAAAGATTACTTCGCGAACAAAGGCGTGAACCTGTCTTTTGTGAGGCCGAACCTGAAGAGCTACAAGCAGGCTGGCGCCCGAGACTTCGTGGCCGGACTATCCATTATCGATGTCGTCATGAACAACGACATAGAAGATATAAAAGAGCATCTGCAGTCTTATGAACTTGTTCGATAGCTGACCGTGATGAGACTGACAACAGCACCTGGACACTGAAGAGGCAACGCTCCCCCCGCCTTGCCTGAGCCGCCCCTGAAGGCGACTTCCCACTCCTGTCGAAACTCCCGAATCCCCGCGTACAAGCCATGCCCCAGGGCGACAGAGATCCAAAACGCAGCTAGCGCACGTCCTTCCGTCTAAAAGCCAGGCAGGGGCATCAGCCAGGCTGGGCCGACAAGCCACGTCAAAATAACGACTAGCGGGAACCACGAACTCGCTCAACGAACCTTCTGGATTGATTTTCAAGCGAATCAGTAGCGGTGCAACCCCTTGGAAGGAGGCATCTTTTGCGGCCGTAGCAGCAAATCGCCAGCTGCGCTTGCAACGCCAATAGCCGGGCAATCCGGACCAGCGGTCATATCGTCAAACGCTATTTGACCTATTGCGAGGCGATCCAACGCGACTACCGTTCGTCACCCATAAGTGTTGGCAACGGGCTCAACCTGAAGAAGCAGTGCAGGGGCACCGGCGGACATAACCCAGCCAGGAGAGGCGCCCCTTCAAGCCGAACTTCGGTGAGTCACCATGCGCAAGATTGCCGCCATCTTCATGGCAGGAGCCTTGTGTGCAGGATGCAACGGTCTGGTCAAACCTGATGTTTCAGGCCCCGCCACAGAGACGTACTTCTCGGTTTTTTCGGGTTTTCCGCTGCCCTACTTCTATATGGCTTCGGCCGTGCAGTGGAACGAGGAATACGCCGTCACCACCGCTCACACGCCGCTGATTCCCTACAAGAAGTACCGCTGCAGCACAGGCTGCGACCTGGTATTCATACGGCACAAGGCCAACGGCAAAATACCGAACTGGCGCACCGCGCAACCGGGCGAAAACATCACCGCCGCGGGCTCCAGCCCTTATCTGGTTGGCGGCAGCAGCCAGGGCAAGGTTTATCCGGCGCCCTTCCTCAATACCAATGAAGACAGCGGCGAACTCTACGCCATACATGACGCCCCCATCGTCAAAGGCATGTCGGGCGGCCCGGTGATGGCCGAAGACGGCAGCGTTGTCGGCATCAACATGGGCATCTACTCGGTCAACCTCAACGACGTAAGCCACCACCCGGGCTTGCAGGGGGCCCAACGCATCAGCGTGTTCATTCCCTATTCGGTCATCCAGCGCGAATGGCTGCTGCTCCAGGCGAAACTGCAACCAACGAATGAGCGACGCCTCGCCACCATCAAGTGACGCAGTGGCGCCTACCCGAGAGGGGCCATGCCCCTGTAGGGGCGAATTCATTCGCCAAGCAGGCCGAAGGCCTGCCCTCAGGACTCCAGAGGGCAGCTTCGTAGAGTGCCGGTTATCCACAGCCACGCCCCAAACACGTTTACCCAAGTCCAAATAAAACCGCGCCTGACACTGGCTCAATCAACTCCCCACCCTGCCCAGCCCAAATATCGGACCAAGGCTCGTTCCCATGGCAGAAAGCGACCAAGGAGTCTTGACCCCTACCCCTGCCCCCCCTAAAGTTGCGCCCCTTCACGCTCCCCAGAAGTTGCGAAACCCCTGGGGATGCCGTATCGGGATGCTGGAATGGAATCCGCTTTCCTCCTTCGCAGCACACCCGCGCGGCTGAAAACCGACCCTGCAACCCGTGCTGGCCCTTATGTTCAAGAACATCCTGGTTGTCTGCATCGGCAATATCTGCCGCAGCCCGACCGCCGAAGCCCTGCTCATATCCAGACTCGCCCCACGCGGGATCACCGTCGCCTCCGCGGGCATCCACGCCCTGGAAGGCAAGCCCATGGATGCCACCGCACTCGAAGTCCTGCGCGAGCATGGCGGGGACCACCCCGACCACCAGGGCCGCCAACTGACCCGCGAAATGCTGCGCCAGTACGACCTGATCCTCACCATGGAGCAGGGCCATATCCAGCGGATCACACAACTGGCGCCAGAAGCACGCGGCAAGACCTTCCTTCTCGGCAAATGGCAGGGCAACCAGGAAATCCCGGACCCTTACCGCCAGCAAAAGCCTGCCTTCGAACACGTCTACCAGCTGATGGCGCAAGGCGTCGACAGCTGGTCGCAAAAACTCTGACCCCTTGAAGAAGCGTTGCACATGACCAGCCAAAACAGCCTGCCCGTGCAGGACTCCCATGACGACGAAATCGACCTGCTCGCGCTGGCCGGCACCCTGTTGGACGCCAAGTGGATCATTGTCGGCATCACCTCCTTCTTTACCGTGCTTGGCGTTGCCTATGCCGTACTGACCCCACCGGTGTACCAGGCCACTGCCCTGGTGCAGGTGGAGGAGAAGAAAGGCGGCCTGGCCGCCATGACCGGCATGTCTGAAATGACCGAGATGTTCGGCGGCACCTCGGCAGCAGTCACGGAAATCGAGCTGCTGAAATCCCGCGCCGTGCTGGGCCAGGCGGTGAAAAACCTCAAGCTGGATGTAATTGTCGAACCCCATTACTTCCCACTGTTTGGCCAGTTCATGGCGCGGCGCTTCCAGCCCGAGCCGGGCCTGGAGCTTGCAGAACCGCTGTTTGGACTCAGTAGTTTTGCCTGGGGTGGCGAAAAGCTGGATATCTTCCAACTGGAAGTACCGGATAACTACCTGGGCGAGGAGTTGACCCTCCGCGCCGAAGACAATGGCGCCTTCACCCTGCTGAATGAGGATGATGAGCCGGTCCTGAGCGGCAGTGTCGGCGCCCAGATCGACCAGGATGGCTTCAAGCTACAGGTCGCCGTGCTGCGGGCCAGCGCTGGCACAGAGTTCAGCGTGACCAAGCAACGCCGCCTGACCACCATCCTGCAGTATCAGGGAGACGTGGGTGCGAGTGAGCGTGGCAAGGAGTCCGGCATTATCGCCCTGTCGCTGGAAAACGAAGACCCGGCCCAGGCCACCCGCGTGCTGGATGAAGTGAGCCGGCTCTACGTGCTGCAGAACGTGCAGCGCAACTCCGCCGAAGCAGCTCAGAGCCTGGAGTTTCTCCAGGGCCAGCTGCCAGAAGTACGCAAGCAACTAGAAGAAGCGGAAGCCAAGCTGAACAGCTACCAGACCAGTGCCCGCTCGGTTGACATCACCATCGAAACCAAGGCGGTGCTGGACCAGATCGTCCAGCTGGAAACCCTGATAGCTGAGCAAAAACTCAAGCGTGCCGAGTTAGAACGCCGCTTTACCCGCCAGCACCCCAGCTACCAAGCGCTCATGACTCAGATGGGCCAGCTGGAGCAGACAAAACGCGACCTGATGAAGAAAGTGGAACACCTGCCGGAAACCCAGCAGGAACTGCTGCGTCTGACTCGTGATGTGCAGGTGGGCACCGAGATCTACACCCAGTTGCTGAACAAGTCCCAGGAGCTGGATATCCTGCGGGCGGGCACCGTAGGCAACGTACGCATCATCGACGCCGCCGACGCCAACATCGAGAAACCGGTCAAGCCCAAGAAAGCCTTGATCGTCCTGATCGCTACCCTGCTCGGCGGTCTGATCGCCGTCGCTTATGTGCTGGTCCGCAAGGCGCTGAACCGTTGCGTAGAAGACCCGGACGTGATCGAGCAGATGGGCCTGCCGGTCTATGCCTCCATCCCCCATAGCAAGGTGCAGGCTACCCACGAACTGAACTTCAAGGGCAAAAGCAAAGACGCCAGCAACAGCAGCTCGCACCTGCTGGCAGTGACCAACCCGGCCGACCTGGCGGTGGAGTCCCTGCGCAGCCTGCGCACCAGCCTGCACTTCGCCACCCTGGAGGCGAAGAACAATATCCTGATGATCTCCGGCCCCAGCCCCACCGTGGGCAAGTCGTTCGTCTCCAGCAACCTGGCCGTGATCGTTGCGCAGACCGGACAGCGGGTGCTGCTGGTGGATGCCGACATGCGCAAGGGCTACGTCCACAAGATGTTCCGCCAGGAGGCGGAAAACGGCCTTTCCGACCTGCTGGCCGCCCGCATCGATCTGGACAAGGCAACCAGCCGCACTGAAGTGGAAAACCTGGACCTGATCACCCGCGGCCAGATTCCGCCGAACCCATCGGAACTGCTGATGCACGCCAACTTCACCCAGTTCCTGGAGCAGGCCAGCAGCCGCTACGACCTGGTGATCGTCGACACCCCGCCGATCTTGGCAGTTACCGATGCCGCCCTGGTAGGCCGCCAGGCCGGCACCAGCCTGATCGTGACCCGTTTCGGCATGAACGCCGCCAAGGAAATCCTGCTGACCAAGCGGCGTTTCGAACAAAACGGCATCGACCTCAAGGGCGCCATCTTCAACGCCGTGGAGCGCAAGGCCTCGGCCTATGGCTACTACGGCAACTACGCCTACTATCAGTACGAGTACAAGTCGGACAAGGCGTGATCCACACCCGCCTTCCGCTGTGGAAGAAAAGTGAGGCTGAGGCCGGGGGAAGGGAACTTCCCCGGCCTTTACCCCACTAAGCGGCTACCATTTCGCCAGGCATCCTGGCGCGCGCCCAGAAGGAGAGAGCGCATGGCGGGCAAGCATGCACTTCCCCACTGGTACCTGATCCAGTGCAAACCCAGGCAGGATGCCCGGGCCGAGGAGAATCTGGCACGCCAGTCCTACAAATGCTTCCGCCCCACCTGCACGGTGACCCGCCGGCGCGCCAACGGCGAACAGCAATGCCTCGAATCGCTGTTCCCCGGTTACCTGTTCATTCAGCTCGATCGAGTCACCGATAACTGGCACCCGATCCGCTCCACACGCGGCGTCAACCAGTTGGTGCGCTTCGGCGAGCAGCCTGCAATAGTGCCGGACGAACTGATCGACAGCATCAGGCAACGCCTTGCCACCCCGGCTGAACCCACTCCCCACCTCGCGCCCGGTGACCGGATACGCCTCACCGCCAGCAACTTCAAGGACCTGGAAGCCATCTTCCTGTCCCAGGATGGCAACCAGCGCGCGCTGATCCTCCTGCAGCTGCTGCAGCGCGAACACACCATCAGCGTGCCGCTGCGCAGCATCGACAAGCTCTGACGGCGGAGCTGTAGGAAAAGCCGACAAAAGCGCTGAAGGCTGGAGGCCGAACGAAAAGCGGGATGTGGGGGCGAATTCATTCGCGCAGCGGCCCCGTAGGGTGGACCACGCTTCACCGGCCCACCATTGGAAGCTCGCCCAGGCTCCGCTAGTGGATGAAAAAAGCGACATCCGAACTGTAGGAAAAGCCGACAAAAGCGCTGAAGGCTGGAGGCCGGACGAAAAGCGGGATGTGGGGGCGAATTCATTCGCGAAGGGCCGCGCAGCGGCCCCGTAGGGTGGACCACGCTTCACCGGTCCACCATTGGAGGCTCGCCCGGGCTCCGCTGGTGGATGTGAAAAGCGACATCCACCCTACGCACGGGGACAATTCGTTCAGCCTCCAGCCTTCAGCCTTCAGCCTTCAGCCTTCAGCCTTCAGAGCTGATGGGTTTCGCTTCGCTCTACACCATCCTACGCACTGGTGCGCGGCACGCCCTAAAAACCGCTGACAAGCTATCTCGACCCTGCTCGAAGAAAAGCTCACGGACCAACACGGCCAAGACGAAAGCAACATCCACTGACAGCCATGTCAGGGTTTTAATGTAGGAAATCGCCCCATCCTGACTGTAGGAAAAGCCGACAAGAGCGCTGAAGGCTGGAGGCTGGACGAAAAGCCCCAAGGCTGGGCCGGGCAGCGCTCCGCTTCAGCCCACCAACAAAGCTCGGCATGAGCAAAAACGGAGCGTACGTGCTTTACCCGGGAGCGCTCAGCAACAGCCAAATGGGCCATAGCCAACGGTCCCCACCAGGGAGCCCACACAAGCAATTGCAGAACGATCGATACATTTCCCGACAAGTACGCCGCAGCCTTCCTGCCAGAAGCGCCCATACCAACTGGGCGAATTTTCCACAGTTCGCCAGATCAGTTCCCGCTCGCCCCCCGCAAATTCATCGCGACCCGACACAAATTCTGTCAAGAGCCCATGCTAGAGCGGCCCGCCGCAAAGTTCCGTGCCAAGCTGTCCACTCGTCAGCTGCATCAAATGAGAATGGATGCCGGGCTTCACAACTGTGATCCATTACGTAGAATGCTCGCGCGAATTCGGCATTTCAGTTCTTACAAGGAGCAGGCCGATTCCTACAGGATGTAAGGAAGGTTGCCACCCCGCAGCCAATCCGCCAGGGAACGCCCCCCTGATGGGCACAAGCCGGACGCAGATCCGACTGCTCACCGCATCCACCCTACCTGCCGTAAGCACCGGGCCTTGGCCTGGAGCATTGGCGCGCCATTGCCGACGTTTTCAGGGATCGACGCAAAACCCTGGGGCGGTAGCGTGTCTGAAGGTACCCGGCGCACAACGCCGACATAGCAGCATCAGGGCCAGGCCACAGCCTGGTAGCCAGAGAAAGGAAGACCTCCGCACGAGCTCCGGGGTTCCTTGCGGTGCAACATTACCAACGCACAATTCCGTAGCTCCCCCTGATAGTCGCTATCGCATAAGGCAACCCCCTCCGGGTCGACTCGAACAAGGACCGTCAACGTCGTGCCACACAGCAGCCAAGCCCAGACCATGCCGAACTCACAACAACTCAAGCATCGCCGTGGCACCCGCGCCCAACAGGCCCAGGCCACTCCCCAGCTCCGGCAGCCGCCGCACCTCAACCTGATCGGCAAACGCGAACCCAATGCGCCCGTTAGCCGTGGCCTGACCTTCTGGGGTCAATGGGCTGCGGCCATGGGCATGGTGAGCCTGTTGCTCTGCGCCCTGGCGCTCTACAAGACCGGGCAGTTCGAAACGCAATACCGCATGCTCGCGCTGTTTGCCCTGTTGGGCTCGGTGCCGGCCTACTCGCTGGTGAGCGTCTATCACAAGCACCACGGTTACCTCGCAGGCCTGGCGCGGCTGCTGGCAGGCTGGATGGTGCTGCTCTCCGGCCTGACGGTCGTGGCCTTCCTCACCAAGACCACCGAACTCTTCTCGCGTGAGGTCATGATCCTCTGGGCCGGCCTCGGCTTCGCCGTCCAGGCCTGCCTCTTCCTGCCCCTGCACGCGTTCTCGCGGCGCTACTACCGCAACCTGCAGTCGGCCCGTACCTCACTCATCATCGGCACCAGCGGCCTAGCACTGGAACTGGCGGACAAGCTGGTCCGCGTTCGCCAGGAGCCCCTGGTAGGCCTGGTCACCGCCGACGACGAGCCCCACCTGGATGACAGCCTCTACCCCATAGTCGGCAACCTGGCCGGCCTGCGGGTCCTGATCGCCGAGCACAGGATTCGCCGCCTTTATATCGCCCTGCCCCTTTCCGCCGCCGACCAGATCGAAGGCCTCTACATCGACCTGCTCGACGCCAACGTCGACGTGGTGTGGATCCCCGACCTGCAAAGCCTGAAGCTGCTCAACCATTCGGTAACCGACATCGATGGCCTAGCCGCCATCAACCTCAATGAAAGCCCCCTGACCAGCTACCCCACCGCGGCCCTGACCAAGGCCGCCCTGGACCGCAGCGTCGCCCTGCTCGCCATCATCCTGCTCAGCCCGCTGCTGCTTGGCACGGCCCTCGCCGTGAAGTTGTCGTCCCCCGGACCAGTGTTGTTCAAACAGAAGCGCCACGGCTGGAACGGCAAGGTGATCAAGGTCTGGAAGTTCCGCTCCATGCGCGTACATGCCGACACCGAGGTTAAGCAAGCCACCCGCGGCGATACCCGTGTTACCAAGGTCGGCGCCTTTATCCGCCGCACCTCCATCGACGAATTGCCGCAGCTGTTCAACGTCCTGCAGGGCCGCATGTCCCTGGTGGGCCCGCGCCCCCACGCCGTTGCCCACAACGACTACTACACCGGCAAGATCGACGCCTATATGGCCCGCCACCGCATCAAGCCCGGCATCACCGGCCTTGCGCAGATCAGTGGCAGCCGCGGCGAAACCGAAACCATCGACAAGATGGAAAGACGCGTAGAAATGGACCTTGCCTACATCAATAACTGGTCCATCTGGCTGGATCTCAAGATCCTGATCAAAACGCCATTCACCCTGCTCTCCAAGGACATCTATTGATCCTGCACGGCTGCTCGACTCCGTAGGAGCGAGCCGGCTTGCGAATGAATCGTTTCCTGCCCCTTATCAGCAGGCCGGGCCTGCCTAACAAATGCCCGGCTCGCTAGCATGATGCACTACACCCGCCCCAGGATCGGAGCGGGCTCAGGAACGAGCTAAAGGACTACCCCATGCTTTACCCGGACATTCAGCACCACGGTGCCGTCAACGGCGTAACCGGCTCCTGCCATCAGTTACTGATGGATGCCCAGCACAGCCTGCTGGTGGATTGCGGCCTTTTCCAGGGCGCGGAAACCTCTGCCGATGGACGAGCCGATGCCGGTCAATTGGGCATCGACTTCGACATCTCCACCCTGAAAGCGCTGGTGTTGACCCACGTACACATGGACCACGTAGGCCGGCTGCCTTATCTCCTGGCCGCCGGATACCAGGGCCCGATCTTCTGCAGCCAGCCTTCTGCCCACCTGCTGCCGCTGGTACTGGAAGATGCATTCCAGTTCACCTTCGGGCGCAATCCGCAGCAGCTGCAGAAATACCTCAAGCTGATTCGCCAACGTCTGATGCCTCTCCCCTACCGCACCTGGCATAGCCTGATCGACACCCCCGACCTGCAAGCACGCATCCGCCTGCAGCGGGCCGGTCATATCCTGGGCTCCGCCTACATCGAGTGCGACCTCCGCTATCCCCGGCAGGCAGAACAGAAGCGCATCGTCTTCTCCGGCGACCTGGGCGCTACCCACACGCCCCTGCTGCCAGCACCAAAATCTCCCTGGAAGGCCGACATCCTGGTACTGGAAAGCACCTACGGCGACCGCCTGCACGAAGACCGCCGCACGCGCAAACAACGCCTGAAAGCCATCATCGAACAAGCCCTGGCCGACAACGGCACCGTGCTGATCCCCGCCTTCAGCATCGGCCGCACCCAGGAACTGCTCTACGAGCTGGAAGACATCATCCACCAGGCAACCAACTCCAAAACCTCCCCCGACTCCCAGCTTGTCTCCCCTCGCCCGCCTGCGGGAGAGGGGCCGGGGGAGAGGGAAACCACCGCAAACGGAAAAGCCTTCGACGGCGATGGCATAGACCCCGCCACCACCCACTGGCCCACCCTCCCCGTCATCCTCGACTCACCCCTGGCCACACGCTTCACCCAGGCCTACCGCGACCTCCAGCACTTCTGGGACGCGGAAGCACAAAAGCGCATCAAGGTCGGCCGCACGCCGCTGGGCTTCGAGCAACTACTAACGGTAGAAAGCCACGACGCCCACCTGCGCATGGTGCGCCACCTCGCCACCACTGCCCGCCCCGCCATCGTCATTGCCGGCAACGGCATGTGCAGTGGCGGACGCATCGTCAACTACCTGAAGGCCATGCTCGGCGACAAACGCCATAACGTGCTGTTCGTGGGCTACCAGGCACGCGGCACAGCCGGCCAGGTGATTCAGCAGTTCGGCCCCAAGGGTGGATATGTCGACCTGGATAATGAGCGTTTCGAGATCCGGGCCGGCATCCAAACAGTTGGTGGTTACTCAGCCCATGCCGACCAGCAGGGGTTGGTCAACTTCGTGACACGCATGCGGCATTGGCCGAGCGAAATTCGGTTGGTCCATGGCGATGTAAGCGCAAAGCAATCACTCGGCCATGTAATCCGAAGACACTACGAACAAGGCAACCGCTCGGGACGAATCCATACCGGTTACCAATAGCCACGTCACCGAGCCAACGCCAAACCTTTACCCCACCAAAGCCCAAAGCTTTTGGTGCTTACAACATTCGATCGATTCAAGCCCTAAGGAAGATCCATGAAAGTCACCGTATTTGGCATCGGCTACGTCGGCCTGGTGCAAGGAGCAGTTCTGGCCGAGGTAGGCCACGACGTTGTCTGCGTCGATGTGGATGCCAATAAGGTCGAACGACTCAAGCAGGGCCATATCCCGATCTATGAGCCTGGGCTGGAAAACCTGGTCAAGGAAAACCACGCAGCAGGCCGCCTGAACTTCACCACCGATGCAGCCGCAGGGGTGAAGCATGGGGAGGTTCAATTCATTGCGGTCGGCACCCCGCCGGATGAAGACGGCTCCGCTGACCTGAAGTACGTGCTTGCTGTGGCAGAAACCATTGCCCTCAATATGGAAAGCCACCAGATCATCATCGATAAATCGACCGTGCCCGTTGGCACCGCCGACAAGGTGAGTGCTCGTGTTGCAGAAATCCTGGTCGAGCGTGGCCGTGAGGATCTTACTTTCGATGTGGTTTCCAACCCGGAATTCCTCAAGGAAGGGTCTGCAGTCAACGACTGCATGCGCCCCGACCGCATCATCATCGGCACCAGCAGCAAAGAGACCGAAGAGGTGATGCGGGAGCTTTATGCCCCATTCAACCGCAACCATGAAAAGATCATTGTCATGGACGTGCGCAGTGCAGAGTTGACCAAGTACGCCGCCAACTGCATGTTGGCCACCAAGATCAGTTTTATGAACGAAATGGCCAACTTGGCGGAAAAGCTGGGCGCTGACATTGAAATGGTCCGCCAAGGCATCGGATCCGACCCACGCATTGGATATCACTTTATCTATCCGGGTGCAGGTTACGGTGGTTCGTGTTTTCCAAAAGACGTTCAAGCCCTTATTCGCACTGCGGACAGCATAGACTTCGATGCCAAGGTCCTGAAATCGGTTGAAGCACGGAACCACGAGCAGAAGACCGTGCTTTTCCGAAAAATTCTCCAGCATTTCAATGGGGACATCAGAGGAAAAACTTTCGCACTTTGGGGGCTCAGCTTCAAACCCAACACGGACGATATGCGGGAAGCACCCAGCCGCATACTAATGGAGGCGCTTTGGAAAGCTGGTGCAAAAGTACAAGCCTATGACCCAGAGGCAATGGAAGAAGCTCAGCGCATATACGGAAACCGAGACGACTTAAGTCTTTGCGGGACCAAAGAAGCAGCATTAAAAAGTGCAAATGCACTTGTTATAGTCACCGAATGGCAGGCATTCAAGGCGCCTGACTTCGACCTAATCAAGCAGCAACTAAAACACGCCATAGTCTTTGACGGCAGGAATCTATTTGACCCAGCCCGAATAAAGAGAAAAGAAATTCAGTACATTTCTATTGGCAGATAGATCAACCACCAGTCGACGGCAGTTTCATGGCTAACATTGACAACCCGATAGTTTCACGCTTTATACGTGGTTTAGGCGCCAATGGGGTAACCCAACTCAGTCAGATCATCATGAGGCTGGCCGAGATCCCATTGATGCTTACGTTCTGGGGCGCTAGCGGATATGGTGAATGGCTAATGATCATGGCGCTGCCGACGGCGTTACTACTTAGCGATGGTGGAATCACAAAAACTGCTCAGCGCGAGATGATAATGTGCGCAGGACGTGGTGATTTCTTACATGCTGCATCCGTATTTCAAAGTACCTGGGCCGCACTACTACTACTCTCTCCAGCAATAATTTTGCTAGTTGCTGCTTCCGGCCATTTCCTTCCCGTTCACGCCTGGCTAAAAATTCAGTCAATCTCGAGTGACGAATTCGTTTATACAATCACCCTACTAACCACACAGGTCCTAATCCAATTTCAGTGCTCCCTCTTAAGAGGAATTTTTTCGGCAAGAGGCCGTTATGCAACAGGTGAGCTTTATCAGACGCTTTCAACAGTCATCTCTTTCACTTTGATGGCAATTTCTGTTCTAAATGGAGGAGACATGGTTCAAGCTTCCGCATGCTTGATGCTAGGCAGCTTGGCAGGCTACATTTTAATTTACATCCGCGCACATACTTTAGACCGCGAGATCCGTTATGGATTGAAACACTCATCACTATCCACTGCCAAATCATTAGCACTGCCTTCCCTGGCAAACATCGCATTCCCTCTAAGCGACGCAATAAATATGCTAGGCACCAGACTTTTAGTCGGAGTACTACTCGGGCCAGCTTCATTAGCTACTTTTTCTTCATTACGGACCCTGTGTCGCCTTGCACTTCAGCCCGTTCTTTCAGTTGCACGAACGATAGAGCCTGAATTTGCACTTGCTTACGGATCCGGAAATTACGAGCGCGTCAGAACTCTATTAGTAAAAGGAAGCCAACTAGCAGCTTGGTTTTCCGCCCTACTATGCCTAGCCATGCTTATAATTGGCCAGTATGCATTTGAAATATGGACAAAAGATCAACTTAAATTTGACTGGATAACGTTCTCAATCCTCTTGCTAGCATCGTTTATTAATGCCTTCTGGAGCGTTTCTCTTGCCCTAGTATGCAGTACCAACCGCCACCTAACGCTTTCCCTGGTATACTTTTCAACACAAGGACTAATTTGCATCGCTACGGCCTGGGCATTCACAAGCAAATTTGAGCATCTTGGCCCAGCAACCGGGGTAGTGCTGGCTGAAGTCATGACCTGCATTGCAACTGTCATGGCTGCCAGCAAGCTGACCGGCCAACCCATTTGGCCATGGATCAAGAGAGTATTCACACCCTCTCTCGATGAATTTAAGTACATCACCAGATACAGAAAAGAGAAACTCATACTGAGTCCTTCCGACAAATAACCCGACACAGACTCAGATGACTATACTTTTTCTTGGCCTTTCAACGCTAATATTCCTATCCTGCGCCACAGCAATTATTCTCAACAAACGCTGCGGAATGGCTGCATTACTTTTCTCGATTTACCACATACTTTTCTTTCTAATCCCTGGAATTATACACAGCCACAGTAATATATTCCCCTTTTATGGACTCTCATATAGCGAGAACATTCAACTTGAGGGAGCACTAATAACCTTTACTTTCACAATATTTGTCTGGATTGGTTACTTCCTCACGCCAGGAAAGCCACAGGAGATCAGACACCCTCCCAACATCTCTACTCTAGGATCAAAAGGTTTTCTCCTAGCAATACTGATCCTTTTGACAATTCAGCTTTTTAGCATATCTTCCATTGGAATAAACAATTTCATTGTTAAAAGATCTGACTTTGACCGAGATGCATTCGGCTCCAGCTTTGCCCTCCGCGAGCTTTTTCTGTTGCTAGCTAGATCAGCATCATTTGCTTGCCTAGCTCTGGCCATTTACTTCAGAAAACTAATAAAAATAACCATAGCTAGATATCTAATACTACTTTCCTCAACGACTACATTCTTAATCATCAACTATCCGTTAGCTCTGCCACGATTTGTCATCTTCTCATATCTACTTTTCTTTATTTGCATCTACCTACCGGCCACAAAAAAGCTAAAATGCATTGTGTTTTTGGGTGCCATGGGAGGGGTCACAACGATCTTCCCATTCATCTCACACATCACACGAGGCGAGGGGATTTTCAAGTTTGACTTGATCAAATACTACGGAAACAGCGGCGATTTCGACGGATTCCAATCCCTACTAAATGTTGTAATGTATGTTAAACATGCCGGATTCAGTTGGGGACACCAAATTTCCGGGGCAATATTTTCACTTGTTCCGCGCTCAATTTGGAGCAGCAAGCCACTTCCAACCGGGGCCATCGCCGCAGATCACGTAGGCTACGACTACGTGAATATTTCATCTCCAATTGTCGCCGAGTTATTTATGGATTTTGGATACTTCGGCGCCGTCATCTTTGCCATGGTCACAGGATACTTTGTTAGAACTATCGACAACACGATATCCGGCCATAACCGCCCACCGACCTTCATCAATCTGTTCATAAGCGCCACATTCATTTCATACCTTGTCATAGTTATGCGAGGCCCATTGATTGGAGCAGTCAATCATTTTTACATTGAAGCCATTATCATAAGCGCTGCAATTTTTATTATTACCAGCAAATTATCCCTATCAGGCTCATTCAAGATCATAAGAGTTGTGCGATGAAAAAGCCCATTGCCTTGTTCGTATTCAACAGGCCAAATCACACACTACACACACTAGAGTCACTTTCACTTAATCCAGAGTTTTGCGACTCCCAACTTTATATTTTCTGTGACGGCGCAAGATCAGAAAGAGACCTTTCTTCAGTCACTGAAACACGCTCAACGGTAAAAAACTTCCCCCACCCCAACAAAATAATTTATGAGTCCCCAGTAAACAAAGGACTTAGTGCCTCTTTAGCATACGGTATCTCCCACGTACTTAATGAGCATGAAAGCCTGATCGTAATCGAAGACGACCTGGTTGTGTCCCAACACTTCTTGCAATACATGAACTCTGCACTTGAAATATATGCGGACTCCACGCAAGTAATGCAAGTCTCAGGGTACATGTTTCCAGTTCAGACAAATCAACCTCTCGGCTCGTCCTTCTTACCTTTTCCAACGTCTTGGGGCTGGGCTACTTGGCGACGAGCTTGGGCGCACATGAATGAGGATAGACATCTAGCATCCTCTCTTCTAAAGAGGAGATGCTGGCGTCACCGATTTGATCTAGGGTCTGTATATCCGTACTCTCGAATGCTAAATAATCGTTTAAAGAACAAAAACAACTCCTGGGCAGTATGGTTTTACTTTAGCCTATTTAATAACTCTGGACTTGTCCTATACCCAAACACTACCCTTGTGAAAAACTCAGGCTTTGACGGTTCGGGTACGCACTGCAAAGCCGAAAGACTCGATAGCACAGAGTTTGCCCTTTCCCCTGTAATCGAATTCCCCGAAAAAATACTAGTGGACAAAAGCTTCTACTCAAAAGTCAAGAAGAGTCTGAAAGTACAACGTGGCGCATTGCGCAATTTCGCCGATTGGCTTTGGCGCGCTTTCGGAAGAACGGTAAGATGCACAAAATAAAAATCAAACTATTGAACCTTGCCAAGAGGTACGCATCCCTGTCGTTTCTAGTCGCTTATTCTTGGGCCCTAGCCAACGCGTTCATCGCCATTTTTTATCGACTAAAGTATTTAGGCAGAGTCATTCTGCCCTTTAGCGTTAAACTAATTGGAATAAGAAAAATAAGAATCGGCTCAAACACCTCAATCGGCGCAGGTTCTTGGTTAAACGTAAACGATCGAAAAAGCCAAAGCCCGCACGTAATTTCGATCGGGGAAAACTGCATAATAGGTAGAAATAATTTCTTCTCAGCAGGAGTGGAGATTGAAATAGGTGATTACTGCCTAACAACAAACAACTGCTCATTTATTGGCAGTACCCATATATATGAAAACCCGATGATCGCTTATAGCTGCACCGGAACCAAACAGTCTGACCACATTACAGTTGGGGCAAATTGCTTCTTTGGGTACGGGGCCCAGGTCATTGGCAATGTAAAAATTGGGCACGGCTGCGTCATAGGATCTGGCGCCGTTGTCAAGAAAGACATTCCACCATTCTCACTGGTAGTCGGCAATCCAGCTAAAATCATAAAAAGATATGACTTTGATCAGAAGTCCTGGGTCCCCTGGCCAGCAGGCACTCATTTTCGAGAAGGTCCTGATGAGGCCGAGTATTTAAGCCTTCTCAAATCAGAATCCGGTTTCATACTTCAACCGGTCTCCGTAGTCAATTCGATGCTTTTCGATGTTCGCTAATCTCTAATTCCAGGAGCCGTCACCTTTGATCTTTTTTATTACTGGAGCAAAAGGCTTTCTCGGCCGGCATCTTTCACGCCAGTTAGGCAGCATTAACGGTAACATTGTGGTTGGCCTAGGGCACGGTAATTGGGCGCAGCAGGAGTACTCGCAGTGGGGCTTGAAAGACTGGGTAGACGGAGATATAAGCCAAGCCAACCTGAATCTACTTGCCGAGCGCCATGGAGCTCCAACCAGCATCTTTCACTTAGCTGGCGGAAGTTCTGTGGGCCCCTCACTTCATGACCCATTACGTGACTTTGAACGCTCAGTAGTAAGTACCGCCAATGTTTTCAACTGGATCAAGTGCCACTCAACTTCAACATCTGCAATCTTATCTTCTAGCGCAGCCGTATATGGATCCGGGCATTCGGGAGCAATAATCGAAAACGCCGAACTGAACCCATACTCTCCGTACGGTGCCCACAAGAGGATGTGCGAGCTTACTTTCGAAACATATGCAAAATCCTTTAACCTAAAATCAATAATAATAAGGTTTTTTTCAATCTACGGCCCAGAGCTAAGAAAGCAATTACTGTGGGATATCTGCACAAAACTCAGCACACAAGAAAACCATTTAATTCTCGGAGGCACAGGCCATGAACTCCGGGACTGGCTCCATGTCGAGGACGCATGTAGGCTTTTGAGCACCGCTATGCAGCATGCTTCTAATTCTTGCCCAATAGTGAATGGGGGCACCAACCATGGAACAACAGTCAGAAGCATCGCCGAAACTATAATTGACCTCTGGGGAAGCTCATCCAGCCTAGCCTTTTCAGGCTTATCGAGGCCAGGTGATCCTCCATGTCTGGTGGCCGACACCTCGCTCTCCAGGGCATTTGGCTTTGAGGCTTCCAGAGAGTTGACCCACGGCCTGGATGAATACGTAAGCTGGTTTAAAAAAGAGCTAAGAAATAAGTGAAAATAGCATTTACTATTTTTGGCGGAACGGCATGGACAGGTGGCATAAACTATCTAAGCAACATCCTCAGCGCCATAAGTGAGAGTCCAAGCAACAATCTAGAGCCTGTTCTTTTTCATGCGCCTGACGCTGACCCTTCGGCCATTCAGAAACTAGCCCACCATCTTTCTTCCCCCCCTATAACCATAGATGAGTGGGGAAATAAAGACCCCCAAAAACTCAAAGCTAGAGTAGCTAGCATTCTATGCAACTCTGCAGCAGAGCGACACTTCACTCGCCAAGGAATCGATGTAGTCTTCCAGAGCGGCGTCTGGTACGGATTACTTTTCCCAATTCCGACCCTTGCTTGGATTCCAGATTTTCAGCACAAGCATCTACCATATATGTTCGGGCGATTGAACAACCTGAAAAGAGACATTGGATACGCTGCACTGAGCCACTCTGCAACTAGAATATTAGTAAGCAGCGAAGATGCACGAAAAGACTGCGAAACTTTCCTGCCGAAATCCAGATCAAAAATTTCCGTCCTACCCTTTAGCGTGAAGCCTAGCACTGAGATCAATAATCTCAACAGGGCGATCATCGCCAAAAAATACTCACTACCCCAAAAATACTTCTACTTACCTAATCAGTTCTGGAAGCACAAAAATCACACTGCAGTTCTTGAGGCGCTGCGCCACCTAAAGCATCGCGGAAGAAAAGATATTGCAATAGCCGTAACTGGCAACCCCAATGACTTCAGAAACCCTGAACACCCGCGAAACATCTTCGACGCCGTCGAGAGAAATGATCTTTCAGAAAGCTTTAGATTTCTAGGGATGATCCCGTACGAGGATATATCCTTACTAATCCGCGGCAGCATAGCTGTAATCAATCCATCTCTTTTCGAGGGATGGAGCACAACCGTCGAGGAAGCAAAATCGCTTGGCGCCCCGCTGATACTTTCCGACCTACCTGTCCATCGTGAACAGGCAGGATCTGAAGCGACCTACTTTGATCCGCATGACCCAATCGCTCTAGCAGATATCCTTATAAACACTTACGATACCTCACTTTCAATTTCTGACAAGCAAAGACTTGAATCAGAATTCATATCTCACCAGAAATACTTAGAGTCCAGAAAGAATTTCTCACTAAAGATAACCGAAATCTTTAAACTCACAGCATCTTCAAATAACTAACACCTCTAGGAGAACATCAAATGTCCAAGAAGGCGCTCATCACCGGCGTTACCGGCCAAGACGGCTCTTATCTTGCAGAATTCCTGCTCGAGAAAGGCTATGAAGTTCACGGCATTAAGCGCCGTGCCTCGTCTTTCAATACGCAGCGTGTTGATCACATTTACCAAGATCCGCACGTAGATAATCGAAACTTCGTGCTGCACTATGGCGATTTGACAGACTCGTCCAACCTCACTCGTATCATTCAGGAAGTTCAGCCCGACGAGGTTTACAACCTGGGTGCTCAATCCCACGTTGCAGTGAGTTTCGAGTCCCCCGAATACACGGCTGATGTCGATGCCATGGGTACGCTGCGAATCCTCGAAGCCATTCGCCTGCTGGGGCTGGAAAAGAAGACTCGCTTCTATCAAGCATCTACCTCTGAACTGTACGGCTTGGTCCAGGAGATTCCGCAGAAGGAAACCACTCCTTTCTACCCGCGTTCACCCTATGCTGTCGCCAAGATGTATGCCTACTGGATCACGGTGAACTATCGCGAGGCCTATGGCATGTATGCCTGTAACGGCATTCTGTTCAACCATGAATCGCCGCGCCGTGGTGAAACCTTCGTAACCCGCAAGATCACCCGTGGTCTGGCCAACATTGCGCAAGGTCTTGAGCAGTGCCTGTACATGGGTAACATGGATGCCCTGCGTGACTGGGGACATGCGAAAGACTATGTACGCATGCAGTGGATGATGCTGCAGCAGGAGCAGCCGGACGACTTCGTGATCGCCACCGGCGTGCAGTACTCCGTGCGTGAATTCATTCGCTGGTCGGCAGCCGAGCTTGGCGTTTCCCTGCGCTTCGAAGGTGAAGGTGTCGACGAAATGGCCATCGTTGAGCGCATCGAAGGGGACAACGCACCGGCACTCAAAGTCGGCGACGTTATTGTTCGCGTCGATCCGCGTTACTTCCGCCCTGCTGAAGTCGAAACCTTGCTGGGTGACCCCACCAAGGCCAAGCAGAAGCTGGGTTGGGTTCCGGAAATCACCGTTCAGGAAATGTGCGCCGAGATGGTCCGCGAAGACCTCAAGGTTGCTCAGCGCCATGCACTGCTGAAGCAGCACGGCCACGAAGTGCCGGTAGCCGTGGAGAACTGATGATGGCCCGTGATCTTGACCAGACCATCTTCGTTGCCGGGCACCGGGGGATGGTCGGTTCCGCGATCGTTCGGAAGCTACAGGCTTTGGGCTACGGCCGCGTAATTACCGCGACTCGAGACGAGTTGAATCTGCTCGACCAGAAAGCGGTGCACACCTTCTTTGCGTCGCATCGGATAGATCAGGTCTACCTGGCCGCTGCCAAGGTGGGTGGTATTCATGCGAACAACGTGTACCCAGCCGAGTTCATCTACGAGAACCTGATGATCGAGGCCAACATCATCCAGGCGGCACATCTGTCAGGCGTTCAAAAGCTGCTGTTCCTGGGATCTTCGTGCATCTACCCCAAGCATGCCGAACAGCCCATGGGTGAAGAGGCATTGCTGACAGGCATTCTTGAGCCGACGAATGAGCCGTATGCGATCGCCAAGATTGCGGGGATCAAACTCTGCGAAAGCTACAACCGCCAGTACAGCCGCGACTACCGTAGCGTGATGCCGACCAACCTGTACGGGCCGCACGACAACTACCATCCCGAAAATAGCCATGTCATCCCGGCCTTGCTGCGCCGCTTCCATGAAGCGACTAAGCGCGGCGATGAGGAGGTGGTGATCTGGGGTAGTGGCAAGCCGATGCGCGAGTTCCTGCATGTGGACGATATGGCCGCGGCCAGCGTCCATGTCATGGAGCTGGACAAAGCTACCTACCAGACCAATACCCAACCGATGCTCTCGCATATCAACGTTGGAACCGGCGTGGACTGCACCATTCGCGAGTTGGCTGAGACCATTGCGAAAGTTACCGGCTTCACTGGGCGCCTGACCTTCGATGCCGGCAAACCAGACGGCACACCAAGGAAGCTGATGGATGTGTCGCGTCTGAAAGCCCTTGGCTGGCAAGCCAGCATCAGCCTGGAGGATGGCCTTCGCGATGCCTTCGCCTGGTATGTCGAGCACGTAGACCAAGCACGGACGCGCTGATGAAGATCCTACTGTATGGCATCAACTACAGCCCGGAACTGACCGGTATCGGCAAGTACAGCGGCGAAATGGCTCGCTGGTTCGCCGAGCAGGGGCATGAAGTACGGGTGGTGACTGCCCCACCCTACTACCCCGAGTGGAAGATCCGGACAGGGTTCGAGTCGAAGCGCTTCATGAAAAGCACAGAGGATGGTGTAACCGTCATTCGCTGCCCGCTTTATGTGCCTGCGAAGCCCAGCGCCCTTAAACGCATACTGCATCTGGTCAGCTTTTCCTTGTCCTCGTCTCTGGCGATGCTGGCGCAACTCCGCTGGAAACCAGACATGGTCATGCTGGTGGTGCCGACCCTGTTCTGTTCGCCACAGGCCCTACTCGTGGCCAAGCTGACCGGCGCGAAGTCCGTGCTGCACATCCAGGATTACGAAGTGGATGCACTGTTCGGACTTGGCATTGCGCGAGGCGGAATGCTCAAGCGATTCGCCTTCGCCGTGGAGCGGACGATTATGCGTGCCTTCGATAAGGTGACGACTATCTCCAGTGGCATGTTGCAGCGTGCTCGGCAGAAGGGTGTCCCACCAGAAGACCTGCTTTTCTTTCCGAACTGGTCTGAGGTTGGTCGCTTTAGAGACGTAGATCGGTCGCCATCCATGCTTGAGCGCCTGGATGTCAGCTTGAGCAAGAAAGTGCTGCTCTATTCCGGCAACATCGGGGAAAAGCAGGGCCTGGAGACGGTCATAGAAGCGGCCGAGCGACTGCAGCATCGACACGACCTCGTGTTTCTGATCGTTGGTGAAGGCGCGGGAAAAGCACGCTTGCTGGATCTGGTGAAGCAAAAGAGACTGGACAATGTGGTATTCGGCCCATTGCAACCCTATGAAGATCTGCCATCGCTGTTGGCATCGGCAGATTGTCATCTGGTCATCCAGAAACGGGGAGCGGCCGACGCAGTGCTTCCGTCAAAGCTGACCAATATCCTCGCGGTGGGCGGCAATGCGTTGATTACTGCAGACCCGGAAACCAGCCTGGGATTGCTTTGCCGTGAGCATCCCGGCATCGCAACGCTCGTTGAACCGGAGTCAGTCGCTGCATTGATCACCGGTATCGAGCAGGCGCTGGCAATGCCATCGCCCAACGTTGTTGCCACTGAGTATGCGCGCGACTTTCTCGATAAGGACAAGATCCTGAAGCGCGTTCTGGCCGAGGTTTGACACAGATGTGGCTTAACAGTGAAACCTTCCGCAATGTGGTGGCATCGACTCCATTGGTGTCGATCGATCTCGTGGTGCAGAACCAGGAAGGATCCATTCTCCTGGGTCAGCGCCTTAACAGGCCAGCCCAGGGCTTCTGGTTCGTGCCTGGCGGGAGAATCCTTAAGAACGAGTCCTTGGATGCAGCATTCAGCCGGCTCACCGATGTAGAGCTTGGCCGCCCCTTTCAACGCGGCCAGGCCCAGTTGCTGGGCGTGTATGAACACTTCTATTCCGACAGCATTTTCGCCGACCAAGGCGACGGCCCGGATACGCATTACGTCGTGCTCGGTTATCGAATCGTCCTACCCACCACGGAAACGCTGCAGCCACCTCACGCTCAGCACGATCGGTACCGCTGGTGGACGCCCACCGAAGCCCGCTTGAGTGCTGAGGTCCATGACAACACCAGGGCATACCTGGACGCCCTGCGGTAACTCGCAAAAGAACATTAAAGGACGCTCAATATGTTTCTCCCAGTAATCATGGCTGGTGGTTCTGGCTCGCGCCTTTGGCCCCTGTCGCGCCAACTCAATCCAAAGCAGTTCCTGGCACTGGCCGACGCGGATCTCTCAATGTTGCAGGCCACCATCAAGCGCCTAGAGGGTTTAGGTAGTGGCCTTCCTAGCCTGATTTGCAACGAGCAGCACCGCTTTCTGGCCGCAGAACAGCTGAGACTGCTGGGACTGGAACAGGCCAAGATCCTGCTTGAACCTGTTGGCCGCAATACCGCTCCAGCCATTGCTTTGGCTGCGTTGCAAGCATGCGAAGATGCAGATGATGCGATTCTGCTTGTGCTGGCAGCGGATCACCTGATTCAGGACGTAGAAGCATTCCAGGCCGCCATTCAAACCGCTCTGCCTCTGGCGGATGCCGGGAAGCTGGTCACCTTCGGTATCGTGCCGACCCACCCGGAAACGGGCTATGGCTATATCGAGCGGGGCAACCAGGTAGGCGACGGTGGCTTTGCAGTGAGCCGTTTTGTGGAGAAACCGAATCTGGCAACGGCACAAGATTATCTGGCCACCGGCAGCTACTACTGGAACAGCGGGATGTTCATGTTCCGCGCCAGCCGCTATCTGGAAGAACTGCAGCAGTTCCGCCCTGACATTCTTGCGGCTTGCCGCAAGGCTTTGTCCGGAGGCACACAAGACCTGCACTTCACCCGCGTTGATACGGCGGCTTTTACCGAATGCCCTGAGGACTCCATCGACTATGCCGTCATGGAGAAAACCCGGGATGCGGTCATGGTACCGCTGGATGCCGGCTGGAGTGATATCGGCTCATGGTCTGCGCTCTGGGATGTGAGCGAAAAGGATGAGCAAGGCAACGTCTTCAAAGGCGACGTGCTCGACCAGCGCTCACGCAATACCTATGTGCATGCCGACAACCGGCTGGTTGCGACCGTGGGCGTCGAAGACATGATCATTGTGGAAACCAAGGATGCTGTCCTGGTTGCCCATAAAGACCATGTACAGGATGTGAAAAAGATCGTTGACCAGCTCAAGAATGGCGCACGCGAAGAGCATATCAACCACCGCGAGGTTTACCGGCCCTGGGGTATGTACGACTCCATCGACAACGGCCATCGCTACCAGGTCAAGCGCATCACCGTGCAGCCAGGTGCCAAGCTCTCGGTGCAAATGCACCATCACCGCGCCGAGCATTGGATTGTGGTCAGCGGGACCGCCAAGGTCACCAATGGCGACAACACCTACCTCGTGACCGAAAACCAATCGACATACATACCGATTGGACAAGTTCATGCGTTGGAAAACCCTGGCGTTATTCCGCTTGAACTGATCGAAGTGCAGTCGGGCTCTTATCTGGGAGAGGACGATATTGTGCGCTTTGAAGACAAGTACGGCAGGGCATGACCCGTACGCCGTGAGCAATTAGCTGGCGGTTTCCAGCTTGCATTGCACACTATTTATCCATACCCTTTGACACCAACCGTTCCTTAGGGACATCCGCTCACAAAAGGAGCATGAACGTGAAAAAACTTCTGGCACTTGCCGTCATTGCCAGCCTCAGCACTCCGCTGATGGCTGCTACTCCCGCCGCCGCTGGCGCTGCCCAGAACGGCACCGCCAACGCCGCCACCAAGTCGGCAACCGGCGCCCAAAACGCCTCCAAGGCCTCCAACGCCATTGCCAACAAGCCTGGCGCCACCCAGGGCCTCAGCCTTTCCACCCCGGTCGCGGGCGGCATTACCGTAGGCACTGGCCTGGCCATCGGCGCTGCAGCCATTGCGGCGGGCGTAGCTGCTTCCAGCAGCGGCGGCGGCGGCAACGACAACACCCCCGGCACTGGCGGCACCACTGGCACCACCGGCACTACCGGTACCACTGGCACCACCAACTAAGCCCTGCGCTTAGCCGCTGTACCCCGAAACCTCCCAGCTGTGCTGGGAGGTTTCGCATTCGGGCTGTAACTTCCGGCCCCGGTTGATCGTCACACAAGCCCAGCCCGTGTGCGCGTTGCGCACAGCCTTGCGGCATGCTCCCGCTGGCCTGGCCATCGACTAAATACCACAACCCATTATTTCCGATGCTGGCATAGCGCCTTTGGCGTTGCCCGCCTCAATGCACAAGAACATCCGACCATGACTCGCGCACTACCTTTGGCCATGCTGCTTGGCCTCACCCTGCAAGGCTGTATGTTCTCCCCTGGCCAACACATGGATTCTGGCAATCTGGTGCGCGAAGGCTCGCCGGAAAGCAGCCGCATCGAACTGGTACCCATTACACCGAAGCTGGTGGCCATCGAGAACGGCATGAACGGTGCGAAGGTGGCACCTGAGCTGTTGAGCTATCAGCCCGAGGAATACCGTATCGGCGCAGGTGACCTGGTCTACATCACTGTGTGGGACCACCCCGAGCTCACCGCGCCTTCCGGCCCACAGCAGCAGATCGAAGCCAACGGCCGCCTGGTGCGACCTGACGGAACCTTGTTCTACCCCTATGTGGGCAATGTAGAAGCCGCGGGCAAGACTATCGAAGAGCTTCGGGCCTACATCGCCGAACGAATCACCAGCGTGGTGACCGAGCCTCAGGTGGATGTGAGCGTGCTGCGCTTTGTCAGCCAGAAGGTCATCCTCTCCGGCGCCTTCGGCAAGACTGGCCAAGTGCCGATTACCAATACTCCGCTCAGCCTGCTGGATGCCGTCGGCCAAGGCGGGGTTCAAGCAGGTGCCGCAGATATCTCTGGCCTTATCCTCAAACGCGATGGCCGTGAATTCGTAGTTGATTTGGATACGCTGAACCGCAAGGATTCGGTTCTGCATAGCATCTACTTGAAGGACGGAGACCAACTGCACCTGCCCTATAACGACCAGAAGAAGGTCTATCTGCTGGGTGAAGTCAATGGCGCTCGCCCGCTCACCTTCAAGGGCAGCAATATGAGCCTTACCGAAGCCCTGGGCAACGTCGGTGGTCTGCGCCAGGAAACCTCCAGCGGCAAGGAGGTCTATGTGATCCGTGGTGTGGATGACCTGCAGAAAGATGTGGCCACGGTGTACCAGCTCAACCTCAAATCGCCTTCGGCCTTTATCGTGGCCGAGCACTTCAAGCTGCAGCCGCAGGACGTGGTGTACGTCGGCCCGGCCGATGTCACCCGCTGGAACCGCTTTATCAGCCAGGTATTCCCCACTGCCAACCTGCTTCGCACCGGGGTCGCCATTCAGGATGATATGAGCGACAACAACTGAGAGCCAGTGACGTGAAGATAACGCGCCTGGCCATGCTGCCCCTGGCGGCTCTACTCAGTGCCTGCAACCCGTTGATGACGGCCAGCCTGGATACCTTCAAGGCTGCCGTGCAGGGGCCTGAGCCCCTGGAGCTGACCCGCGAGCAGGTCGATGCCGTTCCCTATTACCAGATCGTGGTCACCGCCCCCACCGGGGAGGCGGTGATGGCGCTGGTGCGCCTGCAGGAAGGGGTGGAGTTCTGGCTCGCCTCGACCCAGCAGGTGCTTATGATGCAGGACGGCCTGGCCATCCGTTCCGTGGGCTTCAACGACAACCTGGACGGTACGCGCTTTGTCAGCGAATCGCCCTTCCGCACCGGCCTGCACCGCATCCCGGATGGCCTGCGTACCGAGCGCCAGGTGGATTTTGCCGGGCGCTACCAGATGGGTGTACAGCTGATCAGCCATTTCGAGAAGCAGGGCCTGGAGACCGTGCGCATCCTCGATCGCGACCTGGAGTTGTTGCGCGTCGATGAGCACATCGAAATACCCGGCCTGGGCTTCTCGGCCCTCAACCAGTACTGGGTGGACCCCGCCGACGGCTTCATCCTGGCCAGCGTCCAGCATGTAACCCCCGAGCTGCCTTTGCGCATCATTCAGGTGCGCCCGATGAAACCGAACGCACAATGAGTCTTCCCGCATCCTGGTTGCTGCTTTGCAGCGCCCTGTTCGTTTGCGCCGCCAGCGCCGCCCCTACCGTGACGGTCGAGGGTGATGCTGCCGAGCCTGGTTCCTATTCCATCACTTCAGAAACGCGCCTCCATGATGTGCTGCTGCCAGCGCAAGTCAGCCCCAATGCCTACCTGCTGGGTGCTGCCTGGCTGCATAACCCGCTGCGGGAGAAGCAGACGCGCCTGAAGCTTGGGGTGCTGTTCGACCTGGCCACCCTGGAGCGTAATGCGCTGCTGGATAACCGCCCGGCCCTGGCCGAGCTGGCCAAACGCCTGACCGACAAGGTGCAGGGGATGCCGGTAACCGGCCGCCGCCTGGCCGTGCTCGACCCGGTTAAGGTGGAGCTGAACCGCGAGTACAACCCCGTGCTCAGCGCCGGTGACCGCCTGCTGTACCCGCCAAGGCCCAACTTTGTAAGGGTGGAGGGCGCCGTGGCGGCGGAGTGCAGCTTGCCCTTCGAGCCGTTCAAACCCGCACGGGACTATCTGGCGGCCTGCCCCCGGCATGCCGAGGCTGACCTGGATGAGCTTTTCGTGGTCCAGCCGGATGGCCAGGTGCAGCGCCAGGGCATTGCCCTGTGGAACCGCCAGGAGGCGCCGCCACCGGCGCCTGGTGCACGCATCTATGTGCCCGTGCGCAGTGCTGGCCTGGGCGACTCGACCCCGGACCTGAATGCGGAGCTGGCGGCCTTTATCGGTACCCAGCCGCTGGAGGTGGCCCGATGAAGCGCCACTTCCTGCCCTGCCTGTTGCTGGGCTGCACTGTCTGCGCCCAGGCGGAACCCCGTTACACCCAGAACGACTTTGGTGGCGTTGGCTTGCTGCAAACGCCTACCGCACGTATGGCGCCGGCCGGTGAGCTGTCGGTGAACGCCAACCGCACTGACCCTTACAGCCGCTATAGCGTCTCCTTCCAGCCCTTCGACTGGCTGGAGGGGAGCTTCCGTTATACCGCCATCAGCAACCGCGACTATGGCCCTGAAAGCCTCAGTGGCGACCAGAGCTACAAGGACAAGGCCGTCGATGCCAAGGTCCGCCTGCTCAAGGAAAGCCACTGGCTGCCGGAAGTGGCATTGGGTGCTCGCGACGTTGGTGGTACCGGCCTGTTCTCCAGTGAATACTTTGTCGGTAACAAGCGCCTGGGTGATTTCGACCTTAGCCTGGGTCTGGCCTGGGGCTATATCGGCAATCGGGAGGATATCGACAACCCCGTCAGCATCGTCCTCGGCGACAAGTTCGATGAACGACCGGCCGCAACTGGCACGGGTGATGTCAACAGCAACCAGTACTTCCGTGGCAGTCCGTCCTTTTTCGGCGGCGTGAACTACCAAACGCCGTGGGACCCCCTGTCCATCAAGCTGGAATACGAAGGCAACGACTACAAGAACGAGCCGCAGGACAACAACCAGGTGCAGGACTCCCCCATCAACCTGGGCCTGGTGTTCAAGGCCGGGGACTCGGTAGACCTACATGCCGCCTGGGAGCGCGGCAATACCGCGATGTTCGGCATCACCCTGCACACCAACTTTGCCACCCGCAAGGCGCCGGCCAAGACCTTCGACCCGCCGGCCGAACCCGTGCAGGCCAGCATGCCCAAGGTGGCGCCTGAAGATGTGAAATGGGCCGGCGTGGCCCAGCGCCTGCAGAAGAATGCCGGCTACCGGGTGGAGCGCATCGCCCAGCGCGACTCGGAGCTGATCGTCTATGGCGAGCAGACCCGCTACTTCCACCAGCCCAAGGCGGTGGGCCGCGCTGCGCGCATTCTCGACAACAGCGTGAACGACGAGATCGACTGGTTCACCGTTGTGGATAACCGCAACGGCGTGCCAGTGCAGGAGATCAGCCTGCCCCGCGAGACCTTCCGCGAGGTGGCCCTGAAGGATCGCCCGGTGGAAGACCTGCGCCGCACCACCGAGCAGAATGCGCCGGTGCCGCACCAGGAAAAGGAACTGTTCGCTCAAGAGCTGTCGCCCTTCACCTATGGCCTGGGCCTGGGCTACAAGCAGAACGTCGGCGGCCCGGATGGCTTCCTGCTCTACCAGTTCACCGCCGACCTCACCGCCGAATACCGCTTCCAGCGTGACCTCTGGTGGAACGGCATGCTCAGCGGGAACCTGGTGAACAACTTCGACGACTTCAAATACACCGCTCCGAGCAACCTGCCACGGGTGCGCACCTTCCTGCGTGAGTACATGACCACCTCGGACGTGACCATGCCCGTCTTCCAACTGAACAAGGCACGTCAGCTGGACGAAGACCTCTACGGCATGGTCTACGGCGGCTACCTGGAATCGATGTTCGCGGGTGTGGGCGGCGAGTTGCTGTATCGCCCCATGGGCGAGCGCTGGGCCATTGGCGCTAACTGGAACTGGGTGCAACAGCGTGACTTCGAGCAGGACTTCGGCCTGCGCGACTACAACGTGATGACTGGCCATGTGACCGGCTACTACCGCTTGCCCTTCGAGGACATCCTCGCGGCTGTCAGCGTGGGCCGCTACCTGGCCCGCGACTACGGCGTAACGGTCGACCTCTCGCGGGAGTTCCGCAATGGCGTGCGCTTCGGCGGCTTTGTGACACTCACCAACGTCACACAGGAAGAGTACGGTGAGGGCAGCTTCAGCAAGGGCATCTACTTCTCGATTCCCTTCGACGAGCTGATGGCCAGCTCCACCATGCGCCGGGCCAACCTGGCATGGACGCCGCTGACCCGTGACGGTGGCGCTTCCCTGGGCCGCAGCTACTCGCTCTACTCGCTGACCGAGGGACGCAACATCGACTTGTTCCACAACAACTTCGACAAGGTGGTGGAATGAACCCGCTCTGGGCCACCCGTCTCGCGCGCCTGGCATTCTGCGCCGTGCTGCTGGTGATCCTGGTGGCCGGGCTGCGCAGCGACCCGGTGCCCGAGGCCTTCGAGAACCAGGACAAGCTGCACCATTGGATAGGGTTCGCCTGCCTGACGTTGAGCGCCTGGCTAGCCTTCCCCGGGGTGGGCTTGCGCTGGTTGGCGTTGGGCAGCCTGCTGGTTTCCATCGGGGTTGAGCTGGGACAGGAACTGCTGCCCCTGCGCACGGCCTCGATGGGCGACATCGCGGCGAATGTCATCGGCGTGCTGTGTGGCATGGCGGTTGTGCTGGTACTGCGCCGGCTCTGGCCCTGGGGGCAGGTCGATTACGGCGCGAAGGCGGAATCGGACGCGCTGTAAGGGGCCCGGGTTGGCAGGTGGCTGGGCCGGCCGGATAATTCGGCTGTTCGTGCTCGCGCCCCGTGCCAGGGGCGGGCGTCGCAGAGTCCAGCTGTCGCACCGCAAAAGGGCATATCATTCTTGAGCTTTTGCCCGGGACCAAGCACCCTCCGGCCTTCGAACAACCTCCTGCCATCAAAGGAAAGTACATGCGAATCCTGGTTACCGGTGGTGCCGGCTTCATTGGCTCGGCACTGATCCGCTATCTGCTGACGGAGACGGACCACGAGGTCCTGAACCTGGACAAGCTGACCTACGCCGGCAACCTCGAGTCCCTGGCTGCGGTTGCGGACAACCCGCGCTACCAGTTCCTCCAGGCCGATATCGCGGACAGCCAGGTGGTTGGCGAGGCCCTGGCCCGCTTCCAGCCCGATGCGGTGATGCACCTTGCCGCCGAGTCCCATGTGGACCGTTCCATCGACGGGCCGGCCGCCTTTATCCAGACCAATATCGTCGGCACCTACAGCCTGCTGGAGAGCGTGCGCGCCTACTGGCTGGGCCTGGACGCCGAGCGCAAGGCGGCCTTCCGTTTCCACCATATTTCCACCGACGAGGTGTATGGCGACCTGCACGGCGTCGACGACCTCTTCACCGAAACCACGCCCTACGCGCCCAGCTCGCCCTACTCGGCCAGCAAGGCGGCGTCCGACCACCTGGTCCGCGCCTGGCAGCGCACCTACGGCCTACCCGTGCTGCTGACCAACTGCTCGAACAACTACGGCCCCTATCACTTCCCCGAGAAGCTGATTCCGCTGATGATCCTCAACGCCCTGGAAGGCAAGCCGCTGCCGGTCTATGGCAACGGCCAGCAGATCCGCGACTGGCTGTTCGTCGAGGATCACGCCCGCGCCCTGCTGGAGGTGGTCACCCGCGGTGAGGTGGGCGAGACCTACAACATCGGCGGTCACAACGAGCAGAAGAACCTCGACGTGGTCCGTGGTATCTGCGCCCTGCTGGAAGAGCTGGCGCCGCAGAAGCCGGATGGAATCGCCCGCTTCGAAGACCTGATCACCTTCGTCAAGGACCGCCCCGGCCATGACCTGCGCTATGCCATCGACGCCGGCAAGATCGAGCGCGAACTGGGCTGGGTGCCGCAGGAAACCTTCGAGACCGGCCTGCGCAAGACCGTGCAGTGGTACCTCGACAACCTGGAATGGTGCCGTCGCGTGCAGGATGGCAGTTACCAGCGTGAACGCCTGGGGGCTTCCGTATGAAAGGGATAATCCTCGCCGGAGGCTCCGGCACCCGCCTGCACCCGATCACCCTCGGCGTATCCAAGCAGCTGCTGCCGATCTATGACAAACCGATGATCTACTACCCGATCTCGGTGCTGATGCTCGCCGGCATCCGCGAAATCCTGGTGATCTCCACCCCCCATGACCTGCCGCAGTACCGCGAGCTGCTGGGCGATGGCAGCCAGTTCGGGGTCCGGTTCACCTTTGCGGTGCAGCCGTCGCCGGATGGCCTGGCCCAGGCCTTCCTGATTGGTGAAGAGTTCATTGGCCAGGATGCGGTGTGCCTGATTCTCGGCGACAACATCTTCCACGGCCAGCACTTCACCGAGAAGCTCAAGCGCGCGGCCAGCCATCCGAGCGGCGCGACGGTTTTCGGCTACTGGGTGAACGACCCGAAGCGCTTCGGCGTGATCGAGTTCGACAGCGAGGGACGGGCGGTTTCCATCGAAGAGAAGCCCACACAGCCCAAGTCCAGCTATGCGGTGACTGGCCTGTACTTCTACGACAACGATGTGATCCGCATCGCCAAGGAGGTCAAACCCTCCGCGCGGGGCGAGCTGGAGATCACCGATGTCAACAACGCCTACCTCGAACGGGGCGACCTGCGCGTCGAACGCTTTGGCCGTGGTTTCGCCTGGCTGGATACCGGCACCCACGACAGCCTGCTGGAAGCCTCCCAGTACGTGCAGACCATCGAGCATCGCCAGGGGCTCAAGGTGGCCTGCCTCGAAGAAATCGCCTTTCAGAACGGCTGGATCGACAAGGATAAGTTGCTGGCCCAGGCCAAGGCCTTCGGCAAGACCGGTTATGGCCAGTACTTATTCAAACTTGCAGGTGAACACGCATGAAAGTGATTGCAACCGAACTGCCGGACGTATTGATCCTGGAGCCCAGGGTCTTCGGCGATGAGCGCGGATTTTTCTATGAGAGCTACAACTCGCGCGTGTTCGAGGAGCTCACCGGCCTGAAGCCGGATTTCGTGCAGGACAACCATTCGAGCTCCCAGCGCGGCGTGCTGCGCGGCCTGCACTATCAGGTGCAACAGGCCCAGGGCAAGCTGGTGCGCGTGGTGCAGGGCGAGGTCTTCGACGTGGCGGTGGATATCCGTCGTAGCTCGCCCACCTTCGGCCGCTGGGTCGGGGCCCGTCTGTCTGCCGAGAACAAACTCCAGATGTGGGTGCCCGAGGGCTTCGCCCATGGCTTCCTGGTACTCAGCGAGACAGCCGAGTTCCTCTATATGACCACCAACTACTACGCGCCGCGGCACGAGCGCTGCATCCGCTGGGATGACCCGGATCTGGCGATCGACTGGCCGTTGGCCGGGGCGCCGATCCTGTCCGCCAAGGACCAGGCAGGCGTTGCCCTCAAGGATGCGGACCTGTTCCCATGAAGGTCCTCATCACTGGCAACAATGGCCAGGTCGCCCGCGAGCTGCAACTGAGCCTCGCCGGCAAGGCCGAGGTGGTCGCCCTGGGGCGTGACCGGCTCGATCTGGCCCAGCCCGGGCTGATCCGCCAGCAGGTACGTGCCGAGTCGCCCGACCTGCTGATCAACGCCGCCGCCTACACGGCGGTGGACCAGGCGGAAAGCGAGCCTGAAGCGGCCTTCGCCATCAATGCCACCGCGCCCGGCGTGCTGGCGGAGGAAGCGGCTGCCCTCGGTATCCCGCTGTTCCACTACTCCACCGACTACGTCTACGACGGCGACAAGTCCGCGCCCTACCGCGAAGACGACCCGACCAACCCCCTGGGCGCCTATGGCCGCAGCAAGCTCGCCGGCGAACAGGCGATCCAGGCCGTCGGCGGTGCGCACCTGATCCTGCGCACCAGCTGGGTCTATTCCCTGCACGGGCGCAACTTCCTGCTCACCATGCAGCGCCTGCTGCAGGAGCGCGAGGAGCTGCGCGTGGTGGACGACCAGATCGGTGCGCCGACCTGGGCGGGCAGCATCGCCCAGGCCACTGCCCGGCTGGTGGAACAGTGGCAGGCAGGCAACCGTCATTGGGGCGTTTACCACCTGACCAACCAGGGGGAGACCTCCTGGTTCGGCTTCGCCAGCGCCATTGCGGAAGAGCTGAAAGCTGCGGGTAAGCCTTGCGCGCGATTGGTGGCCATTCCTTCCAGCGAGTACCCGACGCCGACCAGGCGGCCGCTCAACTCCCGTATGGACGGCAGCAAGCTGGCCCGCGACTGGCAGGTGACCCTGCCGGACTGGCAAAGCGCCCTGGCGGAGTGCCTGCGGCCGCGCACCAGTTCGTAGGACGGCGTAGAGCGAAGCGAAAACCATCAGCCCTGTCCGCATGGGTATCGCAAGCTCGCGGAACGCCGCCCGCCCCATCCGAACGGAACGCGGAGGAGCCCAACGATCCGAGCTCCCCGAGACACCGCGACGTTGGGCTTCATCAAGTGTTGAGACCGGCTGTATCCCCTGTAGGAGCGAGCTCTGCTCGCGAAGTGCTCCGGTTCGCGAGCAGAGCTCGCTCCTACGAGGTGCTTGGCAAATCGTCGCCCAATGAAATCCAGGAGCGGCAGTCGGACTTTCCCCGGATTTCATCCGTAGAGCGAGCGAAACCCATCGATCCGACAGCATGGGTTTCGCTCCGCTCTACCCATCCTACAGGGGAGTCATGTGGCAGTTGGTAGCCCGGATGCGATCCGGGGGCAGAGGTACCGCGATTCCCGGTTTGCCAGTTCGTGGATAGGTCGCACAGCCCACCAGAAGTCTCGCAGAATGTGCCGCGCACCAGTCCGTAGGATGGCGTAGAGCGAAGCGAAACCCATCAGCCCTGTCCGCATGGGTATCGC